>CAKQWG010000041.1 GCA_934278005.1 uncultured Pirellulaceae bacterium | reverse complement strand
AGTGTCTTTCGAGTGCCTGACGATCTTCATTTCCACGAGGCGCATGTATAGCGTGACAGCAGACCGCCCTGGCATCGTACGCCGCTGTTTAGCCAGCGTAGAAGTCAAGCTCATTCTGGCTTGGCTGGCCGTTATCGCCGCTACCATCGCTCTGGACCCAGGGCAGACCTATCTGAACAGCCCTGGCAGCACGGCCGAGCTGATTATCCGCAACACCGTCTTCCTGGGCTTCTTTGCTCTGGGCAGCGCGGTCATCATCATCTCCGGTGGCATCGATCTCTCGAGCGGTTCAGTCATCGCACTCAGCGCGACGGTGTTTAGCAGCCTACTGATGTTGATCGATCCTGAGGGTTTTCGCGCGGGCGATATTCAGACTCGCGTGGTCATCGTGGCTATCATCGGCACGCTCGTGGCCGGGGTGATGATCGGCACGCTCAACGCATGGCTCATTACCTGTGTCGGACTGCCGCCGTTTATCGCCACACTGGCCACGATGGTCGGCCTGCGCAGCTTTGGTCGCGGGCTAATCTTAGCAGTCACGGGCAATCGATCGCAAATCGATTTCCCCGACCTGCACCTGCGCGATTCGCTCAAGGACGTAACCAGCGTGTCGATCGTCTTTCTCATTTTTGCGGCGGTCATTTGGTTCCTCATGAGCCGAACTGTGGTCGGCCGGCATCTGCACGCGATGGGTGGCAATGAGGCCGCAGCCAAACTGAGCGGCATCCGCACCGACCGGCTAAAGTGGTTGGCCTACGTTATTGGCGCGGTCTCCGCGTCGATGGTCGGCATCGTCTACTTTGCCGACCAGGGATCGGCTAAGCCCGACGTGCTGGCCCGCGGATATGAGCTCAATGCCATCGCGGCTGCCGTCATCGGCGGCTGCGCATTGACCGGTGGCGTAGGGACCATCCCCGGCACTGTGCTGGGCTGCTTGTTCTTGCGGACCGTTATCGACGCAGTGAACAAGATCGTCGGCACTGGAGCCGATGTGTACGAAGGCATGATCGTGGGCATCGTAGTCGTGCTGGCCGTCAGCTTCAGCCAGCGTGGAGTAACTACGCTGCGGCGTCCATTTTTTGCCAGCGCTATCGGCTGGGCCTCGATCCCTGTGCTGAGTCTACTGGCCGGCATATCCGTCGTCCTGTTCTTTCGCGAAAAACCCTGGTTCGCTCCGGTCTATCCCGTCGTCGCCGGAGTGGCCGTCGCCGCCGCCCTAACGGTGCGGGGGTTTATCGAAACCAAACGCTCCAAGTAACCAGTGCAGTCCTCCGCGTAAGCGAGCTAATACTCCATGCAGCCCTTGGTCTCCATTCGCCACGTCGGTAAAAAGTTCAATGCAGTGCATGCACTGGACGATGTCAGCTTCGACGTGCTGCCAGGCGAACTGCATGCCATCATGGGAGAGAACGGCGCGGGCAAAAGCACGCTCATGAAGATCCTCTCAGGAGTCATTCCAGATTACTCTGGCGAGCTGTGGATCGACGGCCAACCACAGCGTTTTAGTTCGACCAGCGACGCGGAGCGGGTGGGCATCAGCATCATCCACCAAGAGCTCAATTTGGTCGAGCAACTAAGTGTGGCCGCCAATATTTTTTTGGGACGCGAGATAACCAATCGCTTCGGCCTGCTCAACAGTCGCGAAATGGAACGCCAATCCGCTCAGTTGCTATCGGAATTGAAATCGCACATTTCGCCCACAGCATTAGTCAGTTCGCTACGCGTGGGCGACCAGCAACTGATCGAAATTGCCAAAGCCCTAGCACTGCAATCCTCCATCTTGATCATGGATGAACCGACCAGTGCGCTTACGGAATCGGAAGTGGCCCGGCTGTATGGAGTGATCGATGCAATGCGCAGCCGCGGCGTAACCATTCTGTATATCTCTCATAAGATGGACGAAGTATTCCGCTTGGCGGATCGGATCACGGTGCTGCGGGACGGCAAGTTCGTGACCACCGTTGACAAATCCGCCACCGACGCCCGCCAGATTGCCCACTTGATGGTCGGTCGAGACCTCGAACAGCCCGCGGCGCGGCAGATCCCCGGCGAATCGCCCGTTGTGCTGGCCGTCGACCACTTGTCGCTGCCGTGGCCCGGACACGCGCAGCGCTGGCGTCTGCGCGACATCAGCTTTCAACTGAGGCGTGGCGAGATCGTAGGCATCGCCGGATTGATGGGAGCTGGCCGGACCGAGCTGCTCGAGTGCCTCTTCGGCGCAAGTCCGCTGCCGCACCAAGGGCAAATCATGCTGCATGGACGCCCCTGCCGCTTCGCACATCCCGCCCAAGCCATGTCGGCGGGTATCGCCATGGTTACCGAGGATCGCAAACGCCTGGGATTGTTTTCGACGATGAGCGTCCGCGAGAACATTAGCGTGTGCGCTCTGAAATCATTATCGCGACGCGGCGTATTGCTAGGACAGCATGAACGCCAAGCGGCTCAGCACCAAGTTGTGCAACTGGGGGTCAAGGCCGATGGCGTCGACGCATCGATCCATAGCCTCAGTGGCGGCAATCAACAGAAGTGCATCGTCGGACGATGCTTGCTGACCAACCCACAGGTATTGTTGTTGGACGATCCCACGCGCGGCGTCGACGTCGGGGCCAAAGCCGAACTGTACCGCTTGATGGAGCGCTTGGCCGCCGAGGGCATGGCAATTTTAGTGACCTCCTCAGAGCTGCCCGAACTGCTCACCGTCAGCGACCGCATTCTGGTGATGTGCGAAGGGGTGTTGACCGGCGAATTCAGCCGGGCCGCAGCCACGGAGCAAAAGATCATGGAAGCGGCCACCCAATCGACACCTCGACAAACCGCTTGAAGCAACGATAATCTTGGCTCATCGGGCCTTCGTTCTCACATATATTCGCATTAGATAGACAATCCACTATGGCTAAGAAAACAATCGCTGACATCGATCCGCGTGGCAAGACAGTACTCATGCGAGTCGACTTCAATGTGCCTCAGGATGACACTGGCCAGATCACCGACGATCGCCGTATCCGCATGGCTTTGCCGTCGATTGAATCGGTGATTCAGCGCGGCGGCCGCTTGGTACTGGTCAGCCACTTGGGCCGTCCCAAGGGCAACGGTGCTGAACCCAAATATTCGTTGTCGCCGGTTGCCAAGCGAGTGGGCGAGCTGCTCAAGCAGCCCGTCGCGTTCGCTAGTGACACTGTCGGCAGCGACGCACAAGCCAAGCGGGCCGAGCTGAAAGATGGCCAAGTTCTCGTGCTGGAGAATCTCCGCTTTAATGCCGGCGAGCAAGCGGGGGATGCACAGTTCGCTAAGCAGCTGGCTAGCGGTGCGGACATCTACTGCAACGATGCCTTCGGCACGTGCCACCGCAGCGACGCTTCGATGGTCGCCGTTCCCAAGGCCATGGGAGACAAACCCAAGGTATCCGGGTTCTTGGTCGCCAAGGAGATCCAGTACCTGAGCGACACCATCTCGCAGCCCGAGCGCCCGTTCGTAGCCATCCTGGGAGGTGCCAAAGTTAGCGACAAGATCAATGTCATCGACAACTTGCTGGGCATTTGTGATTACGTGCTTATCGGCGGCGCGATGGCCTATACATTCTCATTGGCAAACGGCGGACAGACCGGCAAGAGCCTAGTTGAGAAAGACAAAGTTGACTTAGCCAAGTCGCTCGTCGCTAAAGGGGGCAAGAAGCTCGTGCTACCTGTCGACACTCACTGTGGCGACGATTTCTCAGCTGATTGCAATAAGAAAGTCGTTCCCGCTGGCGAGATTCCCGACGGCTGGGAAGGCCTCGACATCGGCCCTAAAACCGCGAAGAAGTACGCTGAACTGTTGGCCAGCGCCAAGACGGTCGTGTGGAATGGGCCGATGGGCGTATTTGAAATGCCACCGTTTGACGAAGGCACCAAGACCGTAGCCAAGGCCATCGCCGATAGCGAAGCCACCAGCATCATCGGTGGTGGTGACTCAGCGGCCGCGATCGAGCAGCTGGGTTTTGCCGAGCAAGTCACGCACGTGAGCACTGGCGGTGGCGCGAGTCTATCCATGTTAGAAGGCAACAAATTCGAATCCGTCGAATTGCTCGACGAAGCCTAAGGTCAATTCCCAACCATCCATCCGCCGCACTGGTCCAACCGCCACGCGGCCATGAGCCCAACGCAGCTCGTTGGCGGGCTGCACGAACTGCCATGACAACCGGCGATATATCTCGCGGTATATCGCGCAGGCGGCCGGCTATAACACAACAGGTCAGCTATCTCCACTCTACTTCGGAGTGGCGGCCTTATCCGCGGGCTTGTCGCGAGTTTTCTTGCGGATGTCGACGCGGACGGTGCTCGGAATGATGTTCTCGATGGTTAGATCCTTGGGGACGTTCTTCAAATTCGGTTCCGTCTCCCAGAACGCCAGACTCATCTGACCATCCCTGACATCCACCGGCCCGATATCCAGCGACAGCGCGAAGGCTGCCGGATTGAGCATTGCAAACGTGGGCTGCGAGCCGGACAAGGTGATCTCGGCATAGGTCGGCTTGGGGTCGAGTATCTCCCAGCCCTCGGGCAGATTGCGGTATTCGATAGGTACCACGAAAGTTCGCTGAATGGTGTCCGTCTGGTAAGCAAACAAGAACCACAAGCTCACGGCGCAGATCACTGCGGCGGCCTTGGTTCCGAAGTCCGCCAAGCGAGCTTTTAGCGGAACCGACGCAGGCCCGCTGGCCCCTTCAAAACAGTGCTTCAGACGCTCGGGTAAATCATCGGGTTGCACCATTTTCAGCTCGCCCTGGTGGGCAATCGAAATCGATCCGCGTTCCTCAGAGACGACTATGACGGTCGCATCGCAACTCTCGGCCAACCCCAAGGCGGCGGCATGACGCGTTCCACCATAGGGCAATCTTGAGACTTGCGAAGTCAGCGGCAGGTACAAACCGAGCAGGCGGATGCGATTGCCATCGATCAAGATGGCTCCATCGTGTCCCGGTGAATCCGCATGAAAGATGCTCAGGATCAGTGGCTGACTGATCTCTGCGTCTACTGGCACCCCACCGCGAAGATGGCGATCTAGCGGTTGACTACCGGGAAAGACGATTAGAGCGCCCGTGCGCTGCTGCGACATCTGAATCACCGATTCGATGATCGTCCCGGCGGGAGTCAGCGACGAATCGAAAGCCTGGGGACGGCACAGCCACCGCGATGAACTCAGCCGCTCAAAGCCCAGGCGGATGTCGTGTTGAAAGACCAACACTAAGGCTAGTAAAATCCCCATGGCACCAAAGTGAAACACCATCGTAGTCAGATATAAATCCAACCACCGCGCAAGCAGAAAGACGCCGGCCAGCAGCAGCACGATTTGTCCCAGGGCGCGCGAGGCTCGCTCGCGGAGCCAAACCAGGATGACGTACACAAAGACTGAAACGAGTGCCACGTCTAAAAAATCCGCTGGCCGCACGTGCTCCCATAGATGGCCCATCATGGCACCCATTAGTATCCGCCCTCAATCGCGGTCAAGATCAAAGCGATCTCGTCAGAGTGTCCACATCCTAAACGATCGCCGCTTATCAAGTGTAGCATGGACACCGCCAGTCGTGTTACGCAGGCTCATGCAGCCCGCGCGATTTACGATTATCATGGAGGCCAGAAGAAATGTCCGTTCCCGCCTTAGTCTCAATCTCTCCGAGGAATCATCCATGCTAGTTTCTCAGTCGGCCAACCGCCGTAGTTTCCTGCAAGGCTCGCTGGCCCTAGGCACGACCGCCGTGCTGGCCCAGGCGGCGAAGCGCGCGGTAGCACAGTCCGCCAACGATCGCCCGATATTTGCAACGATTGGCTTGCGTAACCAAGGGTGGGGTATAACCGCTAAATCGTTCAAGTCGGCGGACTTTGCTGCACTGGCCGATGTTGATGAAAATGTCCTAGGTACCTATGTCGAACGGACGCAAAAGGCTCAGAGCAAAAAGCCAGATGGATATAAAGACTATCGACACATTCTTGATCGCAAGGACATCGATGCGGTCATGATCGCCACGCCCGATCACTGGCATACTAAAATCGCCGTGGAAGCAATGTTGGCAGGCAAGGATGTGTACTGCGAAAAACCACTGACATTGACCATCGATGAAGGCAAGTTGATCGAGCGCATCGTCAAGCAGACGGGGCGCGTCTTCCAGGTGGGCACCATGCAGCGCACCGAGTCCGACCAGCGTTTCCTACAAGCAGTCGCACTGGTTAGAAACGGCCGCATCGGCAAGGTTAAGAAAGTCACTTGCGGCATCAATGGCATGGAGGCCTCGCCAGTCATTCCCGTCGCCGCAGTGCCCGCGGGACTGGACTGGGACTTTTGGCTGGGGCCAGCTCCCAAGGTAGACTACCGGGCTCTGCCCGAAATGCGCGAAGGCTACGGCGGCGGCGTTCCACTGTATAGCAATTGTCACTACTCCTTCCGCCACTGGCACGAGTACGCCGGAGGCAAGCTAACCGACTGGGGCGCCCACCACGTCGACATCGCTTGCTGGGCTCTGGGTGCCGACGATACGGGGCCGAGCAAGATCACCCCGGTCAAGTTCCAACTGCCGGTCGAACACCGAGACGGCTACCCAGTCGTGCACGACCAATACAACGCGGCCACCAGCTTTGATATCCAAGTCGCCATGCCCCACGAAGTGGAGATGTTAATTACGAGCGAAGGGGACAACGGCATTCTGTTCGAAGGGACCGAGGGGCGGTTCTTCGTCAATCGCGGCAAGCTGACCGGCGCACCGGTCGAGGACTTGAAGAGCAACCCGCTGCCCGCAGGCGCCATTGAAGAAGTTTACGGCGGCCCGGTCAGCGAGAATCATACCGTCAACTTTATCGAAGCCATGAAGTCGCGCAAGCAGCCCATCTCCGATGTCTGGTCTCATAATCGCATGCTTGAGATTTGCCATTTGTCCAACATCGCCATGCGACTTGGACGAGAACTGCAGTGGGATGCGGATAAACGCGAGATTGTGGGCGACGAGCAGGCCAACGCATTTCTGGCGCGAGACACCCGAGCGGGCTACGAGATCAACATGTAGTCGCCTCCGCAGAGCGCAGCGTCTGCGGCTTTTAGTCTCAGGCGGCCCGATTTGTATGGCAAACCCCTGTTTCTGATGGAGAATAGGGATTATGCGTCTTACTCAAAGGGCTGCTCATTTGTAAAATTAAGTGTTCCCGCCCAGGCAGAATATTCGATATAACCGATATAATCGGCAGGGACGCAATTTCCAGCGCAAGGTTCCGCTGCGGGCAAGTCACACCTTTCCCACCTATCCACAGATTAAAATAGGCACTCTCTGAATGTCGACTGATTCTCCGCAGGCGCACGACGCCAAACAGGTCCAGGTAGTAAGCGGAATTACGGTAAGACTTGCTGGCGATTCCGGAGACGGAATGCAATTGCTCGGGACGCAGTTGACCAATACGTCCGCACTTGCCGGTAACGATGTGGCCACTTTTCCAGACTTTCCGGCTGAGATCCGTGCGCCGCGCGGCACGCGAGCAGGAGTTAGCGGTTTTCAGGTCCAGTTTGCCGCACACGAAGTGCACACGCCCGGCGATACGCTCGATGCGCTAGTGGCCATGAACCCCGCTGCCCTAGTCACCAATATCGGCGACTTGCGTAAAGGTGGCTTGCTGATCGTTAACGAAGACAGCTTCGAAGATAAAGACCTGAAGCTAGCTGGCCTGACGACTAGTCCGCTGGATGAGCCATGGGTTGAAAATTATCGTTTGGCCAAGGTCCCCATGACCAAGCTCACACGCACGGCCGTGGAGTCGCTCAAACTGGGCGTCAAAGAGGCCGATCGCTGCCGCAACTTTTTTGCAATGGGCATGGTCTACTGGCTGTACGGCCGCGAGATGGACGCCACGCTGCGGTTTATCCAAGCTAAATTCTCGAAGCTGCCCGAGATCCAAGAAGCCAACGAACGAGCTCTGCGCGCCGGTTGGGCTTTCGGCGAGACCACAGAACTCTTCGGCACGTCATACCAAGTCGAATCGGCCACACTGCCTAAGGGTACTTACCGAAATATCATGGGTAACCAAGCCATGGCTTGGGGGTTGATGACCGCTGCCCATTTAAGCGGTAAAGAGATGTTCTACGGTTCGTATCCCATCACCCCAGCCAGCGACATCTTGCACGAGCTGAGCAAGTACAAGAATTTTGGCGTGTGCACGGTGCAAGCCGAGGACGAAATTGCTGCAGTGTGCGCGACGATCGGAGCGGCCTATGGTGGAGCGATGGGTGTTACGACCAGCAGCGGACCAGGCATTGCCCTCAAGGCTGAAGCTATGGGCCTGGCCGTGATGATCGAACTGCCGCTGCTGGTCATCGACGTCCAGCGCGGTGGTCCGAGCACCGGGCTGCCGACCAAGACCGAACAGGCCGACCTGTTGCAGTTGCTCTTCGGACGCAACGGTGAAGCACCGCTGCCGGTACTGGCCGCGCGCAGTCCCGGCGATTGCTTTGACACGGCGATCGAAGCTTGGCGCATCGCGACTCAGTTCATGGTGCCGGTTGTCATCCTGTCAGACGGCTACATTGCCAACGGCTCCGAACCTTGGGCCATTCCCGATGTCACCTCTCTTAAGCCCATTCATGTTACGCATCCCAGCGGCCAAGCCGGCGAGGACTTCTTGCCCTATTCACGCGATGCCAATCTCGCCCGCCCCTGGGCGATCCCAGGTACGCCCGAATTGATGCACCGCGTGGGTGGACTGGAAAAGCAAGACGGAACGGGCAACGTTAGCTACGATGCGGCCAATCACGAGAAGATGGTTCACATCCGCGCCCAGAAGGTCGCCAACGTAGCTAAGGTCATCCCGGCCCAAGAAGTCACCGGTCCAAACGAAGGCGAACTGTTGGTGCTGTCATGGGGCGGTACTTATGGTGCCTGCCGTACGGCCGTATTAAAAGCCATCCAGGAGGGCCGCAGCGTGGCCCACTGCCACCTGCGGCACATGAATCCCTTCCCCAGTAACTTAGGACAGATTCTGTCCAGTTACGAATCGGTGCTGATTCCCGAACTGAATCTGGGCCAGCTGCGCATGCTGATTCGCGCCAAGTACATGGTGGATGCCGTGGGCTACAATCGAGTTCAAGGCAAACCCTTCTCCGTTACCGAGCTAGTGGAGAAGATCGAAGAAATGACCAGCGGCGCGCCGTCGGCAGCAGCCGTTAAACTGCAGTCGCAAGCCAGCTAAGCTGCGCACACACGTCGCCCGACTCCACTCCTTTTTCAATATGAAGACCAACCGATGAGCGCTGCTCTACCTGTCCTTAGTGCCAACGATTTCGCCAGCGATCAAGACATTCGTTGGTGCCCAGGTTGTGGTGACTATTCCATTTTAGCTCAGATGAAAAAGATGCTCCCCAACCTTGGGCTGCCACTGGAGGACATCGTATTCATCTCAGGCATCGGCTGCTCTAGCCGATTCCCATACTATATGAACACCTACGGCATGCACAGTATTCACGGCCGCGCCCCGGCCGTGGCGACTGGACTACGCGTAGCTCGCCCCGATCTGAAGGTGTTCGTAATCACCGGTGACGGCGATGCGCTGAGCATCGGTGGCAATCACTTCATCCATATGCTGCGGCGCAACGTCAACCTAACTATGGTGCTGTTCAACAATCGCATCTACGGTCTGACCAAGGGTCAGTACTCGCCGACCAGCCCTACCGGCCAAGTTACCAAGAGTTCGCCGATGGGTGCTGTGGATCATCCGCTGAACCCCATCTCGATCGCGCTGGGCGCTGAGGCTTCGTTTATCGCTCGCAGCGTCGATGTTAACATCAAACACCTCTCTGCGACTTTGTTGCGAGCCGCCCAGCACCGCGGCGCGGCTGTGGTCGAAGTCTACCAGAACTGCAATGTCTTCAACGACGGCGCATTCAGCTATGCACAAGACAAAGCCACTCGCGAAGATACCACGATCGAATTGGAACATGGCAAACCCATGATCTTTGGCAAAAATCGCGACAAGGGCATTCGGCTCAACGGACTGCGCCCAGAGGTTGTGAGCCTGACCGACGGCAGCGTGAGCCACGACGACCTGCTGTTCCACGATGAAAAGTCGGACACAACCCTTGTGCATCTGCTTGCCAAAATGCGCTACCCCGAATTCCCCGAACCCATCGGCGTCTTCCGCGATGTCGACATGCCGGTCTTCGAGGACGAAGTGCGTGGACAGGTCGATGCCGCCGTCGCTAAACGTGGGGTAGGGGATCTCAACAAGCTCTTCCACAGCGGCGATACCTGGCAAGTTGCCTAGCGTGCGTGCGCTGGTTGGCTCGCGATGCTTTCTGCCGTGGTGGTGCCAGCGATTTGAAGTTGCCTAGGGTGCGTGCGCTGGTTGGCGCTCACTCGTTGGCGCTCATTCGTAGGCTCGTCAGGAGCCTGCGAACGCCCGCTCCTACCAGTAGCGCTCTAGAACGATCTGGCCCGGTTCTCTGGGCTTGTGCCGCTTGATATCCCGTTCGCCGAGCAGTCGCTCGGTTTCGGCCAACATGTCCGGATTGCCGCACATCATCACACAGCAGTCCGGCGTGAACGATTGGTCGACGATCGCTTCGATCGACCCATTGGCGATGCACGTAGTGATGCGTCCATGCAGAGCACCTTGGGACTGCTCTCGCGAGACCACTGGCACTGCATCGAATCGATCGCCGTAGCGTTCTTTGTAACCGGCCAGTTCGTCTTGATAAGCTAGGTCAGCCTCATAGCGTACACCGTGCACAACGACGATTTTGTTGTAGCGCTGCCACGGCTCCTCGGTGCGCAGCATGGCGATGTAGGGCGCCAATCCGGTACCCGTGGCGATCAACCACAGCACGTGCCCCTGCGGAGCACGGCTTAAGACAAAGCTACCCGCCGCCTTGACACTCACCTCAACTGAGTCGCCTACCTGCTTGCTCCATAGGTGCGGCGTCAATTTGCCATCTGCCACCAAGACGATGAAGAACTCGAGGATCCGCCCATGGGGCGACGCGACGCTGTACGGACGGATCACGTGACCGTGCGGAGTATCTGTGCCGAGCTGCAAAAACTGGCCAGGTTCGAACGGGGTAACTTCGGGAGCTTCCACCGAAAGCGTGAATAGTCCGTCTGACCAAACCCTCTTTTTAGTAATGACACCGGAGGTCAAATTCATGCGTGCGATCCCTTTGCGACCAACTCATCGATTCGCGTCCCGCACCTGTCGCAGGCTGGCGATGGCCGACAACATAGCATCCGGCAATTGCGGTTGTCTACGAAGCATTGGCAGAAAAGCGATTATTCTAGCAAGTTAATGGGGGAAAAACAGCTAACGTTGCTCGAACTTCTCGCCATGCGCAGTCTTCACGGGCTCGCCGCGCATACGGCCGCACAGCGTGCGCCACCAGTCGTAGACGAAGAAGGTTCCACGGCTACCGCCCAGCAGAATTTCAAACTGGGACGCGTCGCGCGAAATGCTGAGCGTCGCTAGCTCCGCCTGCGCTGTGCGCAGACGATCGGTCAAGATGCGATCGCAGGTCTGCTTGCTGCTGGCTGTCAACTCGGCTGCAGACAGCGGCTGGCCGAAACGCATGAGCAACTCGGGCTGGCGTTCCTCCCAGAACGTATATTCGACCGCCAGCGGTATAAACCATACTCGCGCTGCATGGCCGGCGGCAGCCCGCCCATCCATGCGAAGCTCAGCCGCTGAGCCATGCTGACCGAGCGGCAGATGCTGTGGTTTTGAAAGCTTCCGGGCCAAGTGGGCCAAGCCGGGCATGAGCTTGGCTGTCGTATCGCGGACGTCGGCAAAGCGGCCTTCGGGCGTCAGCCACAGCGAAGTCGCTGGGCGTTTTAAAATGCCCTCCGCCGTGCGTAGGAACTCGGCCGCTCCGCGCGAGCTGTGCTGCTCGACTCCAAAAAAGCCCATACGGCCGAACATCGGATATTGCCGCAGGGCCTCAGCATCGATCGGCGCATACATGGCCCACCCAGCGAACAGGCGCTGAGCAACGAAGATAGCCGCCAGCGGATCCCACCAGGACGCATGATTGGCGTAAACCACGATGTTGTCGGCGGGCCCTATGGGTAGATCTTGTGGAGCGGTCGATGAGCCGACAAAGGAGCCGACATTCAAGTTGCTCCCATCGCTGAAGTCACGCAGCAACGCATGGCGATGCACGGCAAGCGTATGAAAGTTTTTAGCCAGGTACCGAGCGACAAACCACTGGAAGCTCGACAGCATTGGCTGGCTGATCTTAGGACGCCGATGGTTGGCTCGCTCAGTCACGCTATTGCCAGTTTCTATGCCCCGTTACCGGGTTCATGCTCATCTTCAATCCGCACGATCTTGTCCAGCCGACGCTCGTGCCGCCCAGCTTCAAACTCAGTGGATAACCACACATTGACCAGTTCGTCGACTGGCCCGTCGCCAATCAAATCCCCGGGCAGGCATAGGACGTTGACGTTGTTGTGCCGGCGGCACAATTCTGCCATGACCTGATCGTAGCAGTTGGCCGCGCGGACGCCCTTAAACTTATTGGCGGCGATAGCCATTCCGATTCCCGTGCCACAGATCAGAATACCGCGCTCGGACTCCCCTTGGGCTACCCGGCGACAGACGGCAGAAGCAAAATCAGGATAGTCGACGCTACTTTCCCCCTCGGTACCGAGGTCCATCACTTCGTGGCCAGCTGCGACTAGAGACGCAATCAATCGCGCTTTAATATGTACACCGCGATGGTCGCTGCCAATGGATATACGCATGGTGAAAGACACCGCATGGAGAAACGAGAGGGGAACAGAATCGAAACAGGCACACGCCGTCGCCCGGAGCGCATTTTATACCACCGACGCGATCAACTGCTAATTTACTTCAAGCTGCCAAGCAGGAAACCAAGATTCTTCGAACATATTCAGCCAACTGTGTAAATACTGCGTCAATTCATCCGCACAAACCTCGTAGCCCGCTTCATCCCCCCCGAAAGGGTCTGAGACATCGCTATTACCACCGCTAATGAGGTGCACTTTGCTACTCAGCTCGGGCATACGCTCCAAGATAGCCGAACGATGCGAACTGGTCATGGCCAGGATTAAATCCGCTTGGCGGAGAGTTCTTTCGGTAATCGAGTGGCTCTGGTGGTTGGCTAGGTTCAGCCCACGCTTTTTTAACACCGAAATGGCTTCACTGGCCGCCGGACCGCCCGGAAAGGCGCTTAGGCCCGCCGATGCGATGGTGGCGGGTGGCAAGGCGCCTGCAAAGAGCTCGGGAAAACGTCGAGTCAGCAGATCGCGCAGAATCGCTTCGGCCATCGGGCTACGACAGGTGTTTCCAGTACAGACCAGCAGCACGGTAAACTGGCTCATGCGTTGCAGCGCTTCAAATTCGATGACGCCCGCCGCGGTCAAACGGCAGATATTGCCATCGATGCGAACGGTGGAAGCAAATCCGCCGTAGTGGGTAGGACCATCGTTGATCACAACAGCCACCGCGTCGCCGGCAGCCCGCGCGGCTTGTTCGCCGGTGCAAATCGCCTTGCCTTGCGGATCGACCATCGGCGCGGCGACTAACGGGCCTGGCATCAGCCGCATGGCCTGAACGATCGCATCATGGGCAGCCACTCTTTGCGGAAGATACTTGCCATCGATCAGCAATTGACTGCGAACGGTTTGCGGCAGACTGCTCGACAGACTCTCGTCCTGGTCCGCGCCCAATTCCAGCACCAACGGCCCAGGCCAGCCGCGATAGACCATTCGGCTGGCCACCCGCGAAAGCGTCGGCGAGTAGTCGAGAGCTTCCTGAGGCGAGCGGAGAAAAATGCAAGGTTGGCGAGCTTGTTGGTGCTGCGACAGGGCGACTAGTTTCGCCACAGCCTCCGGCCGCAGGCCGCTAGCGAATACATGATAGGCCGTCTCCGCTGGCAGCGCAACCAGATGCCCTTCCACCAGTGCTTGAACTGCGATGTGGACCAGATCCCGCGGGTCGCCGCTGTTTTTCCAATCGAGCGTATGGCCCATGCATACCTGCCCTAAAAAGTCTTGAGTGAGAAAATCTATGTTTGCTAGCTTGTTATGATAGTGTTTCGCCCAGCAAGTCGACAGCCCGCTCAAGGGACGCTCGCAAATTCATGACTGGAGGTTAACGCCGACTACAGCACCAGCATCTGCCCCTCGGACAACTGCAGTCGTAGGTCCGCCAATTGCTCCGCTTCGGCTTGATTATGAGTTACGTGCAGCGTGGTCACGCTATTGGTCGTCTTGATAAAGTGCAGCAGCTCCCCGATCTCACGACGGGTGGCTTCGTCCAGCGCACTGAGCGGCTCATCGAGCAGCAGCACGTCAGGGTAGAACGACAGCGCTCGCCCCAGGGCGGTCCGCTGTGCCTCGCCGCCGCTAAGCCGCCGGACGCGCCGCGACAGCAGGTGTTTTATTCCCAATTCCGTGGCCAACTGCTCCGTTCGTTCGGCAATGGCAGCCCGCGACCAACGGCGAATCCGCAGCGCAAACTGCAAATGCTCGGCCACGGTCAAGGTGGGAAACAAAGCTAAGTCCTGCGGTACATAGCCAATGCCACGATCCGCCACCGACCAGCGAGTCACATCAACGCCAGAGATTAAAATCGAACCGCTGGCCACGCTCCGCAGTCCACAAATCGCTTCCAGAAGCGAACTTTTGCCACATCCGGTCCTGCCCATCAGCACTGCATAGCTGCCGCTCGGTATGAGGCAGTTGATATCTTGCAGCACAAATTTACCAGCCTGCATGCCGACTCCCAAAAGCTCGATCACTGGCTACCTCCACTTAAGCCGATGCCGACCATGCGGAGGATTAGCAGCACAACTACCGCCATAGCCACCATCAAAAGCGATACGGCCACAGCCGCATCCAAGCGTCCCACGCTCAACTCCAAGAAAACGGTCGTCGACAAGACTTCGGTTCGCATGCGCGTCGAGCCTGCAAAAACCAGTATCGGCCCAAACTCACCCAAGGCGCGTGCCCAAGCGATTGTCGTAGCCGCTACCATTCCGCGAACGGCCTGCGGCAAGGCTATTTTCACAAAGGCTTGGCCACGGGTGCAGCCCAGCGTGCGGGCTACATCTTCGGCACGTGGATTGATTTGGTCGAACGTCACGCGCATGGTGCGAATCGCAAAGGCACAGGCCACAGAGAACTGGGCTAGGACCACCGCTGGCCAATGGAAGGTCACCGGAAATTTTAACTGATCCCGCAGCATAGCTTCTAACTGCCACGATCCCCACTGTAGGTGAAACAGGATCAATAAGCTTAGCCCCAGCACCAGCGGCGGCAACACGATCGGAATATCGACTAAGGTGTCGACAATCCAGCGGCCTGGAAAGCGATAGCGAGAGAGCACGTACCCCAGTGGTGTGGCGACCCACAGCGACAAAATAGCTGCCGTCGTACAGCTCGTCAAAGTCAGCCGAATCGCCGCCTGGATCTCAGGCTTGTAAAACGCCGCGACGAAGTCGCCCCAAGTGGTAAACAGGACATCGGCAGCCAGCAGCAAGACGATCAACACTACGAAACAGCCTGACAGTCCTCCCATGATCAGGAAGAACACCACATCGGCCAATCGCCGAGAGCGGGAACTCGCCCGTGGCAACGACCTTGCCGCAGTCCGCAGGGAGGGCAACGGGGCCGCCCGTGCTGTCGGAGCTACTTGAGCCGATGGGTCAACATCTAGGTCGCGTTCGGGTGCCGGGCTCACTTAATTGGTCAATCATCGAATAAGGGAAACCCAAGAGTGTACCGTGTAAAGCAGCCGGGCGAAATTGCACCAGCTGATCGGCCAGTGCGGCAGAGCACGCCGGAACTCACGCTACCCGCGAATTTTCTCAAAAAATTCGGCCTTACCGCTTGCGAAATTAAATCAAACTGCTTTTAATCGTGCCAGTAACTGATACTGAGTCTCAATACCGCAACAGACATTTAGCATGATCCACTTACATTCTCGCCTGAGCATTTACCGTCGTGGCTTCACCCTCGTCGAACTGTTAGTAGTCATTGCGATCATCGGCATCCTGGTCGGTCTACTGCTACCGGCCGTGCAAGCCGCTCGCGAGGCCGCCCGCCGCATGAGCTGCTCGAACAACCTTAAGCAATTGGGTTTGGCCCTGCACAACTACCACGATACCTTCCGCAAATTCCCTCCATCGGGCTTCTACAGCCGCACAGCTACCGGTGGGGGATGGTCAGCCCAAGCACGTCTTCTACCGCAACTTGAGCAGGGCAATCTGCAACAGATCATCGACTGGAATTTATCTTATGGCGTGCAAGGTCTGGTGACTCGTACTCGCGTTCCGACGTTTATGTGCCCCAGTGAGACGCGCGATGAACCGCGGCTGGATCCTAAAACGACCGACCCCACCTTTACACACTACCCGCTAAACTACGGTGCCAACATGGGCGAATGGTTTATTTATAACCCACAGAGCAACCAAGGCGGCAGCGGGCTGTTTTACCCAAACAGCGCACTGAATATGGGCAGTTTGGCGGACGGCACCAGCAACACGCTAGCTTTTGCAGAAGTCAAAGCTTATACCCCGTACTTGCGCGACGGAGGAAATCCGTCGGGCACAGGCGTTCCCACACCCGGCCAACCGGCCAGCGTAGCGGCGCTGGGCGGCAGCTTTAAGACCGATTCCGGGCATACCGAATGGGTCGACGCACGCATCCACCAAAGCGGCTTCACCACCACGTTCAGCCCCAATACCGTGGTCCCCTACGAATCCGGCGGCAAACTGTACGACCTGGACTTCAACTCCTCCCGCGAGGGACACTCTCTAACCGGCATCACATACGCGTCTGTCACGTCTCGGAGCTATCATTCCGGCGGCGTGGAGGTGGGCTTATGCGACGGCTCCGTCCGCTTCATGAGCCAGTCTGTAAATCTGCAAACTTGGCGCGCACTGGGCAGCCGGGCCGGCGGGGAAGTCGTCCAACTCGAATAATCGAGCCAGCTCGAACAGACAGCTCGAGTGGACGTAAAGTTGGGCATACCGACTGCCACCGCCTAAACATCTAGGCGGGCCGTTTGCTTAGTACCAAGAGCGGCGAGGTGGGGGCTGGACTGCATCCTTGATCAAACTAGCAGTGCACAATCCCACTACCAGTCCCACGCCAAAGGCGATGCCAACCGACCGCGCGGGCGATTCGACGACCTGTTGCCGAGTCGCCGAGTAGGCCTGTGACAGCGGTTCGGCAACTCGCTCTGAGGCCGCGGCATAAGCTTGTTGCGTCGTACGCGTGACACGATTTAACAGCCCCTCGCTCGAAGCGGCCAGCTCGTCGATCCGCTCTTCGATTTGACGAATGTCGGCGCCTGTCTTCTGATGCACCAGCGCAATCAATTTTCGCGAATCACCATCGATGGCCTCTAGATCCTCCTTGGTCAATTCCGGCCACGCCTTGCGGATATTCGAACGCAGCTCATCCCAGCGCTGCTCGATCCCAGGTGCTTCAGACTGCTGTCCGCGTAGAGGGCTAAAGTCTTGTTTGGTCACGTTTGATCTCCAGTAGAGGCGTTTGTGAATCGTCCGACGCACATCGCAAATCGGCACGCAGCAAATCCTGTGGGTGATATCCAATTGTAATCGTCAGCTGTAATCATAGTGCGTTTAACAGCGTTGTATTTAAAGTTGTAATTAACGCACCCTCTTGGCAGCTTCTGCCCTGTGCCTCAGGGCATTTGCCGTGCCGATGTTAACCTGCAGTTGTCACTGGCAAGTGTGCCATAGCAAGCCGCCTTGAAATTCTTTCGTGGTAGCCTACGCGCGACCTACCTGCTTGACTAGCGACCAGCCAGCACTCCAGTCGCTCTTCGGCGTCGAAACAACTGGGTCGCGGTCCGCAGTTTGCTAGCCACTCGATTCCGCCACGCGGGATTCGCGTGGCCATCACCACCTTCGGTCTAAGGCGGTCTAAGGCACCGCTTAACCATACCTCACCTGGAGCACCGCGCCATGAAAAAACAACGACTACTTTCGACATCGGTCAACGACCCCGCTGTCAGCACAAGCCAGCAACTACCGCGCGGTAAATCGTCGCGATTTATGGCCGGCGGACTACAGCGGCGAGCTGGAAAAATTAAGTACGGCTGCTTAGCCTGGCTGATCGGTCTGCCGCTACCGATCGTAATCCTGCTGATGTTTTACAAGGGCTGCGATTTTTAAACTGGCGCCCTCTGAGCAGGGCAGCCGGGCGCCCAGGCAGAGCCTTCAAGCTGCGGACTGTACGGTTTCAACCAGCCAAAGCCTGCCAGAACAAAGAGGGAGTAAACGATAGTTTGAGACGGCGACTCGAGTGGTACGGCCTTTGCATCAAACTCTGCTGTATCTCCCCTGTATCACTGCGAGTTCAATCTCACTGCACGATCAAAAAATTCGGTCGCCGCTTTGGCGGCCTTTTCGTGCGGTGCGATCTTCGCCACGCACAGCACACAATTTCAACAAGTTTTAAGCACTGGAGAAATGTTATGAACTGGGATCAAATCAAAGGCAACTGGAAGCAGTTTACTGGCCAAGCCAAACAACAATGGGGCAAGCTCACCGATGATGACTTAACCGTCGTTGATGGCAAGCGAGAAGAGTTGGTGGGCAAGGTCCAAGAGCGTTACGGCATTGCCAAAGAAGAGGCTGAAGAGCAAGTCAAAAAGTTCGAAGGCTCATGCAAGTGCTAGAGATAGAGCCCACCTAGCTGCGCCAGAGATTCGGGACACATAGGGTTGCACCGTCGTGATTGCTGGCATCGTATGCAGCGATCATTCGTGGCATAGATCGTCGTGGTGCGACCCACAACTTCAACTTCAACACAAGGTGACCAACATGCAACGTTTTAAGTCAATCATTTGCGGTATCGCGCTAGCTGGACTTACCGCCGCACCGCTGCTCGCGCAGAATCCGCGCCGACAGGCCGATCGTGCACAGGCAGGCCAAGCTGACAACAAGACTCAAGGCGTGAACATTCGCGCAAGTCAACTCACCGGGATGAACATCCAGAATCCTCAGGGCGAGAGCGTAGGCGAAGTCAATGACTTGGTCATCGACGCCAATACGGGCCGAGTGCGCTACGCCGCCGTTACCTACGGAGGATTTCTTGGAATCGGCAACAAACTGTTTGCCGTACCTTTCGAAGCCTTCAAGTTCAAGCGCAGCGCCGACGACGCCAGCGACGTCGTGCTAGTTCTAGATGTGACTCCGGCTCAGCTCGAAGGCTCCGTCGGTTTCGATGAGAATAATTGGCCTGACTTTGCAGACAAGCAGTACACGGCTGAAATTTACAAGCGTTACAAGGTCGAGCGAATCAAGCGTGGAGATCGCAGAAACCGAGTCGATGTGGACGTTAAACGCGACGGAGTGGATGTGGACGTCGATAGCGAATAGTGTTGCACTAAGCGCTCGACGAATCGACAGACCTGTAGCACGGCAGTTACCCCTGAGCTACAGCTTGGCTCAAAGAGCTGAGCTGTAACTTTTTTTATCCTGCCCGAGTGTGTTCGCACTGTAGCGGATCGCGCTTAGATACTTTTCTTAGTTACAAACCAGTACAAACCCAGCTGATAAAGGATACGAACGATGACCAAGAAGAACGCAGACGCCACGCAGACGGACCAAGAGCTACGCAATGAGGATCCGCTCAGCGGCGAGGCCGGCGCGCACCCTGTGGGTACCGGACTCGGCGCGGCACTTGGCGGCGCAGCGGCTGGTGCCGCGGCTGGCGCGATCGGTGGACCCGTGGGCGCTGTGGCGGGGGCCGTACTAGGAGGCGTTGCCGGGGGCTACGCTGGCAAGGCAGTCGCGGAAAGTGTCGACCCCACGGTAGAAGTCGAGTACTGGCAATCACAGTATGACAGCCGACCATATCACAATAAAGAGTATTCATACGATCACTACCACCCCGCCTACCAAGCCGGCTGGGAGGCATACGATGCCCAAGCTCGCGCGGACTGGACAGAGCGTGAATCCGTCGCGCGTGAACGCTGGGAGAGCGAGGGAGGTCCGCAGCATATGAGCTGGGAGGAGGCGCGGCTGGCTGCCAGGGACGCCTATGACCGAGTCCATGCGCAATCAGGTGTCAAACGGTCGTAGATCACCGTTTGACTCGACATACGATGGCCGAGATATTGTCTCTGCCACCAGCATGATTCGCCGCTTGGATCAATTGTTCCGTGGCGAGTCGGCTGGTGACCGCTGTTGAAATAATGGCAGCTATCTCGTCGTCACTGAGCATGTTGGTCAAACCGTCACTGCACAGCAAAACTACATCCCCCTCTTCAAGCTCACACCGCACGACTTCTGGGCGGACTTGGCGATCGTTACCACCGACACAGTTCCACAGCACGTGCCGCCACTTGGCTAAGAAGGCTTCATCGCTCAGCGTCGCGCCGCTATCGATCAACTGCTGCGCGATTGTGTGATCGGTTGTCAGTCGCTGCAGGGTGCCCGCGCGATGCAGATAGCAGCGACTGTCGCCTGCATGCACGACAAACATTCGCGGCCACAGCACATAAGCCATAGTGACGGTGGTCCCCATCCGCTGGCTGGTGGCATTCTCTCCAGCCCATATCTTACGCTGAATCGACTTTAGGCAATCTGCCAATTCCTCTTCGAACTGCTGTTCATCGCCCGGCGATAGCTTGAGAAACCAGTGCATCATGTCCAGTACGTAATGCGCGGCCGATTCAACCGCCGTCCGGCTAGCGACTTCGCCATCCCGGTGGCCTCCCATACCATCTGCGACGACCAACAAATTGCCTTCCTGGCAGCCGAACAGCAGCTCGTGCTGTGCTTGTGGGATGTCAGTCTGCCGAACAAGCAATTGCCGCCGCAGATCGGCCACCAAAAAGTGATCTTGGTTTTCGCTGCGCTGCTTGCCGATGTCGCTGGCGCCAAAGATATCGAACGATTCTTCACTTAAGTCAACAGACATGTTAGCCTGCTCCAGATGGCTCGTTTGCAATGGAAAAAGGTGTGCGCATTCTAGTCGTTGATCCCTTCGCCGAGCAGATGCTACCGTTTAGCGGCCTTTTGATTTATGCAATAAGTGCAATGACTTGTTTGATGTTGATCGCTCCGCGATCAAAGCCGGAGACCGCAATGCGCTCTACAACACTCCTCCAACAACCGGCATGTCACTTGCTAGGCCTCTCTTGGTCGAACATCCGTCGTTCGACGCGCGGCGCACACGCCCTGCAATTCGCAATAGCTCACACACAGGAACTTACCATGGCTAACAAGTCAGATTTCTACACAGCCGACGATCTATCCACTTGGGAACGCGTGAAAAAGGCTTTCGCCAACGACTGGGAACAGACTAAAGCTGACTTCGGAGTCGATTCAGCGCGCGACATGGATCAGGACGTGGACGATACGCTCAAGCAGGCAGCCGGCTCCAAGGACGCGTTCGAAAATCGCGAACAGGCATTCCGCTTTGGGCATACCGCTCAGCAGCGTTATAGCTCCAAATACCCCAAATGGAACGATGAGCTTGAGCGCGAGTTGCAGAACGCTTATGACGGGGATTATAAGGCGGACCGCGATTATATCCGTCACGCTTATGGCTACCGTGCTAAACCCTAGCTTCTTCCATCGGTACTGCGAGTACTTGAGTTTAAACCGTTCGCTGAGCGACCGCCTGGACTTTTGGTACGGAACTTGCCTACCCTCTTGGCAACTTGCCTTTTAGCCGCTGCGGTAGCGGCCTAATGCTACCAAAAGTGTGGAGCCGTCTCCCTTAGGTGGCCGCTCAGGCACCAGCTTGAGCGTACAGCGGCCGCCTTGCCGGTTTTATGGAGCCGATTTGATGGTCTGGCCACACGATCGAGTCGCCCGGTGGCTTCTTGCCTGGGATTGGCCATCGCCCTGTTTTGGGTTCACGAAAACTGTTTCAAGGCGACTGGCAAGTCGATAAAACTTCATAGTCTTGATGCAGATTATAGAATTCGCGTGCTCGATTGAGGGTGTAACGTTGGATAGTGAGCGTAAGTCAGAGCAAGTGGAAGGGGCTCGGCCAATTCGATCGGTAGCCGATCTTCCACCGCTGGCCGAATTGCAGACGGTGGCCGACCACA
>CAKQWG010000040.1 GCA_934278005.1 uncultured Pirellulaceae bacterium | reverse complement strand
AGGAGCCTCGAGAGAGGCTGCACCATTACGTAGACGAAATATGTGCTGGGTTCCTTACGCGCTTTCTGCGAATTTTTCGGAAATGGTTGGTGAGGCTGGTGTCGCGGGCGCGTAGCCTGTTCGCTGTTGCTAGCATTGAACCGGGATATCTTGCGCTTGCGCACTGGCGCTTTACGCACCGGCGGCTTACGCGGCCGGCAGGGATGTGCCGCCCGCTGGGCTAAAGATCAATAAGGATGGGGACACTCCTCGTTGAAGTGGCTGCCAGGCGACCGGGGGATCGGGGACATTCCTCGCTGCAGAGCGCGTTCGGGGACAATTGGACATTGGGGCGGCGCTGCACATTAAGGCGGCGCGTTCGGAGCGCGTTCGGGGACACTGCACATTGGGGCGGCGCACTCGGGGCGCCTTCGGGGACGCCTTCGGGGACACTCCCCACCTGCGTTGAGGCGCCGCGAGCGGGGACACTCCTCTTGCACATTGCCACCTGCGCGTTCGGCGCGTTCGGCGCGTTCGGCGCGTTCGGCGCGTTCGGCGCGTTCGGCGCGTTCGGCGCGTTCGGCGCGTTCGGGGACACTCCCGACTCGCGCGTTCTTGAGGCGCCGCGCGCGGGAACACTCCTCCTGCACCTTTGAGGCGCCGCGAGCGGGGACACTCCTAATTGCCCCCCTCCTTTGAGGCGCCGCGAGCGGGGACACTCCTCATTGACTCCCTCCTCATTGACTCCTCATTGAAGTGGCTGGCGGGTGGAGGATTGAGGGTTAGCACAGTCGCTATGCATGCAGACCGGCGGCTTACGCGGCCGGCAGGGATGTGCCGCCCGCTGGGCTGAAGATCATTGACAGGTAGCGATGAAGCAGATAGGGGACGATGAGGGGGTTGTTCCGTTAACAGAGCTGCCACAACCCACCGTCTGACAAATCAGTCTGGGCACAGCTTGCTGGTGCAGTGACTCGCTACACGGTCCTGTGCGCTCTGTGCGTTTGTTTGCTTAAGGCAGAGTGCACAGTCGGGCAAGCGCATTAAATGGCAAGTGATGTTGTGTGAACGGTCAGGGGGGACCGATTGTGCCGGAGGGTTGCTACGGTTGAGGCAACCTCGGTACTCCTCTAGCCACAGCTTTTGTCACACAACTAGCTCTGCAAAATGCGCATAAAAAAACGGGCGTAGACAACAAGGTGGTGTCTACGCCCGCCGTTTCGATACTCGTGCTTCGGTGATCGGCACGAGCGTAGGATGACTGCCAGTTGCAGCCCGCCGGCTGCCTACGGGGAATCACCCCAATGGCTGGAATAACAACAACTCACGCAATCACCTCTCTTTCGCTACAGGGTCCGCCCGCTCCAAACCACCTAATTCAGCCAAGAGGGTTTGAAAACGAGTCTGAAACATGCCAGTCGCAATGCGTTATCGCGACGTCGGAAAGTCGTCTGGACAAATCGAACACTCCAGATGCCTTTAGTATTCTCCGATTAGACCCCGAAGGCAAGTGTAAAGTTCACCTTTTTTTTAAAACTCATCTTCGTCGCCCGTTGAATTGGTGGTCAAAACGCCCCGCATAATCCATCCGCACCACCGGTTTTCAGTCATTGCAAGCACGATTGGCTGATTTTTGGCTAGCGATTGGTCCGATCTCAAAGTTGTGACAGTTTATGCAGGGAAGCAGACGATGTAGGCACGGCCGAGCATCGTTTTTTTCCAGGGAGGGTTCGCTGCCATACGACATGTGGTGTATGCGTAGTCCCTCCTTCAAATTGGCCAGCTTTGCCAGCCCAGGAGGAGAACTCTGTGCCACGTCTGTCCATCATCGTTCCTCATCGCCACCACGATGCTCGTCTCGAAGCAACGCTGCTGTCTGTGCTGGAGAACCGCCCCGACGATTGCGAGATCATCGTCGTTCATGACGGCTCGTACAGCGACCCATACAGCCTTGACGATGAAGTCATCTTTATCGCTGAACAGCCGGCCAGCAACACGCTGCAATTGCTAAATGCTGGGTTGATGGCGGCCTGCTCCCCCGCGATCTGCGTTCTGCTCGACGGCAACACCGTTTCCGCAGGCTGGAGCACATCACCACTGGACAAATTGCTGGGACAGGAGACCGCTGCGGTGGCTGTGTGCGTCGCCTCCTCGCGCAGTTCGTCATCCCGCCGGGCGTCGGCCCAAGGGATCGATGCCCGCATACTGACGTCGGGCACAGCGCAAACGGGGCGAGTCGAGTTAACAAGCAGTCGTGGGGAGTGCATAGGACCACTGCTCGAGTGTGGTTTCTACCGTCGCAAGGTGCTGCTGGCACTCGGCGGCTGGAATGAGGCACTCGACGAGCACACCGCCGATGTCGAACTCGCCCTGGCCCTGAACGCCCATGGTCTTAATTGCCAGCGCGACGACTCGGTAACTGCTGTCAACGAATCGGGCCCGTCCAGGCGCCTGTCCTCAACCGCCTGGAAGCAGCTCGCCAGCTTGGCTGCCGCTCATGGTTTGGCCTCGCCCGGCTTAAGCAAGTCGATCGGTGGGCTACTCAGCGGCTGCCTGCAGGGAAGAATGTTGGCAGCTCTAGCTTGGTCTGCCGGACTACGCGACGCTAGCACGATACGCCGCACTCAGCTTCGCCTAAGCCACGCTCGCCAGCAGTTCAGCGGCGCCGACGACCAGCAGCTGCTGCGTGTCTTTCATGGACAACACGAACAAGCCACACAACACCGCCGCTACGCCGCCTAGGGCGGTCTAAACGGGACCCGCGTGGAGCGGGACCCGCGCTGAACGGGAGTCTAGTAGCCACCGCGGTCGCGTACCATGCTGAGACTGCGGCGGCTGCCGTGTGAGGTGGCAGCTCGCAATCTCTCCGTGGCAAAATGCCACCGACACGAAGTGGCCGCGGGCCGTAATGGAATAGCACTAGCACGGCTCGTTAGAAACCTACAAATTCATCAGCTGGCTGACCTGCAGGTAGGCCCACCAGCAAATAGCGATGATCGCACCGATCAACATCAGCGTATAGAGCGTCACGACGATCGACCAAGCAATTTTTTCAGTCCGTGAAAAGCTATCGCTCATCCACAACAGCGGAATACCAAATAAGCCGGTCACCAAAAACAGCAGCGCCAGGATGGCTGGGCGATTGTCTAACAGTCCAACCCATTTGGAACGCACCACGGGACCTGCAGGATTCCCGGGCGTTTGCGAACGGACATTGGCAACCACAGGCGGTTCACTGGTGTCGCTCATGGCTGAGTAACCTGTCTAGGTATGTGCGCGAATTCGGCAGGTCGCTGGGCCATGGAAGAGATTGCGATCGATAGTTAGAGGATGCCGCGGCGAAGCCACGATACTTGTATTGTACCAACTCCCACCAGCGCCCACCGCGTTTTCCCCCGGCAAACAGTCGGTTGCCCTGCCGTTGCTTGTAGACTGTAGCCAGCGAGCGCGCAGGTCCACTCTGGCCCACTAGCGTTTCTCTTGCTAGGCTCTTTTCGTGCGGTCTGCTAGAATCCCATTGGAACCTCAGTCCCTGGCGGAAAGACAGACTCGCTTGCCGACCAACCTGTCGTCTATTTGGCCGACGACGACGATCCACACCTCACCTGCCGGAGCCCCGAACATGCGTACGCTTACCCTCGCCCTGTGTGCCCAAACGCTATTCTGTTGCAGTGCTATAGCGGACGAAGGCATGTGGTTGTTCAACGCCCTGCCCACCCAACAGCTCGAACAGCAACATGACTTCCAGGTAACCGAGCAGTGGTCAGAGCATTTAATGCTCTCGAGCGTGCGTTTCAACTCTGGCGGCTCAGCCTCGTTCATCTCCAGCAACGGATTGGTACTGACCAATCACCACGTGGCAGCCGATACGCTGTATAAATTGTCGACACCCGAACGCAACTTGGCTAACGCTGGTTACTACGCTAAAACACTCGCCGATGAACTGCCAGCGCCTGACCTGGAGCTGAATCAATTGGTATCGATCGAGGATGTGACCGAGCGAGTCACCGCGGCGGTCTCTGCCGAGTTGAGCGCAGCGGATGCCTCGACGGCTCGCCGCGCTGCGATGGCCAAGATCGAGCAAGAGTCCAAGCAAGCGACGGGCTTGCGCAGCGATGTAGTGACGCTCTACGGCGGCGGTCGCTATCATCTGTATCGCTACAAGCGCTACACCGACGTGCGCCTAGTGTGGGCTCCCGAGGCTAAAGCGGCCTTCTTTGGCGGAGATGCTGACAACTTCGAATACCCGCGATTCTGTCTGGATGTAACCATCTTCCGCGTTTACGAAGATGGCAAACCAGCTCAGCTTGAGCATTTTCTAGAGGTCAACCCCGACGGAGCGCAAGCCGGCGATTTGGTCTTCGTCAGCGGCAATCCAGGTCGAACTCAACGCATTCTGACAACCGCCGCGCTGGAGTATCAACGCGACTACCGCATGCCACGAGTGCTGGATCTGCTGCGTCGCAAAGAAATTTTGCTGCAGCAGTATGGACTCAATGGGCCTGAACAAGCGCGGCGCGGACATGACGAGCTGTTCGGCATTCAAAACTCACGCAAGGCCTACACTGGCATGCTGGCCGGCCTGCAAGACCCCGGCTTCTTGGTCCGAAAGCGCCAAGCCGAGAAACAGCTCAAATCTACGGTCAGCCAAGTGACGCCCTGGGAGACCATCGCTCAAGTACAACAAGAGCGCGTCGCATTGCTGAACCGTAGCGGTAGTTTGCGCAGCAGCCTATATAGCATCGCCGAAGAGCTCGTGTTGATGGCCACCGAGGACACCAAGCCCAGCGAGGATCGTCTACGCGAGTTCCGTGATTCAAATCGTCAATCGCTTGAACAGAGCCTGTTCTCCCCTGCCCCGCTGTATGAAGACCTAGAGCGCGTGCAGCTCGCCGATGAATTAGCCCGCCTTATTGAAACGCGCGGCGGCAACGACGAACTGGTGCAACAAGTCCTGGCCGGCAAGGGGCCGCGCGAACGCGCCGCCGAACTCATTACAAACACCAACTTGTTTTCTGTCGAGGCGCGACGAGAGCTGGCTGAGGCCGGGCAAGCTGGCATCGCACAGAGTTCCGATGCGCTGATCGGTCTGGCCAAGATCCTCGAGCCCGAATACCGCGCACTGCGGCAGATCAACGAGGAGCTCGACGAACGCGAACGGCAAGCCTACGCCAAAATTGCTGAAGCTAAATTTGCAGCCGAGGGCGATTCCGTCTATCCCGACGCCACGTTCACACTGCGTTTGGCCTTTGGTTTAGTCAAGGGTTACGAAGAGGAGGGGCAGAAAATTCCGCCGCGCACAACTCTCGGCGGAGCCTTTGAGCACGAGCAGGCACACCAGCGATCAGAGGATTGGGTACTGCCCGATAGCTGGACTGCTGCTAAAGACAAGCTCGACCTCGACACGCCGATTAACTTTGTGTGCACAGCGGATATTATCGGCGGCAATTCAGGTTCTCCCGTGGTCGATCGCGCAGGACGTCTAGTCGGTGTGATCTTTGACGGCAACATTCAAAGCCTGACCGCTGATTTCTACCATAGCGAAGATCAAGGGCGGGCCGTGGCAGTGCATATCGCTGCCGTGTTAGAAGTTTTGGATAAGATCTATGGTGCAGACGAGTTGATCAAGCAGATCGGCCGCTAGAGAGACACTCAGCAACAATTCCCGTTTCAAATTTCCGATCTCGGAGTCCCGATTTCATATCCCCAGCTTTAAGTTCGCGGCTCCGTTCAGCCGATCCGGGACATAGCTGAGAGAGATGCACAGGAGTGCGATCTGCCTGCTGTGCCTGAGGGACATCAATCCACCGGCTTTCCCATTGCATGGCCCTCTGCGTCTTTGCCTTCTGTGCGTTTGCTTCTTAACGCAAAGCCAAGCGGCTCGCGTGCGTTTTCTACTCGCTGATCTCCAGAGTGCCCTCGTCAATCTGAGCTTGGGCGTGCTGGATCAATTCCTGCCACGTTGCACGTTGAGTCGCGGCAAGCTGTCCTGGCAGCACTGCGTGCAAGACTTCCAAACTTTTACGCGGCTGCTGCAAATAGAGCAGCAGCTGCGCCAAATTTAATTGCAGCCCAAGCCGCTGCTCAGAAAAGAGTGCAATGTGCTGGCGCAAAAGCGGTATGGCGCGCTGATAGTCCTTGGCTTTCAACAGCAGCTTGATGAGCTCGAACAGCGCGGCTTGCGACAACTGCTCCTCTGGCTGGCTGACTTGCAGTTTGGCGTATAGCTTTAGCGCTACCGCTAGGTTGCCTTCGGCGATCGCCCGCTCGACTACTTGTAGACGCTGTTGGCCAACGGGCAAGGGGGGCGGAGTAACCTCCCGAGCAGTCCTGTTGGACCAGGAGCGTCGAGTCCCTTTTCGCGGTGGCCCAGCCACCGGCCCGCCTAGCTTACCAGCGCGATCAGGCACGCTGGCTCGAACCAGGGCGCGCGCTTCAGCCTCCAATTGTTCGTCGCGTGCTACGCCCGTCTCTCGGCCATGCCAGACATTGAACAGATCCCAACCCTCGCAGTCCACCCAGCCACGGCGCAGGCACACCGCTCCGACAGCGAATCCCATAGCCAGTCCGACCAGGTGCATCAAACTAGCCGTAATGCCGAACCCGCCGGAAGCGACTCCGATCAATTCCACCGCCAACTGAATGAATCCAAACATCAATACGGGAATTTCGATCGATCCTCCGCGAACGCCAAAACCCCACACGACACTAAATTCATTGCGTGGTGCCCATACGACGGCCACGCCCAGCAGTCCCAATAGTGCCGCATTGGCTCCCATCGAAACCGAAGGCGTAGCCCAGAGGGTTAACGTTTGCTCCAGCGCAGCTTGCGAACTGCCGATGCCTAGGTAGATGGCCAGCAGCGGCCACGCGCCGACCTTGCCTTCGACGACCAGCCCAAAGGCCCATAAGGAGAGCAAGTTCAGTAGCAACTGCACAAAACCGGCGTGCAGGAACAGACTGCTGATCCACTGCCACGGCCTGAGCCCCACACCATGCTCCAGTGCAAGCGTCAGTGGAGCCAGGGCTTTACCACCTGCGTGGCGTGCGTCCGGCAGGGGACCATCAGCGGCAATGTCCCCTTTCTGCAGCCCACGCTCGCCCTCCTCATTGCCACCGTCGACCCCCACCTTCGGGGCCCCAGCCTCTGGCGCTGGCCCATCGGCTGGCACCGGCGCTTGCACAATAGAAAACGCGTCGGCGTCCCACGCTTTGTCCGGCGGGGCCGGATCGCCGGGCGGCAGATCGGGAGGCGCGAAGGGGTCGAAGACTCCCGCAGTGGGCTGGGCCGGTGGCGAGTGCAATTCAAGTTGCCGGCTCGGCACGACAAAGTACAGCAGCGTAGTGATCAAAATTATCGCGACGGTAGCAATGGGCCGGTGATACAGGGGCGCGTCGGTAGAGTACGGGATCATAATAAGCGTCCTTCTTGCAAACACTCACGCCACCGGCGTTGCAATACCAGCCACCGGCGCCGCAGTGCCCGCACCGGCGTTGCAATACTAGCCATCAGCGCTGCAATACTAGCCATCAGCGCTGCAATACTAGCCGCTGAGCCGAGCGGTACGCGGCTTGCGCCACTCAATCGAGTCGAACTCAGTCTGAGACCACTGTCTCAAAACGGATCACTCCCGTCAACTATCGTAGCAGCCTGCTGCGCGCTGTACTGAGCAGCGCCGGGACGATCCCCCCGAAAAACTGCAGCCACAACCTCAATTTGCGACGATCTTGCAGGACAACGTCTGTACAAGTCCCGCGGCTCCTAGTTTGGCACGCAAATAGCAGTATTTGTAAGTCAATAGGCACTGTTGATCAGCGGCCTCACTTATGGGAGAGGACAGATGAGAATTTTTTGCACAACTTTTTTCGCGTTTCTACTTTCGTTTTGCTGCGGTTCATGGGCGTTGGCACAAGGCGGCTCGGTGACCGGTCCAGTGGCTCCGCCTATCGTCAATTGGAGTTACGTGGGGCATTCCAGCACCCTGCAAGAGGGCTATTTGCGCGGAGCGGCAGCCGCTATTCAGTCCGCCGGACAAGCCAACTACTTGAATTCAATCGCGGCGGTCAATCTGCAGGAAGCACATCGGCAAGCGATCGAGAACCAAAACACCTACGTCCGCAATACCTTGCAAAACCGCGAGTTGATACAGCAGTACCGCGAACGCTATCGTCCGCGAGCTCCGACTCAGGAAGAGTGGAAGCGTGTCACCGAAGCCTCGCTCCCCGAGCGACTTCCGCCCGAACAACTCGATCCAGTCACGGGCGAACTGATTTGGCCACACATTCTTCGCACCGAAGAATACCGTCCGTTTCGCGAGCGCATAGACGTCCTATTTTCCAATCGAACGCCCGATAACAGTGGCGACGGCAGCCCTTCGCAGCGCGAACTGGCTTCGTTGATCGACGCCATGAAAATGTTACTCAAATCGAATATTAAAACCGTTACGCTCAGCCAGTACTCGGCGGCCAAATGGTTTTTGAAATCTTTGGACTACGAAGCACAGCTGCCTCTACAGGATTTGCCGGCCGTGAGCGATGTGAGCGCCAGCAGTCCGCCGCAGTGAATTATTAGGCAGGGCTAGGACAAAAGCAAAATTGGGGGAGAAGCGGTAGCATTTTTAGTTCCTCACCGCGATGTTATACCGAGTCTTTCCCAGCAGAGACGCCCGTTCGAATTCGAGCGGGCGTCTTTGTTTTAACTCTGACCCTCTCCAGGCAGGGCGTGAGTTGCAGCACCTGACGCGCTACCACTACAGCCATTGCTCAATTAGTTTAAACTGAGGTTAGTTAAAGCTGAGGCTCTTCTGCCGAGCCAATTTCCATCCTCTGCGCCGCGCTCAAAGGCTAGCAATGATTAACACAGCCCTTAAAGAACACCTAGTGCGTCACATCTTGGCCAAGGTCAAAATGCCCGCGCAGTACATTGGCGGCGAGCGGAATATCGTCGTTAAGCGAGCGGACGAGGTCGCCGGCAGGTTGTGCTTGTGCTTTCCCGACGCCTACACGATCGGCATGAGCCATCACGGGTTGCAAATCCTCTATTCATTGATGAATTTCCGCGACGACTGGGCCGCCGAACGCTGCTTCGCGCCGTGGCCCGACATGGAAGCCCAACTGCGCGAACACGGCCTGCCGCTGTATTCGCTGGAGACGTTCACTCCACTGCGCGATTTTGACGTGGTGGGATTTACTCTGCAGTATGAGATATCATCGCCTAACGTGCTCACTATGCTCGACTTGGGAGGAATCCCGCTGCGCGGCCAGGGACGCACCATGGCCGACCCCTTGATCATCGCCGGGGGCCCCTGCGCGCAAAACCCCGAGCCGATGGCCAGCTTTATCGACTGCTTTGTGCTCGGCGACGGAGAGCCCGCGCTGCCGGAAATTTGCAACCTATGGCTTGAGCTACGCAACGCTTGCCGCGAGAACGGTGGCTGGCTGGCTGGGCAAGCGGGTATTGCGCAGCGCGAGCAGGCGTTGGCTGAACTGGCCCGTCGCTTGCCCTACGCTTACGTCCCCCGCTTTTACACTCCTGACTATCAAGCTGGACGCATCGTCGGACTGCATCGCACGCGCGGCGATGTACCGGAGACGATTGAACCGAGTGTGATCCGGGACTTCGACTCGATCGCCCTACCCACCGCGCCAATCATTCCCTTTGTTGAGTGCGTCCATGATCGGATAGCGATTGAGATCATGCGCGGCTGTCCATGGCAGTGTCGCTTTTGCCAAAGCACCGTCATCAAGCGTCCCCTACGCATTCGATCGGTCGACACGATCATCAACGCTGCACTGGAGAGCTATAAAAATACCGGCTTCAACGAAATCAGCATTCTGTCTCTATCCAGTAGCGATTATCCGCACTTTGAAGAATTGGTAACGCGGATGAAGGCTATCTTCAATCCGATGGGAGTGAACATTTCGGTGCCCAGTCTCCGCGTCAATGAACAACTCAGGACGCTGGCTGACTTGGTTGGTAATGGCCGCCGTGGCGGTTTGACGCTAGCCCCCGAAGTAGCCCGCGACGATATGCGTGAACAGATCCGCAAGAAGATTAAGAACGAAGATCTATACGAAGGCTGTCGCACGGCCTTTGAGAACAACTATGAATCGGTAAAGCTCTATTTCATGTGCGGTCTACCCGGCGAGCGCGACGTGGATCTAGACGGAATCGTCGAAATGGCTGAGACGATTGCTCGCATTGGCAAAGAGGTCAAAGGGCGGTTCCCCAAAGTCACGGCCAGCGTCTCCAACTTTGTCCCCAAGGCACACACGCCCTACCAGTGGAACGGCATGCAACGCCGCGAATATTTTCAACGAGCGCATCAGTACTTGTGGCAAAAGCGTAACATTCGATCGGTGAATATCAAATGCCACGATGTGGAGACCAGCTTGCTCGAAGGGGTCCTTAGCCGCGGCGATCGCCGAACTTGCGAAGCGGTGGAGTTGGCTTGGCGGCGCGGAGCCCGCATGGACGGCTGGACCGAGATGCTCGATCCCCAGCGATGGTGGCAAGCTCTGCATGACAGTCACATCGACGTGGAGCAGCAAGTGCATGAACCCTACGAATTGATGGGCAAGCTACCTTGGGATCACGTCAATGTGAAGTACGGCCGAGAGTTCCTAGCTAAGGAACAGACTCGTTCGTTGACTCAACTTGAGGCCATGGCTAACGCGACGTGAAGCAGTTTCTAGGCTTGCTTCTATCGACTCGACGCTAACGAATTTGGGAATGGCATTGGTTAGCCGTTTCCAAATTGCCAGAGTACAAGCTAAAACTCTTCGCTCTCAAGCAGCTTTCGAAAATAGGCTTCGATTTGAGGACGGTAGCTGGGCAGAAAACTTTCTACCATTCTAGATTGCATTTGCTTGCGCATTTGTTCGGGCAATTGCCCCCACACATTCTGCTGCAACCGCTCTGGATCGGCCAGGTCCACGGCGACTTCGGACGCAGTTCCAGCCTGCGCGCCTCGCCCCTGGCCCCCCGGCCCGCTTTCCGAACGCTGCTCATCTCCAGGTTGCGATCCTGCAGACGGCGTCTGCCCGGACGAAGCAGATGGAGATTGCTCACCGCCCGACTGACTTGAAGGTTGACGCTGCGCTACGGACGACTGCTGGTTCTGCTGTGGCGAGCCCTGCGATGGGTCTTGTTGATCGAGCTGATCGATCAGCTCATCCAACTGGTGCACGATACTTCCCTGCAATTGGAGCGTGTCCGCTCCTACCAAGCCTCTTCCCAGTCGCTCGGCGGCTGACCGCATATTGCTGTGCACAGCAGTCAGCGGGTGCCTGCCCAGCGAAGCCTGCGCGGGAAGAGACGCGTCACTACCTGATTGAGTACCCCCGCTGCTCAGCTCGCTAGGGGGCGCCCTCCCGGTAGCAGATCCACCAACGCCAGATCTACCAGTACTGAATCCTCCAGCGGCTGGTGCCTCAACGCGCGAGCGGCCGCCGGCTGGAGCCTGCGCGGCAGGCATTTTGTTGGCTGGCCGACCGACGGCCGCGGCGGATCCAGTGGAGGGTCCAGTCGATGCCCCAGCCGCCGGCTGGGACTTGTCCGAAAGCTGGGGCTTGGCATCGGCTGGTTGCAAGTCTGGCTCGCGCAACAAGTCAAGCAATCCATCGACCAACTTCGCCTGCTCTTTGGACTGTGCCGAGGAGCCTTTGGCTGGACTCTCTTGAGCGCCCACCGTGGCGAGATGGGTCAGGGCGAGATAGGTCACAGCCCAAGTCAAAGCCATGACACTGCAGGTCCTCAGCCGCATCGAAACGAGGAGTGCCAGTTTGAGCCGGCAACGTATTTTAGCATTCATGATTTAGGGCGACCTGTATGTGAGACTAGGGCTGGCTGTTCGAAAGTTGTTCAACCTGTGCGGCCAATTCCTGCTGCAGTCGGGCTAGTTCCCCCAGCTGTCCTGTACGCTCGACCGCATCGTCGCTAGCTTCGGCGGCGCGAGTTTGCTCGTTGAGCTCCTGCTGCAAGTTGCGCAGCAGCTTTAGGCTGGCCAGCATAGGTGCTGGAGGTTCAGCCGGTTCTTCGGCCTGGGATGGATCGGCAGAGTCTGGCCGCTGGGCGTCGTCGTCAGTGGAACTGGAATTCTCGGGCGAACGCTCGGCCGCACGGTCCGGGCGCATTGCGTCCGCGGCCAGGCGCAGCAGCCGCAGGGCTCGATCGGCAGCCTGCTGAGCATCTGGCTTGATGCGGTAACGCTGTGCAGAAGCTACCGCGCGACCCATCGCCGACTCCGACTGCTGGAGCGTCCAGCCGAACACGGGCAATGCGGATGTCTCCCCACGCAGCTCGCGCAGCGCTTGTCGCACGGCTTCTTGTTGCGATGCGGCCTGGCGCATGTCGGCCTGCTGCTGCTGGCGCGACTCGGACGAACTGTCAGCGGCGGCATCTACCCACTGGCTAAACTGCTCGCTGATCGGCTGTTGTTTTTCTGTCAGCTCGTCGAGTGCCGCAGCTAACTCGACCATTTGCTGCTCTGCAGCTTGTCGCTCCAGTGCGGCCGCGCGTTGTTCGAGCTGTGCAGATGTTTTGGCCAATTGTTCAGCAGCTTCCCGTGATGCCTGCTCGGCCTGTTGAAATTCATTTTGTTCACCTGCTTGCTGAGCCCGTCGCTGCGCGGCGCTGGCCTGGTTAATCTCCGCGGCCAAACTGGCGCTGCCAGACTGTTCGGCCTGCTGCGCCAGCCCGCTGGTTCGCTGCTGAGCCTCGGCCTGCTGGCTGATGAGTTGCTCAAGTTCACTCTCCGGTGGAGGGCCTTGCCAACGCTCAGAGAGCTCTGCCTGGCTTTTCGCCAGCTGCGACAGTTCGTTGCTAAGCTGCCGCAGTCCATCGGCTCGACTGCGCAAGCTTCCGAGCTGCGATGGACTGCCCGCGCCCATTTGTCGCAGCGATTGAGCCAACAGCTCGGACACTTGCTGCTGCGTGACTGCGGCTCGCGCCAGCTGCTGATCGCGAATCTCTTCCGTGGAGCGGCGCATCTGCGCGCTAGCCTGGGCAGTTAGCAGGCTCTGCGTAGCTCGCGCTAACGCCTCGGTAGCGTTTTTCTTCTGGTCGTCCGATTGAGCCTGCAATTCGCTAGAGCGATCCAACCAGTCATCCAAGCGCCGCGCCAACCCCTGCTGATCCGAGCTCAATGCAGCTTGCTCGGCTTGCAACTCTGCTGAACTAGCTTCACCTTTGGAAGATAGATTCGCCAACTGCAGTCGATCGGTCTCGCTTCGAATGGCATTCTGCTGATTTAGAATTTGGGCTAACTCGGCAGTGGCCTGTTGCAGCGACTCATTGCGTGCCAAGCGGTCGAGCAAGCCCTCCATGGCGCGCAGCGCCGTCTCCTGAGCAACCACGGTTTGTTCCGCACTACGGACTAGACTTTCGTCAAGATTTGCATCCTCAGCCAACGCAGCTTCTGCCAAGGCTGCCGTATGACGCGTGGCTTGGGTAGCGTCAGCCAGTGGACCTTGCGACAAGCTCTCTGCACTGGCCGCCAAGTCTTGCAATTCGCCGGCTACCGGCGTTTCGGTTAGGCGGTTGGCTTGCAATAGTTCACGCAGTTTGGCGATTTCCTGGGACAGCCCTTGCGCATTGGAGCTTCCCAACCGCTCGGCGACCGCCCGTTGCACTTGCGCCGCGTTGCGTAGAGGATCGAGCTGTTCGCGCAGAATCTGGCCCTGCTGCTGCGTCTGTTCCCAGGTGCGCGAGAACAATTGAGCGTTACGCCGCTGAGTATCAACGAGCTCGCGCACCTGCGTCAGTAGTTGACTCTGCCTAGCCTGTATGGACTCGATCAATTCGTCCGATTCGCGAATTTCATAATACTGTATCTGACTTTGATTCCATTGGTCCGCGCTATCGCGAGCTTCTAGCCAGACCGCTACCCGCTGTCCTGCCACAAACTTGCCTGCCCGAGCAATTTCCCAAACTGCGTCGATCGACAACTCAAGTAGCACTTGACTAGGCACGCCGCTCGCTGTGGCTGCACTGCTGCTGCGCGCTAGTGGTGCATCCGGCTCGTCAATGCGCATGTCGGCAAGCGAATCGACCGCCGTGGCTTGCCAAATCGGCAACGTCGCGGCATCCGCCGCATCGCTTCCCGAGAGTTGCAGACGCCCGCGAACCTCTACCAGCCCCAGGTCATCGCTCGCCTCTCCCCGTAGTCGAAGCTGCGCATCGCTGGCAAGTTCACTCAGATCCGCGGTTTGAAATATAACGCGCGGCGGTTCATCAGCGGTAACTTCAATCGACCAACGCTCGCGCAGTAAGACTTCCAACCCATCGGCCGTCGAGATCAGCAGCTGCCAGTTGAGTGGCTGTTGCATATCGAGCATAGCTGTTTGAGCTGCGCCCAAATGCAGTGCTCGTCCTCCATCGCTGAGGGTTACCGACCATGCTTGTTGAGCGGCGACGCCGGTCTGCTCTGCTGCCGTCGGCTCATTGTCTGTATCAGCGGCTGGCTGAGCTGTTGCCTGAGCTGCTGGTTCCGCCAGCTGCACTGCCACACGCGCAACGGGCCGATCGAATCGCCCATTGAATTCGACTTGGCTACCCGCCAACACCGATATGCGGCGACCGATGATCTCCGACCTTGCCAACCCCGTGTAGGGTGGTGGCTGAACGGCGAACTGGAACTCGCTCAGTTCGGGTGGTTGAACCACCTCGACGCGCCGCCACGCCATGCTCTCGTCATCCCCCCCCACAGCTCTAACTTCAAAGGCCGCATTCATGGCGGGCAGATTACCAACAGCTAGCTCTCCTACCGATGTCGTTTCGAAGGCACGCATGCTCGCACTATCGGTGGAATCTATACCACGCACCTGCAGTTGGATTGTTTCCGGCAGCGGCGGGCGCTGGTCGATAACTTCTAACTGCAATTCGCTACCCTCGGCGATGACCGTGGGCAAATGGACGATTTGCAGCTGGTCGCGGCGCGGCCAAGCATTGTCCCCCCAGGGGACGGTGAATCGCGCCAGCGCCACGCGCATCTCCGAGGGCCATACTAGTACCGCAGCGGCCAATAGTCCGCAGGCTATGATCAACAGCCCTCGTGCGCGTCGCATACCGCGCTGTTGCAGATGTCCAGACCAATTGATCGACGGGCCGTGATCGGCCCACTGCCGCAGGGCTGCTTCGCGAAAGCGGTTGCTGCCATAACGCGTATCTGACGCCGACAGCCCGGCCAATTCGACAGCCGTCGACAGCTGATTCCCCTGCTCAAGAGAGCCCTGCTCAAGAGAGCCCTGCTCGCGATATCCCTTCTGGCGATATCCCAGCTCGGGTTGCTGCCGCTCAAGCCACTGAGCCGCCTGCACGGGTGTCAATGAGAACTGCCACGCGGGCCGCAATAATTTGCGAGCGCTCCAGACTAGGAGCACCAGCCAGGCCGCCAGGGCCAAAATGCGCAGCCCCAACTCCTCGCGGCGCAGCAGTACATCTGCCAGCAGCAGCATCAGCAGCGCGGTCAAACCGACGGCCAACCAACACAGGACAGCCTGCCAGCGCATCACACGCCGGGCACTGGCCGCTAGCCCTGCCGCTCCGCTGAGCAACTCCTGACGAACCTGCTCCAGGTCGCTAGAGCTGTGCCCCAGCTCTCCCGGGCTCCGGCCCAAATCTCCGGACCGCTCGCTCTCTCCTTGCTGGCTGGAGATTTTGGCAGGCGGCATTTTCCCAAGCGATTCAGCCAATTTAGGCAATCCCATATCCAGCTGATAAAACGTTTTCCGAACAGCACGCACGCAGCCCACAGGGCAACACAGCTACTAGCCCCAGAGGGCAATGATGCTACTAGCCCCAAGGCCAATGATGCTACCAGCCCCAGAGGGCACTCTGCTGGTGGCAGCTGCCATCGGACTGCATTCGCTGGTCGCCAGTGCGCTTGCTCTATTCTACGCTGTATCTAGCCACCTGGGACTTCATGAAGGCCAGTCCCTGCTCGGCCAGTTTCAGTTCGGTATCGAACATCCGCCGCCAGATGCGCGTAGCCGCAGCCAGTTCGGGCAGGGCCATACCGAAGGCTTCAATGACCATCCAACCGTCATAGCCGATTTTCTGCAGGCCTGAGAAATTCTTTTCCCAATTCACATTTCCTGCACCTGGGGTACTGCGGTCATTTTCACTGATGTGAACGTGGCACAGCACATCTTTGATCTCCTTAAGGGTTCCAACAATATCCTTCTCTTCGATGTTGGCGTGGAACGTGTCGTACATCATGCCACACGCCGGATGGTCGACCTCGCGAGCAAAGCGAGCCGAATCGGCGTGGGCGTTGAGGAAGTAGCACTCGAACCGATTCAGCGCTTCGACCCCCAATTTAACTCCCACCTGGCCGGCGTGTTCCGCCGCAGCCCGCATACTGTCCACACCCCAAGCCCATTCGTCTTGAGTTGGCCCGCTACCGGAGAAGTGACCGATGGCAGAATGGTACGGGCCACACAGCGTCTGAGCACCGACAGCCGCACAGCAATCAAGTGTCTTCTTATTTAGCTCGATCCCCTTATCGCGAACTTTAGCGTCGGGGCTAATTGGATTGTCCTCGACATTGCGCACGGTCACTGCGGTGCGCTGCAGTCCCAAGTCGTCCAGTCGCTTACCCAGAGCCGCATAATCAAGGTCCAGGTTGAACATTGGCAATTCAACTCCATCGTAGCCCATCGCTTTGAGCTTCTCGATCGTCGGCAACATGGACTCATCGACCTCGCCACTCCATAGCAAAAGATTCATTCCATACTTCATCGTCTTCTCCTGGTTGTTTACTTAGGATGCCGCCGTGCGTTAAACCGCTTGTCCAGCGGGCCACGCGAGGCGTCTGCCACGCGGGATGTGAGAGAACTTCGTAAGCCGCGTGAACCTCTCGCGAGTGCAATCGGCGCCCGTTACTTAGCCGCCGGTGACGGGCACACGGACCAGCTTCATGATTCTCCCCGACACATTCCAGTCCTGCACGTACAGGTTGCCCTGCTGGTCCCAATACGAACCATGTGTACCGCTGAAGATGCCTTCGATCCAGTCCTCTTGAGGAACATTGAAATTGCCCCCCTGCTTCGGATCGGGATTAAATCCCAGTACCGCCATGATGACATTGTTTTTATCCAAGATGACCAAGCGTCCCTTCAGGTCGGGGACCGAGACATAGTCTCCCTGCACGGCTGCCGAAGTTGGCATGCCCAGTCCAGTAATCACCTCGTCGATATACTTGCCGTCCAAATCGTAGTGTACGAGTCGTCCCTTCGGTTCGTGGTTGCGATCGCAGATTAACAACCGCGGAGGATCGTAGCGAGTATCGAGCGTCATACCGTGCGCAGTATTAAACTCCTGCTCACTGTTTCCCTTGCTGCCAAAGTGCATCAAGTACTTGCCGGTTTTGTCAAATTTGAAGATATGGTTGCTGGCATATCCATCGGACAAGAAGATGTCACCGTTGGGGGCAACGGTGATGGCGGTGGGACTGAATTTGGTTAGCCCCAGCCCGGACTCTTCAGGGAATGGCAGCTTGAGCACGATTTCGCCACTGGCCGCATTGAACTTGATTCCTTCGGCGTTGTTATTCCGCGCTCCATAGATGAACTCCCCCTGCTCTTCATCGCGGATTTCCATGTCATGGATATTCGCGTACTCGGGGCCCAAATAGCTTTGGACAACTTTTCCTTCGGGTGAAAAAACGAATACGCCGGCCTGTGCGCTGGTGTAGATATTGCCCGCTTTGTCGATAACGACAGCGCCGTGCGTCGGCCCCAGTGCCGACTTGCCGTCCGGCCGCAGCCCCCAGCCGGGGACCGTCTCAAACGTCATCAATCCGCATCCCATCCGCACCGGTGCCACGGTAGCTTGTGCGACAGCGAATTGAGTGAGCAGCGATGGCAGCAGCAGCATCGCGGCCAGCGCGCATCCCGACGAGATAAATTTCATAAACGTCGACTCCCAGTTGAAAACCCTGTGTTGAATATTAGCTGTTAAAGCGCCACTCGCGTGACGCTCTGCGGCGCCAAAATTAATCGGCTCAGTATAAGCCAAAAACTGCGACGGCTGGGCGCATTTTCTACGCAGTATGCCTCAACATGTCCGTCGCTCGGCTTTAAACCCCCTGCGTCTATCGCATTGTATGGCTATGCTGCTCGTTACCCTGGGTATCTAAATGTCGCAACACTAGCGTGCGCGCCGCGGGCTGACCACTCAGCTCGACTTCCAAATAGCCCCCCGCCACGCGCAGGAACTGGTGGGTCCCCTCTCGATAGTCGCTTGGCTTCCATCCGCCCGCGTGCCGGTCGCTGGCCGGTCCAACTGAAAACTCGTGCAAACCGCTAGCGGGATCGACGCTGTGGTACTGCCAGTGCCGATCACCACACACGCTGACGGTGTTGGGATGCGACGCAAGCAGCTGCCGCACTTGGTTCCCCTCTGCTTGGAAACTGGCGTTTGAATGATTGTCGCGTTTCTTGTCACGGTCCGGGCCCACCAGCGGTGTTGGCGAGACGACGATTTTGAACTTGGCCGGCGAGGCCTCTAGCGTGCGCTCTAGCCACTGCATCTGCTCGGCTCCCCAGATGGTCTTACCCGGACCATCGGCGGCGTTGTTGGGGCTGCGGAAGTCGCGTCCCTCCATCAACCAAACCTGCAGATCGCGTCCAATGAGAAACGTACGATAAGCTGGCGTCGGCAGCCCCGTTTGCTGCTTGAATATGCGCTGCCCTTCCTCAAAGGTAAAATCCTCAGTCCACGCGTGTCGCTGCCCAGGCCAACTGTCATCGACATACGTATCGTGATCGTCCTTCAAAAAATACGTCGGTGTGTGGCGATGAAAGTCGACCAATGTCGGCAGTGAATAGGTCCGCTGCCAATGATAGTTAGCCAGCGGTACACTGCGCGCCAGTCGGTCGTAGTACACCACGTCGCCAGCCATAATAAAAGCGTCCGTGTTTCGCTTGCTCATGCTGCGATATAAATCAAAGCCATGTGGCCCATCGCGATCGGGAAAGTCTTGACAGGTTCCGATGGCCAAGCGGAAATCATCTGTCGAATCATCCGCGGGCAGCGTTTTGAATTCTCCCGCAAGCGTGCTACTGATCACGGTGCTGCCGAGTGCGCGGGTCTGAGTACGCAGTGCGTAGGCTTTACCAGGCTGCAGTTGTGCAATGTCAATCAGCGCCGAGTAATCGCTGTCAGCCTCCACCGGGACCCACTCGGAATAGTTCCAGTCGGCCGATCCGCTGCGATAGCCCACGCGAACTTCCGCTGACACGCCTGGAACAGCATATTGCAAACCTTTAACCCCCGTCTCAGGCAAGATGGGCCGCATCTGCGTGCGATGATTCGGCGGCGCTGTGACGCTGCGATCCAGGCTGCCACTTGGCTGAGCATGGCCATCTGCATGTGTCTTACCGCTTAGCCGTATGTTGCCATCTGGTTGAGTTTGCTCAGCTTGGGTAGGGAACTCTACCGCAGGCAGATCGCCCAAATTGGGCAGCGTCCAGCGAGTGGCCCGAACCCAGATCCGTGCCGAGTGCTGGGCGACTTCGACTATCTTCAGACCATTGGCCTGCTGAGGTTCGGTCGATGAATCGACCAGCAGACGACTGGCTCTCTCTTCACTGTCCGCGCGGCCTTCCATCACGACGCTGAAGCTGCCCTGCGCGGCGGCTAACAAACTGGCGTAGTCGCAAACTCGCAATAGACCGGGCAGCATCGGCGCCAGCAGCGGATCGGTCGGATAGTCGACGATGCGCAATTCTGCCACGCGCGGCAAGTCTGCGGCCACCTCCGCCTCGCACAGCAGTCCAGCCAGCGTGGCGATGGCCGCCGAACGACCCACACCGGTGAGGATCACCGCGGCATCTGATTGCGAAGCGCCCGCTTCCAAACGCGTTACTAACTGTAGGCTGGCCAGCACATCCGACAGTTGGTGAGCCTCGGGGGATTGGCCAAGCAGATAGAAGCGACGAATAATTTGCGTCTGATCTTTGACCGTCAAATCGGCCTGCTGCCAATTCGAGCCGCGAGTGTGGATGAAATAATGGTTCGCCTGTGGCCGCTGGGCAAGCAGTTCAACCGTCGCCGGTTGAACAGCAAAGTCCAGCCAGGCCTGCGGGGAGACGGACATATCGTCGAGCCTGCCGAGATGCACCACGGCGGTGGTCACACCCTGAGCCTCAATCGCCGGTTCATCAGTCGCAGATTTGCCAGTCGCAGATTTGCCAGTCGCAGATTTGCCAGTCGCAGATGTACTGGCCTGCGCTGTATCAGGATGGCCCTCCCGGGGCCCGATGTGCAGCACAGACAGCGTCAGCCCATCGGCAAGCGTGGCGTGGTGCACATGCATGGGGCGTTCGTCGCCGGGGCTGCCCGCAGACTTCAGCTGCAATGGCGTGACTGAAAACTCGGGCGACTGGCTGAGTGCGCCTAGCGGTAGGGCCAGAGCGGTGTGCCGCAGCGCCGGGAACCACTGCTGACGAAATAGGTCGGCCGCCCGCTGTGGGTCTGAAACGCTTTCAGCCGCGTCGACAAACCAGCTGCCAACGGCTGCGACGCGCTCGTCCGCCGGCGCTTCACGCTCAAAGACCGCCAGTTCCTGCGGCTCCAATTCTTTCAGTGCCGCGTCGGAAACGATCGGCGCCTCGCCTTGAAGGGTGCGCAAGATCCAGCGAAAGGCGCCGACCTGTAGCTCCTGTGTGTCCTTGTGCGGTCCAGGAGTAATCAACACACCATAATTGCCTGACTTGCCGAGCTTAGCATATAGTTTGGCCAGCTCGCGATGCGTGCGCACGACACCGTCCATGGGGAAGATTTTATCCGAATCCGAATTGCTCAGCAGCAGCGGTCGTGGCGCGATCAGGGCAGCCACCTTGGGGTAGTCCCAACCAAAATAATTGACCATATACATGCAGTCGCAGTGACCACCGACACAGCCATCGATGACGTGATTGCGCAAATCGGTGATCCCGGCCACAGGCACGGCCACTTGGATGCGTTCGTCGATGGCCGCCGCAAACCAACTGTAAGCGCCTCCTCCGCTGCGGCCGGTGATGCCAATCCGCGAACCATCGATGCCTGGCCAGCTCTCTAGCAAATCGATGCCGCGCACGGCATTCCAGGCTTCCACGCCGGCTGGAGTGTAGCCGCGACTGATCCAATCCCAGCGGCCGAGTCTGTACGTGCCGTGGTGCTCGCCGTGCAACTCGCCCAACTGCACGGTATCGATGATCAAGCAGGCAACACCGTGTCGCGCAAACCACAGACCGTGGTGTTGATAGGCAGTCTTATTACCCAGCTTCCTTCCTGCGTCGGTGACCACAGCGTGTCCACATACGTAGAGCACGGCTGGCCAGCCCTTCTCAGGTGCCTCTCCCGCGGGGAGATACAGATTGGCCGGGACATACAGACCTGGCCGCGACTGATAATGCAAGCGTTCGATCGTCACACCATCGCGGTGGATTGAGCCCGTGATCGTCGTCTGCAGATCGGTCCTTTCGGGCAGCGGGTTCAAGCCGAGCATTTCCAGCAACTCACCACGCCACTGCGTTTTCTTCTCCTCCCAATTCTCCTTGTTTACCGACGCTAGATCCGCTCGAGTCGCCGCTTCGGCCCGCGACACCGCACGCTCAAAGTATTTGTCCCACGTAGGTGGCTCAGCCCATAGCGGGTAGGCCAGGAGAGTGGTCAAGCAGCACGACAAAAACAATAGAAACGACCGATGCACAATACAGCATGGGGGCATATTGAAGTCCTCAGTGGAGGCTGGCAGTGGGGTCAGGGTGGGCGGGAGCATGGCGGGGTGCCGTGGTTATTCTACACGCTAGCATGGACACATTCATTACAGTTGCGCTAGAAACGTGACGGCGGACATAAGCACCCCGTATGTTGCGGCATATCTTTAGCCGATTTGGCGTTAGCCACGGTTGATTGATATACCCCGTTGCTCCTAATCTTTAGTCGTTTTGGCGTTAGCCACGGTTGATTGATATACCCCGTTGCTCCTAATCTTTAGCCGTTTTGGCGTTAGCCACGGTTGATTGATAGACCCCGTTGCTCCTAATCTTTAGCCCAGCGGGCGGCACATCCTTGCCGGCCGCGTGAGCCGCCGG
>CAKQWG010000039.1 GCA_934278005.1 uncultured Pirellulaceae bacterium | reverse complement strand
GGCCTCGCGCGCTGGGCGAGCTGGAAGGTGCAACTGCGGCCTGCTGCGGCTCGGCGTTAAACTACTTGCTGCGCGTTAAACTATTGGCTGGGCGTTAAACTATTGGCTGGGCGTTGATTAGTGAGGGAGTGCAGATGAGGAGCAGGGACGTCTGTAGCGCTGGGGATACAGTGCGCTGCATGAATTAAGTGCCAAGTGTGTTACTCGAACCGGGAGATTCCACCCATGCATAAAGAGATCCTACGTATCGTTCGCAATGTTCCTCAACACTGGGTCGGCGACGGCTTTCCGGTGCGGAGTTTGTTCTCTTATTCGCAGGGGGATGAATTCGATCCGTTCCTGCTGCTGGACTATGCGGGGCCTTACGAATTTTCGCCAAACGAGGCCAAGCGTGGCGTAGGCGAGCACCCGCATCGCGGCTTCGAAACAGTGACGATCCTCTATTCTGGAGAGCTGGAACATGGTGATTCCACGGGCAGCCATGGCAGAATCGGCCCGGGGGATGTGCAGTGGATGACTGCCGCTGCAGGGATCGTCCACGAGGAGTTTCACAGCGAGCGATTCGCCCGCGAAGGTGGCACTCTTGAAATGATACAGTTGTGGGTCAACCTGCCGGCGGCAGCGAAGACATCACCGCCTAAATACCAGGATCTGTTGGCAGATCAATTCCCCAGCGTGAGTTTGGACAACGAAGCTGGCACGGCGCGCGTTATCGCCGGCGAATTGGCTGGCAAGCAGGGTCCAGCGGCGACGTTTACACCGATCAACGTGTGGGACTTGCAACTCCGTGAGCTCAGCAGGACAACGTTAACTATTCCCAGCGGGCACACCTGCCTGTTGGTCGTTCAGTCCGGTAGCGTGCGCGTGAATGGACAGGCGGCAATGGGGATTGAACTGGTGGTGTTTGAGCGCGCCGGAGAGATCGTTCAGATCGACGCCGAGAGCGCATCGCGCGTGCTTGTACTGACCGGCCAACCGATCGGTGAACCAGTTGTCGGGCAGGGCCCGTTCGTCATGAACACACGCGACGAAATCCGGCAGGCGATCCATGATTACCGCGCGGGAAAGATGGGACATCTAGCTCAATAACTGGCCCACGCGAGGCTGAGCCCGAAGCTACGCAGCCTGAATTAGAAACACAATTCACTGCTGGAAATCAACTTGCATGGGGCAGCAGCGAACGAGCATGAACTTGGCATCTGGCGTTGCGACTGCGACAACTTGTCCAACCTCGACGCCGTCTGCGGCGGCGGGCGTCAGCGGTCGCAGGCGGCTGACCCAAGCTTCGGCGGTCAAGTCTTGGCTGGGGATGACATACAACCGCGGCGATGAGCGATAGGCTTGATTGGAAGTGATCCACAGCGACTGTTCGTCCAGTACGGCGACCACCAGAGAAAATCGAGACGCATAGTCAGCTAAGGCGCGGCGCAGGGGACGCGAATTGGTGAGCACCAACGCCGTCGTCTGCGGACCCAGCCCAATGCCGGCCAGATTGGGCCAATCCACCCACGCCTGCAGCCCTGCCTCGCGACAAATGCTCGGTATGATCTGCGCCATGGGACGAGCTTCCGCCTGCACTTGCTGCAACACAAAATCCAGCTCCTCAATGTCGGCCGGCGCGACCAGACGCGAAGAATGCCGCTGGGGATCGAAACCCGGCCAGGTCGTAGGCAGTCCCGCCGCATGTCGCCAGCCCTCAAGCAAATGCACAGCAGCGGACCAGATCCGGAGATCGACCGTTCCGCCGGAAGCCGTTTGAGGAAGAAGCAACTTCCCTTGCTCGATTTTCCACACGATCGCTTCGCCTGGTGCTGTGTGGGGTAGCTGGGCCTGTAAATCGTCCGACGCAGCCGGCGCGGGCTGCTGTGGAGCGGCTGAATCGTCTACTGGGACTGGTTCCTCGCTAAAGGTAAGCTCATCTGCCGCCTCAGAACCCTCGTCCGACGGCTGAGGGCTCTCGGGAGCTGGGAGCTCCACCGAAACGTCGGCTTCACCCAACAGCTCCGGCTCTTCAGCGAACTCCAACTGGCTGTCCTCTGTCAGGTCCGTCACAAGCTCCGGAAACAGCTGGGAGAGAGTTTCTAACAGCCATGCTTCCTGCGCACCGTCGACGAGCCCAGCTAGCGAGATGTCCGGCGGCAGATGCTCCTGCATGGCGGCAGTGGGCGCGACCAGTTCTAAAAAGCGATTGTCACGCGGCACACCTTGCAAGCCCAGCGGCGTGCCGATCTGTACTATCAAGCTGCCCACACTGGCCGACTTGACCATGCTCAGGCCGATTGATTGATTGCGGTCGATGCCCGCGGCGGTGAGCGAGTCGAGGTCGACCACGGTCGGAATGCCGCTCAGGTTCGACCACAAGCTGGCAAACTGCGACAGTGGCAGTTGGCCGATGACAAGTGCAGGGATAACGATCTGCGACTGGGACCGCAGGTCGATAGCGGGCATTTCGACCGCTTCGGTAGACGACGTCAAACCGAGATCTTCGGCTGTGACAGGAGCTTCGGAGAGGATCTCCATGGCGTCGGAGAACTGGGGCTGGATCTCGTACTGCAACATCTGCCCGAAGGCTTGCAGCTTCTTTGGCAATTCCGCGGCGGCAGGCTCTGTGAGAGTTTCGCCAGTTGGCATGTCAACTGCGTCGCTACTGGATGGAGCGGGTGAATCCGCCATGGGCAAACCGCCGGCATGATCGGCGGGTAGGCCGATGGGAGTTGCTGAATTCTCATCGGTTTCGCTGGGCACGCCTGTCAGGGCGGCATGTTGGGCCGGGTCAGTGCCGCCTGCCAACTCAGTAGTCGAGCTGGCAGCGGTGGGCGTGGGCGTGGGCGTGGGTGTGGGCGTGGGCGTGGGCGTGGGTGTGGGTGTGGGTGTGGGTGTGGGTGTGGGTGTGGGTGTGGGCGTGGGCGTGGGCGTGGGCGTGTTGGTCTGGGGAGCAGCGGCAGCGAGGTTGCTAGACGCACCGCCGTCGGCTGGGGTAGCATCTGTGGTGTACCAGCGCAGAAAACCCACGAACATCAAAGCGGCTAAGACGACTCCGGCAATTCCCAAGAAACCGACCATGAGCATCTGTCGGGTTTTGTTGGTTGCATCACTTGTCCAGTCGGCTGATGGAAGATGTGGCCGAGCGGCGGTGGTCCAGTTCGCCGCAGCGGCAGGGTCCGCCGCGTCCGCCTCGCCGGGGGCCGCGTGTGGCTCCGCCGTTTGAATGGGCGGTGGTTCGGGGCTGGATAAGGCGGGTTCAGCCTGCGCAGCAGGAGCATGAGACGTCTCAGCAGCTGACTCGAAAGCAGACTCGGGGGCTAGGCGATATTCATCGATAGCCTCGTCCGCTGGAGCTTCGTCCGCTGGCCCGCCTGGAAGCGGGCGGTTTGGCGTCACGTCGATGAACTCGGCGGCCAGGCCTTCCTGTGTCAACGCGGCAGAGTCGACGGCCGGTCGATCGTGTCGCTGGACCTCAATCTGCGGCTCTCGAGGCGCATTCGACACGGCTGCGGGCCTGGCATCAGTTCCCAGCGGCGCTGAGCCAGCGGGTGCAGCGACGAACACCATTGAAGCGCACTTGGGACAGTTGACAACTTGTCCCAACAATGCGGGGTTGCGGACGCGAATGCGACTATTGCACGTGTCGCAGGTGATCGTGAATGGTTCCACGCCGCACAGGCCTTTTCTAATAAAATCGCGTTACTGCGCCGCTCACTCTAGCACTCCCCCTGCGCGGCGGTCGGACGCTTGGTACCGTATATTGTAGGCTCAGCTTGGGCTCAGAGGCAGTCGAAAAGCGGAGCCTGGTGCAATCTAAGGTAGCGAAGGTAGGGATTCTACCAGCCCATCTTGTCGCAATGCCCACACAGCGACAAAATACTCCCTGCGATGCGCTGCCGGACTGGCCCGCCGCGCGGGCCTCTTTCTCTCTGCAATAGCCTTTAGGACCCCACCATGCTTGCCAAAGACATGAAATCTGGAACTGTAGTAGTCAACAATGACGTCCCAGTAATCATCGAGTCGGTGATGGTGCAATCGCCCAGCGCGCGCGGCGCATCGACGCTCTACAAATTCAAAGCTCGCAATCTGATCACCAAACAACGCGTCGAGTTCACCTTCAAAGGGACTGACAACTTGCCCGAGGCGGACTTCCGCAAACGCTTGGTAAAGATGATGTACAAGGACGCGGAGCTGCTGCACCTGATGGACGACGAGGATTTCAATCAATTCTCGATCCCTGTCGAAGATGTGGCTGAACAGCTCCAGTACATGACCGAGGAGCTAGAAGGCACCTACGCTTTGATCTACGAGGATGAGTGCGTGGGTTTGACTCTCCCCTCGACCGTCGAACTGAAAATTGCCCAGTGCGATCCAGCCATTCGTGGCAACTCGGCGACATCGCGCAATAAGCCCGCTGTCATGGAAACCGGGCTGACCGTGCAAGTGCCTGAGTACATCAAGGAGGGCGAGCGGATCAAAGTAGATACCCGCACTGGCGAATTCCTGTCGCGCGCTTAATTCTTTGCTACCGCAGCGCAAGTGAGCGATTTCGCACGCCTGTCTGGATCGACCTCCGTCTCGTGAGAAACCTAACGTTGCACCCGCTATTGAAGTGGCCATCATGAAACCTCGACGCACTCTGATTCGCAACGCTGAGGTGGTTCTGCCCGATTCGCTGGTAGCAACGCATGTGTTGATCGAAGCGGGCAAGATTATCGCTGTGGATGCCAGTCCGCAAGCTTCGGCCGACGAGGTGATCGACGCCCAGGGGTTGGTTTTACTGCCTGGGGCTATCGATGACCAAGTTCACTTCCGCGACCCCGGCCTGACTCACAAAGAGGATCTGCAGTCCGGCAGCCGAGCTTGTGCGGCCGGAGGCATCACGACCTATCTGGAGATGCCCAACACGCAGCCGCCAGCTACGGATGTGGCGGCGCTGCAGTCCAAGTACGATCGGGCGGCTCAGGTTAGCAGCGTCAATTTCGGGTTTTACATCGGAGCCACCGAGAACAATGTAGCTGAACTGCAACGCGTGCCCCATGCGCCGGGCATCAAAATCTTTATCGGCTCCAGTACGGGGAATCTGCTGGTCGATAGCCAAGCCGCCTTGGAACGCATCTTTGCCGAAACTACGCTCCCCATCTGCGCTCATTGCGAGGACGAAGCGACGGTGCGCGCTAATCGCGAACGGTTGGGCGAGCGGCTGACGGTTCACGATCATTCGCGAATTCGCGATGTGACGGCGGCGGTGATTGCCACGCGACGAGCGATCGATTTGGCCCAGCGCCATCAACATCGCTTCCATGTGCTGCACGTTAGCACGGCCGCAGAGATCCCACTCGTCGCAGCCGCTGGCCCCATGATTACGGCGGAAGTCTGCCCGCACCATCTGTTCTTCTCGACGGAAGACTACGACCGATTGGGTACGCAAGTGCAGATGAACCCATCGGTGAAAAGCCCCGAAGATGCTCGGCAACTGTGGGATGCCCTGCTCGCCGGCAAGATCCAGGTCATCGCTACCGACCATGCCCCGCATACTTGGCAGGAGAAACAGGCTGAGTATCCCAGTAGTCCAAGTGGACTGCCTGCAGTTGAAAACAGTTTGGCTCTGCTGCTGGACCAAGCTAATCAGCAGCGGTGCAGTCTGTCGCAGATAGCCAGTTGGATGAGCGATGCTCCGGCGCGCGTGTGGGGGTTAGTTGGCAAGGGACGCATCGCGGTTGGCTACGACGCCGACTTGGTGTTGGTCGACATGTCGCTGCGTAAGACAATCCGCAACAGCGAGCAATGGACGCGCAGCGGTTGGAGCCCATGGGACGGACAGACGCTGCAGGGCTGGCCAGTTCGAACTCTAGTCGGCGGCCAGACCGTGTTCCACGCCGGGCATCTAGATGAATCGCTACGCGGTACGGCTGTGCTGTGCGATCACCAACGTGGCGGATTCTGGAACACGACAGATGGCATTGGTGTGTAGATCCTTGCGCAAATCGATGCGCGGGCCGTCGCCTGCGCAAATCCAGCCACCCTAGCGGGGCTTGTTGGGTTTGCGGGTGGCTAAGGTTGGATCAGCTTGGCGAGTTTGCTCGACGCTGTTTTGTGATGGGAAGTGTGATTGGTCGGGTGCTGCAACGTGTGGCGATTTGTGAGGCGATTTGTGTTGGTGCTGAGCTCGTTCGTACTCGTCCGCCGTCAAGCTAATAACGTCGCTGGTACGCGTACTCTCGTGCTTGACAGTGTGCAAGTAACAGCCGACATAGGGTTCGGTGACGCGGGCCTTGGCATCTAGCGGCGCCACGATCAGCAACTGCAAGCCGAATTTCTCGAATAGTTGCAAGGCGTAGTCGGCATAGCGGTCATCGACCTTGGAAAACATCTCGTCGATGACCACGAAACGCAGGCGATCATCGTCTGGCTGATTAGGGTCAATGTCGAACTGGTACGCGATGGCGGCTACCAAGATGGTGAAGGCCAGCTTTGCCTTTTCGCCCCCGGATTGGCCCGAGCTATCTTCATAACAACTCAGTTCAGCCCCGCTAACGGCATCCAATTCACGAGCGCTAAAATCGAACCAACGCCGGACGTCCGTGACCTTCTCGCGCCACCGCTCCTCTTCGCGAAAGCGGCGAATCAACCGTTCGAGACGTGCAAAACGCACTTCGTCCGCAGAGGCATTGCCGTCAAACGCGTCGCTCAAACAATCAACCAAAAGTGCTTGGAAATCGCGAATCTCGCGGTCGGCAACCGGGCGCGGCTCGAGCCGCATGTGAGTCCCCGCGCGATACTCGAGCTGTTCCAAAGAACCATTGAGCGTTTCGATCTTGTCGAGAATCTCCTGGCGTTCGCACTGCAGTGCAGCATGCAGCACGCCGATCTCCTGAGTCACATTGTCATTCAGTCGCTCTCGAAAACGGTGTTCGTGTCGCGGAAGATCCTCCAGTTGCAACTGCTCTAACATGCCCAGAAAGCCATCTAGATACAGCCAGTCCGCGCGCAGATCGGTGCGTTCCTCGGGGGAGTCGCTAAGGAATTTTTGCATGGCGCGGATGCCGTCGGCGCGAATCGGCTCGGCCGCTTGGTGCAAGGCGTTGAGCTGCAATTGGAGCGACTGAGACGTTTCCGCTTGTAGCTCAGAGAATTCCGCCAAGTCTTTGAATTGTGACAGGCGCTGCTTGAGGGCAGCGTCGAGGTCCGCAAAGGCCCGTCGATGCGCTGCCAGCTTGCCCTGCTTCTCGCGCTCGATAAGCGTCTCTTGGTGACGCTCTAACCAGTGCGCCGCCTGATCGCTTTCCCGCAGCAGGTTGCTCTCGGTGGCTACCTGGGCGTCGCGCAGGCGCTGTAGCGCGAAGCGGCGCTCGATGGCTGCGTCCAAGCGCTCGCGCAGCAGACGCACAGCATCATTGGACTCTTCGATCGCGTCGCGCTCAGCCTCAAGGACCTCTATCTCGCGTTGATGTCGCTGGATATCAATCAGATCGAATTCGGGAACCCCGCTGGCCGTATCGATAGCGGCCAACTTTTTCGACATTAGACGCGATTCGCCCTCTAGAGTCTGAATCGCTTGCAATATTTCCTGTTGGAGTCGGCGTAGCTCGTGCATGCTGTTTCGCAAATCGTTCTTGCGCAGCGCATTATCCCAGCCCAGCACGAACTGTTTGGAATCGAAGCCGCCAGGTCGATCGTCCTTCTCATGCTGTTGGCCGCCATACTTAATGTGGCGGTTCTGCGTCAGCGCTAGTCCGGGCGCACGCTGGAATTGCTCGATCGTCTGACAGCAGCGATAGTCGAACCGCCGCCGCAGTTCGCGATCGAGCCAAGAGATCAAGTTTTGCGCAGGCTCATTTGCCTGGTCCGCAGCGCGGCCATTGTTTTGGGCAGGCAACTGGGCGGGCGCGGTCCGGAGTTGCAACTTGCGGATCATGGAGTCGGGGTGCAATCGATCCGCACTGGGCGCGGTGGCTATGCTCGGAACGCGGATGTAAACCAAACGCTGCCCACGTCCGCGGGCATCGACCAGCGCGTGCTGTTCAACGTATTGGCTGACCGCGCGGTAGTGTTGCTCGGGCACGAGCAGACTCAGAGCGAAACGACGCAACACGGCCTCAATAGCGGGCTGCCAAGCCAACTCCGCTTCAGAGACACTGATCAATTCGCATGCGAAGACTAGCTCCGTTTCCGGAAGCTGCAGAGCGTTTGCCATAGCTGCTCGGACTTCGGCCAGCCAGCTGGGAATATTGCCGGGCTGCTCACTCAGCGCCACGAGCTGCGACTGCTCGTCTTCAACTCGCGTGCGGACTTCGGTTAACCGACGAGCCTGGCGCAGGCGTTGCTCGCCCAATTGCGAGGATTGCTCGATTAACTGTTGCCGGGTAGCTTCCAGCTGGGCAGGCAACTGCTCAAACTGCGTCGCGCTGTCCAACCAAGCTGCGGATTGTTCCGTGGAAAAACCGATTGTTTGTAGCGCGATCTGTAGCCTCTGTCGCTCGCGACGTTTGGCGGCGAGCAGGGCTTGCTGCGTCTCTAGAAGTAGCGGAAGGTGCCTCAGTCGCTCACCGCCGGTTTTCTCGATTTCATTCTTGAGTGTCCGCTGAGTTTCGTCGAGTAGTTCGATTTCAAGTTGCAGCTTTTGTTTTTGGCGAGCGGCAGCAGCGATGGCCGATTGGTGTATCGTCAAACGCGGATTCAGCCACTGTACCAAGTGGTTGCGGAAATAACTATCGACTGCATCGAGCTGTTGCGTGCAATTCTCCATGTCGGCCGCCAATCGTTCATGCGCCTCGGCAGCCACGGCGACAGGAGTGAGCAATTCGATCTTTCGCCGAGCCTTTACCAGCGCCTGATGAGCCTGGTTGAGCTGTGTGAAGTGACCCAGCAAGCTCTCGATCCGCTCGCGCCACGAATGGGGTTCAAGCATGTGATCGCGGATGAAGCGATTGAGACTTTGAATATCTTTGACGGCAACTGTCTGATTGAAGACATCCATGGCTTTGGGGCGCTGATGAGTGCAGCGGGCAATCCAGGCCAGGTACTCAGAATATTTAGTAGTCGCCTGAAACCCTCGCTCGGCCAACTGCTTAGGAATTTTCTGCTCGCGGTGTAGACCACTCAGGTCGCCCGTAATGCTCCGCTCGCCGTCGGCGAAGGCGTAGGTCTTGTCGAGCTCGCCGTCAGCGGTGATTTGCAACACTTGGGCAACGGTAAATGCGGAGCCGGTGTCCGCACGCTCAAAGCAGGCTAGTAGCACGGAATAATGTTTGTTGTCGGGTCTGAGGTAATCGGTAACGGAGCCGAGCTCATCGTCGCTCGACCGTCCGCAGGCTCCGCGAATGTAGGTGCGTTCATCCCGCTCGCGTTTCTTAGCACCTGCGGCAACATTGTAATTGCGCACACCGGGCTGAACCAACAGCGTCAGGAGCGCATCGACAAGCGTCGACTTACCCGACCCGTTCTGACCGACCAGCAGCGCGGTGCGGCCCTCCAGCGCGAGGCTATAGACTCTCCCGCCGGTGCTGTCGAAGGTGCCCCAGTTGGTGACTTCCAACTTTTTAAGTCGGTAGCCGGGACGTGGGTGGCACAGCCAATCTGCCGACTGAGTGGGGTTGATCTGGAGATCGATTTTAACCATGTGCGGACTCTTGATTCACTTTGAGTAGCAATTGTTCCTTGAGCCGCTCGAGCTCGGCGACTGGCAGGCGGGCTTTGAGAATGCGGCGGATCTCCCAGCTGCCTGGCGATTCGCCAAAGCGGCTGACCATCCGCAACGTCTCGAGTCGTCTGAAGGCGGCCTCGAGCGATTTGTGCAGCCGCACTTCGTCGCTATCGCTTGGAAAAAATCCCTTCCACACATCGATTAGCGACGCTTGTTCAACCACGCAGCGGCGATTGTCCAAATCCTCTTCCTCGAATCGTCGCAGTTCGTCTCGCAGCAGCACGCACAGCAGTGTTACGTCGTAGCTCAGTCGCGTGCGCCGAAACAGACGCGGCAAGTGTTGATACTCATCGCGCGCCTCGTCATCGGCCAGTTGCCTCAAGTACGCCAAGCCTTCCGCTTCGTCTACGATGAGCATCAAGCCAATGCGAGCAAAGTAATCGCACAGCGCCGACTGATAACGCAAGGTGAGATCCCACGCGGTGTCATCGCTGTAGATGGGGCCCTGCAGCAGCCTCACTGCGGATTGGCTCCAGTCCTTGTAAGCGGGGAGCGCATCGACAGATCGAGGCGGCGCGTTGGGTTCAGCGTGGTCGGTCGTGTGAGTCACTTGCTCGCTGCTTTCGCGGTTAGGTTTGGGATCAGTAGAAGTTCAAGTCCTTAGTGGTAGTGAGAGTTGTCAAGGCTCTCGATCAACCCAGTCGCTGATACTCGAAGCGGGTCGCGTCACTGACGAATTCATAAGCTAGTAGCGACCGGCAACGCGGCTGTCGCGCGCTCGGATCGCCGAAATATCACGCGTGGGATGTGCAGCACACGCGATTGCGCGTGCGGCCAATTCGCGGCCAACGGGATCACTTGCGACGAATCGATCACATGCCCATCCTCATGGGCGATCTGGATGTAGCCCAGTACCTCGACCGCGCCGCTTTGAATTGGGTAGCGGTTGAGCAATTCTGGCAGGGACACTTCGGATCGTGAGTGCAGCAGCAGCGTGATATTGCGGCGCATCGTCTGCCAATCGATGCGGTGCAGCGCCACCAATTGCTGAAGCGCCTCGGCGTGTTGTATGGGATCGCTGGCCGCCAATTGCCAGTCAACTTCGGCAAACGGCTCGGACTGGGCCCAGAAAGGTCGCTCGCAAGGCAGCTGAATCTCGAGCTCCGCTTCAATCTCTAAGCCGATCTCCAGCGGTGGTTTTTGGCTACGTTGACTGGCCGCGGCCCGAATATCGCGTAGCAGCTGAGCCAGCTGGCGTTGCTGACGACTACTGCGAGTGTCCAACAGACGCCGAAGGGTAAGACTCAAGTGCTGGGTCGTGCGGAGGATCTTCTCGGCTTCGGCAAGCAAACTGGGGAGCATTGTCCGCATGGCTCGCAGGGCCTCCTCGCGACCAGCCAACGCCTTCAACTGAGTGAGTTCTCTGACCAGCTCAACTAGCTGTGCCTGTTTGGTGGGGTCGTGAACCAGCTTAAGGAATTCCGCAAAGCCGCGCGCTTGGTCTCCACTTTTGAGAAGATCCTCAGCGTCCAGCGCGAACTCGATAATCTCCCCACGCGAATCCTTAGATTGCAAAAGGCGTTGCTGCACGTCGCGCGTAATCGATTTGAACCGCTCTTCTACGCCGCGGAACTCGCTTTTTAACTGTTCCAATTGGTCAGCGGCTAAGTCGAATCGTGCACGCAGGCTGTAGTGGTTCTGGGGGTCGTCCGCGTCGCCAGCGTCAGCGACGACCTCCTGTAGCAACCCTAAGATCGACTGCAGGTGCGTCTGCGCGCCGATCGTGCGATCGCGGCGAGTGGCTTTGGAGACAAAGGCGAGCACTAGCTCTGCGTCGGGAGTGAGTTGATAGACGGGTTCCGCCGGCACAGCGTCGACAAACCGCTTGAGCAACCGCACGTCGGCGCTTGACCACAGGCTCAGATAAGCCTGACTGGTAAGCCGCGGCAGCGGCGCACCGGTCGCATCGGCAACACCCGCATCGACAACACGGCTTGGACTAGCGATGTCGGTCTGACGCAGCTGATGCAGCGCCGCGTCCAGGCGTGCGGCGAGCTCGGTGTGCGGCCAAGTAATTTGCCCTGAGCATTTGAACTGTTGATGCAGAAATTCAAGGATCCACGGCGCATGCGGAGAGCGCAACAAGCGAATTGCTGGCGAGCTATCAAAGAACTGTTGGAGCGACGCTAGATTCATGTGGTACAAATAGGGTCTGCGAAACCTCTGCGGTGCATGAGTTTATGGTGCATGAGCTTTGGGGACCTGCCGCAAGCAGCAGGCGGACCATCTGGGGTCGCCAGCGAGCATTTCAGCCGAGCCCCGCCGCGGCGGATGGGGAAAAACTGTCACTTCATTGTACTTACTTGCAGCAGCCACCAAGCTAAGGATCGCAGCAGGGCTAGGAAAATCAAGGCATTGCGCGATAATTGCTGCCCTGCAGCGGGCGGCGAGAGCATGCTAAGTCGCAGTCCAGGCAGGTCTTAGCATGCCGCAAGAGAACTCAACCAACAGACGGGCTCAGGAATCGACAGATGGCGAAAAGCAGTATCGTTTTGGTTACCAAGGACCTGTTCTTTGTGCCCACTATTCGCACCGCCGCCGAGAAAATGGGAGGTGCTCTCGTAGTAGCCCTATCGCCAGATTCGGACAAGTTGACCAGCCTGAGTGCGGCAGAGGTATCCGCCTGGATCATCGATCTAAATAGCGTCTCGCTGGAGGCCATACCGAGTGTGGTGGAGTCGCTCAGTGGGCAGTTTCCACAAGCTCACAAAATTGCTTTTGGCCCACACGTCCAGGGGCAGCGTTTGTCAGCAGCCGAACAGGCGGGCTGTCAGCAAGTGCTATCGCGAGGTCAGATCAGCAGCCAGATCGACCGGCTGATGCAGCAGTGGGTGCTGATAGTTTGAATGTGAATGCGTCGGCCTCCGGGCTTGCAATTCATTTGTCCGGGATCCGGCGGCTGAAGCCGCCAGCAGAATGCAACCGTGGCTAACGCCAAAGCGGCTGATAGATGCTAGTCTATCTTGCTCTTGGCAAAGGCGGCGGCTAAGGAGGTGTCCATGCCGGCGGTCCACAGCACGTCGCCACTTTCCAGTTCAATGGTGTCTTCGTTAAGGTTGATATTAACGATCTTTCCCTTGACTGAACCAATTTCAAACTCGGAGCCCACCGACAGTTCGTGTGTTTTCCCCTCGGTGCGCGAGTGAATCCAGACTTCGTTGCCCGTGCGACCGCTGACGAGTCCGGTGATGAAGGCTTGAGTTGCGGCGTCGAACTTAGCTGGCTCGGGCTCGGGCTCAGCAGCCTTAGGAGGATCGACTACGTTGAACGTCAATTTTTCCACGCTGTTGGCACTGGGCCAACCGCTATCGGACACGCGCAGCGCCAGCTCGAACTTGCCATTCTCCGCGGGTGTCCACTTGACGGTCTTACCGCTCAACTGCAGGCCCTCGGGGAGCTGATCACCGTCAAACTGCAATTGCACTTCGTGATTCTCGGGATCTTCCAGCTTGAGTATCTGCTCCCAGGGTGTGCCGCGCGGGATTTCAAAAGTCCGTGGGCCGGCCAGCGTGGGCGGTTGGTTGGGAGGTGAGAACGGATTGCGGTCGAGAATGATCTGCTTATATTCGTCAGCCGATTTAGCCAGCCGCCCCGAGGACTGTCCCGAGGCAGGTTGGTCGGGCTGTGCTCCGACGAGTGCCAGAGCATGCGAATCGAACACAATTTTGACTACGCCCGGATCTTTGGTGAGGGTGAGCTTCACATGTTGCAGTCGGTGCAAATAGTCGGCGTCGTAATACTCAGCCATCAAATCCAGCCATTGATCGATGCGACATGTGCCAGTCAAACTGAACTTGTATTCCTTGTACGCCGCGGTTTCCCTAGTCGGTCGGTCAGGAGGTGTGATTTTGATATCTCCCACCCCGGCATCTAAGGCAGCTTTGGTCAACCAAGCTTTGTACTGAGCCACCAGTATTTCTGAGTTGGTGGGCAAAGATTTTTCGTTCAATTGGCGCAACTGGCGCTCGGCGATCGTGCCCGCAGTTTCAATCCTCTGCATGCTCTCCATTTCAGCCTGCGCGGTGTCGACCAAATCCTGCTTGGCTTGCCAGCGACTGGTGATACCGCTAACAACTGTCTGCAGCGCCAATAGTCCGACCACGACGCCGACGCCTAGTGCCAAATATCGCTCTCGTTTTGTCATCGCCATAGTAGACGTCAGTTCTCTTGTGGTGCTGCGGGGGTCTGCGAATCTGGCTGGCGGCCGGCAGAACGACTGGTATCAAGCTGAGACACCAAGTTCCAGCCACTGCCGGAAACCGTAATAGCTTGGTCGACTCGCCATTTGTACAAATCGCCAGCGGCGGTATTCAACTGGGTAGAATTCTTGCCCGCTACCACGTGCTGCTCATCGCGCAACGAACTCTCAAATTCACCAATCGTCGCGGACGAATCGACGGCCACAGGCATGGTTATCCGCCCGCTGCCATCGGCGAGAACCGTGAAGGTGGGTTCTCCCATGAGCACCTTCTCTGCCGGTGGCATCTGTTGAGCCATGTAGGCCATCTCATCGAGCCAATTGGGCGAGGCTTGCAGGAAGCGGTCGATCTCCTGCACCTGAGCGACGCGCTGCTCAGCCAATTCGATGGTGGCTTTTTTGCCGGCCGCGATGGAGCGGTAGCGAGCCAATTGCTCGTCCAGCTCGCGCTGCACACCCAACCACCACGTGACACCACTGCCGATGAGCAGTACTGCCGCTGCGGTAGCGAGCAGGTAGGTGCGCGTGCGTTTCTGGGGTGGCGGGCGTTTCTTGGGGTCTTTGAAATCGATCCGTTCGCTGGCTGCGGCCGTCGCCAACGTAAGACCGCCGGCGATGCCAGCGATGCGGTGAGCCGCATGCTCGGCCAACTCGCGGCGCGACGCAAGGCTCTCCGACAAAAACTTCGACGGATCGATCAAGGAGATGGGACAGTCGATGACACCGGCCAGCAGCTCGGCCACGTGCTCAGCGGCGGCCGGCGTGGCAATGAGCAAAACTCGCGCGAGCGGCTTATGGTCGAGCTGCGCTGATGCAGCCATCAGACTGCGACGCACTTCGCCGCTAAACGTCGTCTGCCACTGAGAGGTCTGGGCGGGCAGCTTGGTACTGCGCACTTGGACGACTTGTCCCTGCACCAGAATTAGCAGATCGGCATGTTGCTGCGACATGCACACGACGAGCGATGGCTCGGGCCCGGGCAGTTCGCCGGATGCCACCGCAAACCTGGCGATCTCAATTGGCCGCAGCGCGACATGTGCGAGTGCCAGACCGGCTCGTTCACAGGCCGCTTCTATGCTCTGCATCGTGACCGCTGAGATAGCTCCCACCAGCGCGGTCAGCATCTCCTGACCGGGCGCATCGGGCAACAGCACATAGTCGAGTGTCCATGAATCGCCCATATTGGCCAATTGCCGCTGGGCTTGGAAGCGAATCAGGTCGGGCAGTTCGGCGGCTTCTATGCGTGGCACGGAGATCGTGCGCACTTCCACCAAATCTCGCGACACAATCACCGTTGCGTCTCGCTTGCGCAGCCCCAGTTCGTCGACGGCTCGCTCAAGCGCTTGTGCAGCATCATCGCTGAGCGACGGCAGTCCTTCGCCCTCGGCCGATTGCTCAGGAGTGCTTTGCCTGAGGTCCGCGTCGGCGTGCCGAATGTGCTGCACACTCAGGCTGTCAATATGCGCACTGCCGCCGCGTGTCTCTCCCGAGGCGACGATGAGGCTATCGCGTTGCCAGTCGATAATGATATTTTTTGACACTGGTTTTAAATACCGCCAAAGTGAATGAACGTGTTCGCGCCGCGCTATGAAACTCTATTTTAATCTGAATTTCGCAGCTCGCAGAGGGAAGTATCTGCACCGCGGCTGCGAGCTGTGGATTTTTGCTGAACTGCAGGCCGTAGAAGAGCCGGCAAGTCGCGTGGCCAGGCAACTCAGAACCCTACAGACACATCGAATCGCTGGCCCAAAGTCGGAATATCAAACCCGCGTCCCAAATGGTCCATGCGACGGAAAAACAATATGGTGGGAACGTCACCGGCCCCACTCACAATGGCTTCGATCCGGGAGAACGCCGCATCTCCTTCGATGTAGCCGATGATCTGAGCCTTGAACACGTCGCCCCCGCAAGTCACCAGCGGCAGCAATGCCCGCATCTGGTCCATCGTGAGTAAACCCTCCACAGCCAACCAAGTTTCGAATTGGCGAGTTGGGCTGTCCGAGCCATCCACGCGAGCTTCCAAAATCTGGTCGACGACTTCGTCCGTCAATCCCGGAATTCCGCGCAAGATCTCCTGCGGACACTCCATGATGTTAATTCGGCCGGGGATGGCAGGGGCGGAGACTGTGGTCAAGTAGTCCATCAGCAGCGGCGTTGAATTGGCCAAGTCTAGCGGCAGTGAACTCAGCGGTGAGGTGTAGGTAACCGCCCCGGCGGGCCCTTCGAGCGTGACCGTCGCATCGAACAAATCCAGGACTTGATTGAACTTGACCGAACCGGGCTGGCTGAGATCGATCGAATCCAGCGCGGATTCCGTCCAGGGTTGAGGCGGGCCGCCACTGCCTTGCGAGGCCTGAGTAGAAGCGGAGTTAGCCAGTGACAGAGCTTCCATCTGGGCACCCATTGCACCGTCGACTTGCTCGCTGTCCGCGGCTGCCATACCGGCCAGAGCCATAAGCGGGCTCGTGCCGCTACCACCTGGCTTGCCACCGTAGCGATAAGCCACGATAAAACTGGCCCAGGTTTCGTTCTGCAAGATCGCGGACAACTCTTCAGACAGCAGCTGCATATCGTCGGAGTTGATGTTGACGCGGGCCGTGCCATCGGCAGCCAAATTTTTCTCTAAACTCTGCAGAGTCAGATACGGAGCCCAGCCCAGGGCGGGCGGTGGGGCCGCATTCGGGTCGCCAGAAACCGCCGGCAGTGAGCCGGGCGATGCGCCAGCAGGCATGCCTTGATTCATCCTCGCCGCTTCGGCCGTATCGAGCACACCATTGCGATTCTCGTCATAGCCAAATAGCAACTGGGGCGTGACGCCACGCACCAGCAGCAGTTGCTCGATCGAATCGATAGGGCCATTCGCCGGCTTATAGGCAGGCTGTAGATGGATGTAATAGTCCTCGAATTCGGCTCCCAGTGGGCGCGGATCGGCATCGGCGTCCAGCCAGTCTAGGATCGCATCGGCGATATCTTCGGTCATGCCTGGCAGGGCCATCAGCATGCCCGTCGCCATGCTCGAGGATAGACTGCTGGTAGCCTGGCTGGCCAGCTGGGAAAATGGTCCGCCCAGGCCGCCTGCGGAACTGCCTGCGGAACTACCAGCGGAATTGCCTGTGAAGCCGCCTGCAGAACTGCCTGCGCTGCCCCCGGCCGCCGCTGCACCGAGCGTACCGGCCGAGGCCAACGCATCGAGCTGAGCGAGCGTATTGAGATTTAGTTTGGCCGACTCATTCTGCAGGCCGTAACGCAACCCTGCGTAATTTCCGAATTCGTCGACGCTGGGGGAGATAATCGTGTAATGGGCTCGCCGGGCTGGGTCGCTGTCCGGTATGACATTGATGGCTTGGAACATGGCAGCATTATCCCACGTGCCTCCCATCGCCTGGCGCTCGGTGCGTGTGTAGGCCAGCAGCAGGCGGACCGCTTGGGCCCCCGACTCAGCGCACATCCGCGTTTGCAGCTGTCTAGAGGAGATCTGCGAACCCTCGTGAGTGATCAACATCCACCGCGAAAAGGTCAAAGCTGCCATGGTGGCCATGGCGACGACGACCAGCACCAACAGCAGCACGAAGCCGCCTGGTTGCGGGCGGATCAGTGTGCCTCTGCTCGAATTCATAAGCCCATGACCTCCATCCCCTCGGCCTGCTCTGCCGTGGCCGCATCGACCGGACGCAGCTGAGCTCCCGGAATGGCCACGACCAATTGATAGAGTTCGATCCCATACGTCTGGCGATCGGCATAGGAAAGCTGATTGAGAGATACACCCGGCGAGAACGGCGATGTCTCGCTGGCTTCCGCGGATTGCATGGCCAAGGTGATCTCCACCAGCCAGGGGAGCGACTGAGTTGACGAGTCCCATTCGGTCAGCCAATCCACGCCATCGTAGTAAGCAAATTCGAGCGCGACCACTTCGGGCGCCAGCAAGTCACCGGTGCGAGCCAAGCGCTGCGTGTCTCCCATCTCTTCCGCATAAGCGGTAACAGCGCGATCGAGTTGCCGACGAATCAACCCGCCAACTTGCCCGCTGGATGGATTGCTGATTTGACTGTCCGGCGAGGCGAACTGCGCCAGTGAATCTTCGATTCCCATATTGGTCAGCGACTGAACATAGTAGGTAACCGTCTTCATATCGCCCGGCACATCGGCCAGGAAATGATCCATCGACGTAGCGCTGGGCATGATGTATTCATCCGGGCGCGGGATGCGGCTGACGTCGACGATCAGCGAGTACTGGTCGCCGTAAATGCCCGGTGGCAGGCTCGTGGAGACCGTGTCTGACAGCTCATCACCGCCAGTCGCCGTGGCCGCACCGAATCCGCTCGACATACTGCCGCCACCAGCAGACCCTGATGCGCTCGCCAGTCCGCTGGGCGGATCCGTGGCTGAGGAGGCTCCGCCCGCAGCACTGCCACCGCCACTACTTGCACCTAGCAATTGTTCGAGCACGCTTGAATCATATTCTTGCGGCATGACTACTCCGCGAATGTCATCCGCCATCTTGCTCAGCAGGGCTCGGGCCAGCTGCTCGCGCCGGATATCGTCACCTCGCGTAGCAAAATTGCGCGAAAACATCTGCATCAGTGAACCGATCAAGGCGGTGGTAACAACGATCAGCGCCAGCGCCAGCATCAGCTCGATCAAGGTAAAGCCGGTGCGCGGGGCGGGCGAATGCGGTGAATGTAGTTTGGTAGGGTGGCTGTTGATGGAAGAGGGAGTGCGGGAGAGGGGGGAGCTTGGTAGGGATCCTTTAGTGCATTGAGAAGCCACACTGGGCGACCTTTCCGCGGAGCGGAAAGCGACACTGGGGCATCGGTCATGAATCATCATTATCTGCCACCTCGTCCCGCGCTGCCGCCCTGGCCATTGGGGCCGCCCGGACCAAAACCACCGCCACCGCCCTGCCCGCTGCCGCCGCCTTGCCCGCTGCCGCGGCCACCTGCATTGGCCGCAGGAGCACCGCCGCCACGGCCACCCCGACCACCGCTACCAGCAGCACCACCACCGCCGCCAGCTCCTGAACCTCCACGGCCACCCCGGCCAGCACTAGCACCTGGGCGCCCGCCAGTAGCACTCCCTGTAGCCGGGCCAAAGCCGCCACCCATCGCGCCACCTGTTGCGCCTCCCATCGCGCCTCCGCCGTAGCCTGCTCCACCATCACTGGCTCCGCCTGCGCCAGACGAATTGCCCGGTGCAGCGGGTTGTTCGCCGCTCGACGAACTCGTACTCGACTCCTCGGCATCTTCCTCTGGTGGCACGTCCAATTCAAGTGCCGGGTCGATCATCCATCGATTTGCAAACAGGTCGTACTGAGTTTGGACAAGGCCGATCACCGGGTCGACCTTTTGCACTGCGACCTGCAGTCCGACCATGCCTTCGACTTCGGTCGACACATTCTGCAGTTGGTAATACCAGTCGGTATTGCCGGCAGAGTTCTGATAGTTAGTCCATGTTACCGACTGGGCTGGAATGACTCCGGCGATGACTTGATTCATCACGCTCTCAGCGACCAACTCGGCCTGTGTCAGCCGTTCAGCGCGGAGCGCGTTATGAGTTGCCAACTGCATCGACTGAGCTAGATAAGCGGACGAGACAGCGAGAATGGCGAGCGCCAAGATGACTTCCAGGAGCGACAGCCCAAGTGGCTTAGGCCGCGCAGCGGCAGAGCATGCAGGCTGCTTGCCGCACTGAACCCACAAGCTAAGCAAGCGACTATTCATCGGCGGCCTCAGCGACATTAGAGACGCTGACCACGCGACTGTGGCCAGTGAGGCCGCGCAACTGAATCGCGCGTATATCGCCGCGCTCATTCTGAATCCGCAGCTCGGCGGTGCTGGTGCTGCCGTCGGGGTAGAAGATCACCGATTGGTTGAGCGTTTGCGCGTTGACGTCTGCGTTGCCGCTGGCCTGTGCGTCCTGCGACACGGCGTAAGCGCGTTGGCTGCCGACGACTTGGCAACTGACAAACACAATGCCGTGCTCCAAATCTTTAGCCGAGGCCAAGTGGGGTTCAGCCGCCGCGAGAAAGCCATCGCTCTGAGTCTGTGCGATATTGCCACCGCTGAGCATGACCGTCGCACCCGCCCCGGCATTGACTGCGTCGGACTGCAGGACCAGCGGCGTGACGCTATATTTGCCGCTGGCGGGCAAGCACTGAAAGACTTGCGACTGGCCGGTCTGCATGGCTTTCAATCGAGCAGTATCCCATACCAGCCGCATTTCGTTAGCCATGCCGCGCAGCTTCTGCCGCTCGTAAACGTGCGTCAAACGTGGCACAGCAATCGCGCCGATGATAGCGATGATCGATAGCACCAACATAATTTCCAACAGCGTGAATGCGACGCGGTTGGTTTTAAGTGCTTTAGGTAACGTCATCTTCAGTGCCACTTTGTCCATCGGGACCGAGGCTACGCAGTTCAAAATCGGAGCCATTGACCGTGTACTCGTAAGGTCGCCCCCATGGATCAGGGTTGATAGGCTTCTTGGAAATCTTCATCCACTTAGTTGGATCGGCCAGATCCGAGGGCTGCTCGTGCAAGTGCGACAATTGGCTGGGATAGGTGCCAACTTCCAGTTTATAGCTCTCGAGCATAGTTTTTAAATTGCTGATCTCCGCACTGGCTGTACGCCGAAATCCACGCTCTTGAAAGCTGCCGATATTAACTACAGCAATTCCCGCAATGGCTGCAATAATGACGAGCACGAGCATGATTTCGAGCAGCGTGAAACCCCGTCTTCGCAGCCGTCCGATGCGCCGCGCTGGCAGATGGCAATGCAGCGTCGTAAGCTGTGGCTGTTTCGCACCGCCTGGGACCGCAGCGGCGGGGGCGATTCCGTTCAGAACATGTTCCATTTGGCTATGCATGGCTAAATTCACTTTCTTTCTTAGATGATTGTCGATTCGATATGTTGGCCGGCGTCTGCCGCAGGCTTATGATTTTCTACCGTTTGGACTGCAATCGCGCCGTTTACGCGTCTGGATGGCCACGCCGCGACGACAGTTCGCAGCACTCCAAAATCGCGTAGCCATCTATTTAAACCGCATCGGAGCTACTAAGTAGCGGTACCATGAGGGCCAATACGATAAAAAACACGATCCCGGCCATGACTAGCAGCATCAGTGGTTCGAGCAAACGTACCAAAATGTCCAGCCGGCGAAAGGTGGTCCGCTCGAGACTGTCCGAAACCTGCACCATAACTTTGTCGAGCGTGTTGGATTCCTCGGCTACCGAGATCATCTCGACGACTTGGCTGGGGAAATGTCCCGAGGCGGCCAAAGGTGTAGCCAGTTTTTCCCCGGCGGTCACATTCTCGCTAGCTTTTTGAATCGAGGCCGAGAGGATGCGGTTGCCGGCCGCATTGCGACTGATTTCCAGCGACTTCAAAATGGGCACACCGTTACTCAAGAGTGTACCCAGCACGCGGCAGAAGCGAGCTACGGCTAGGCTCAAAAAGATGTTGCCCAGCAGCGGAGTTTTGATTTTGACCCAGTCCAGCCAATATCCTCCGCTGTCGGTCCGCAGAAAGGTAATTAGCGCGAACACTCCGCCCACGATCCCCAGTAGGAGCAACCACCAGTAGGCGCCCAGTATGGCACTAAATGCGAGCAGTAGGTCGGTAGCCATGGGCAACTCCCCTTTCTCTCGCAGGTTGGAGAACAGCGATTCGAACTTGGGGACGAAAAAAATGATCAACACCGACACCACGCCGGTGCCTGCCAGGCCCAAAAATGCCGGATAGGCCAGCGCGCCGGCGGCGCGGCCTTTCATATCCTCCTGCTGCTCGGTGAACGCGGCCACGCGTTCCAGCGCGTCCTCCAGAAAGCCTCCTTCGGTGCCAGCTCGGGTCATGTTCACCGCCATATCGTTGAAGACGCGTGGAAAGCGAGCCATCGCGCTGGGAAGCGGCTCACCCTCTTCCACCTTGGCCTTGACCTCCTCGAGCACCGTCTTCAATGCTGGCTTGCTCGCCTGCTGACTCATCACGGTCAGCGCTCGCAGCAGCGGCACCCCGCTGCGAAGCAAGGAGGCGAGCTGAGTATAGGCGTTGGCCATCACTTGGCCACTGACGCGCAGCGAGCGTCCGGCTGCGGCCGACTTGAGCGGTTTGATCTCCACCGGCATCAGGCCCAGCCCGTCCAACTGAGTCAGCACATCATGCTGGCTGTTAGCGCTCAGCGAACCCGTTTTGCGCTGGCCGCTGAGGTCTCGAGCTACGTAGGCGAAGTCAGGCATGGCGGACGATCTGAGACTTGAGACTTGAGACTTGAGACTTGAGACTTGAGACTTGAGACTTGAGACTTGAGA
>CAKQWG010000038.1 GCA_934278005.1 uncultured Pirellulaceae bacterium | reverse complement strand
TCGATGTTCGATGTTCGATGTTCGATGTTCGATGTTCGATGTTCGATGTTCGATGTTCGATGTTCGATGTTCGATGTCGACTGAAGCGCTGACGCTCGGCCGGACTATCCAGCGGTTTTGCAATCCCCCATTAGCTGCTCGCCCCACTGCGGAATGGCTCTATGTCCAGCAACCCTGCGCGATCAGATTACGAACCCGCCGTTGGGCCCGAGAAGTGGGTCGAGCGCTATGCCGACGGTTTGTTCCGTTATGCCAGAAGCCGCGTGCACAGCGATGCCGATGCGGAAGAAATAGTGCAGGAAACTTTCTTATCCGCCATCCGTCATCAACAGCAATTCGCTGGCAAAGGTTCGCAGTGGAAGTGGCTGCTGAGTATTCTAAATAGAAAGATCGTCGATGCCATTCGCCGGCGTGAGCGCCAGCCGCCCGTCACGTCAGCTCTACAGTCCAGCGACTTGACTCACTTGATGTTCGATGCGAACGGAAGATGGAGGCCGGAATCATGGCCCGACCATCCTGCACCGCCTGTCATCGAGCTGCAAGAGCTGAGTCAGATCGTCCAACGCTGCCTAGCGAAAATTCCACACCAACAAGCGAGTGCGTTCGTACTGAGCGTAATGCACGAGATGGACCCTCAAGCTATCTGTCAGGAACTGAACATTACGCCTGCCAATCTCGCCGTCCGACTGCATCGAGCTCGCCTGGGAATCGCCAAATGCGTTCGCTCAAAGTGGCTAGCTTCCAACGAAACGAGCACAGGCTATGAATGACTGGCAGTTAACACAGTGGATCAGCCAATCGCTCGAGGGCCAGTTGGATGAATCGCAGCATGCCCAACTGCAAGCTGCTCTGCTGAAATCGCCGGCGTCACAGGCGTTCGCGCAGTGGACACGGCTGATTCAAAACGCGGCTGCCGAAACAGCTCGCATTGAGTCAATGCCACCAGATCGCCCAGCTACCGGTCCCGCAGATCGTCTGAGCGACCTATCTAAGGCCAGACTGCAGCGAGCCTTGCTAACCGCACTCAAGCAGTCGCATCAGCAAGAGGACGCTCAGCTACAATTGCAAGTCGCACAGGCGCCGAGCCATTACGCCAAACATTTAGCAGACGCGAATGCTCCTGAAACGGCTTCGCCGCCATCTGCAGATTTCGCTAGCTGGCTGCGCGGCGGGCGGCAACTGCGCGATGCCCTCGTCGCTGACTTGAGCAGCACGCTACAGACGCTGCACTACGTAGTCGCACTGGTAGCCTTAACGGACCTTCGAAATGCCACACGCCGCGTTACTCCGCCCGACACTCCCCTCAAACCCGACTCCAACTCAGTCCAAGAGCCCGACTCCGGCTCCACTATGCGCCCCTTGAGTTCGCAACAACTGGCAAGCGTTTTGCTGTCCCACATGCGCGTGCAGACGAAGCTATGCGCCATCAGCATTGCGGATTGCCAGCGGCAGAGGTTCGAGGAACGACTGCGACTACAACGCGGGCCACGCGACATGTTCGATTTGCGCTCGCTCGCAGTCGACCGTTTGCGACAGTGTTCAGCAAGCGCATTTCACCAAGCCGTCTTTAGCGCGAATTCCTCGACGCCTATCTTCGACCTCGACCGCAGCATTGCGGGCTGGTCGCGGATCATGCTAGGCTTGCCGCTAGATTTGCCACGCTTGCAAACCAAGAGCTCGAAAGAGCAGCAGTCTCACGCTGCACATCGCTGGGGCATAGCCATCGTCGAAGTGGACATCGAACGCATGCTCCATTCACATCTCGCGGCTGCGAACATCGATGCCGACATGCTTGTGTACGATGGCCACGGCCGGAACCTGTTTTCCAGCCGCCCGCAATCCGACGCGCCCACGCAGCATTTTTTTCTGCCCACGCCGACTAGCGCGCACCGCAGCCCGACAAATAGCGACCATGACAGCAGCGGCGATGAGAGCAGCGGCCATGAGAGCAGCGGCAGTGACAGCAGTCTTGGCTGGTGGGCGACCGATGAGCTCAATCAGACGGGCGAAGTGCTGCGACCTGCACAGGGCGTCTGGGCCGCGGTGTTGCACTGTCCGGCGCCGCTCGACAATCTGCAGCTGGTGCTGCACAGGGTGTGAGCCCCTGGGCAACTGCGCAGCCGCAACAACTGCAGCAGCCGTCGAATTCATCTTCGCAGCCCTCGCACCTGACTTCCAGTCACATTCTCTGTAAAACCGCTTCGCGCAGCTGCTGCGCCATATCAGCGGCGGCCGTGGATACTGCGTCCTGCCAGGACAAATGTGCATATTGCGGCAGGGTGTAGGCGAAGATAATCCCGCGAGAGCTGTTGACCAGGGCTCCCAGACCTCGCTCATCGAACCCGTGGGCCACATCCTGGGCCGTACCGCCTTGCGCGCCATAACCGGGAATCAAAATCCAGGTATGAGGCATCCGGCTGCGGAGTTTTTGCAGTTGGTCTGGATAAGTAGCGCCCGCCACCGCACCCACGATGCCATAGCCCGCGTTACCTTGGGTGGCTAGCGAGTGGACTTCCACCGCGTCCGCCACCCGTTCATAGATCGTCTGCCCGCCATCGATCTGCGGGTCCTGCAGAAAGCCGCTACCAGGATTGGAAGTTTTGACCAATACAAAAATCCCGGCGTCGCGCGCGCTGGCCGTTTTCACAAAGGGCACCAGCGTATCATCGCCCAAGTATGGATTGACGGTCAACGCATCGCATTGCCAGGGGCTGCTGGCTCCTAAATAGGCATCTGCGTAACCTTCGGCGGTGGTGCCGATATCGCCCCGTTTGCCATCGAGCAACACCAGCAGCCCACGCTTGCGGGCATGCTGGATTACCGCTGCCAGAACCTGCATGCCGGCTGGGCCGAGCTGTTCGAAAAACGCGGCCTGGGGTTTAATAATTGGCGTGTACACTGCTACTGCATCGATCAGCTCTTGGCAGTAGCACTGCGTCGCCGCCGCTACTTGTATCAAGTCCCTAGCATCGATCGTGCCGCGCAGCGCCGCTGGCAAACTGGACCAACGCGGATCAAGCCCCACGCACACTGCCGATTTCTTCAGCTGAACCTGCTCTGCCAATCGATCACCAAAATGCATGTTGCTCTCTCTTAGGTAGGACTACTCTGGCAATTTACGTACTGCGCCAGGCTTAACTGGCTGACCGGAATCCGCACTGGCAATCGCGGCAAAGCACAGAGCGAGACTCTCTAGGTTGTCGCGTGCATCGATGGTACAGCGACGGTTCTCTTCAATCGCGCATAGCAGCTCGCCCATCGTGCCATGCAGACCATCGGGAAACCACGCTCCAACCAAAGCTGGAGAGTGAGTTCCCTGGGCTGTGGTAACAGTCAACGTTTGCGACTGGATGCTCGGGCCTTGGCTCAGTAGGCTACCAGCGGTCCCAGCCACGAAAGTTTGATCGAGTTGTCCATAGACGACCCCCGCATCAAAGGCCAGCGTGGCTTGCCCCTGTTCAAACTCGATCAGCGCCTGAGCCAGCATAGGTGGCATCAGCGTCTGCCGCGGTACCTGCGACGTGGTTGCAAACACTTCGCGCACCGGCTGTTTAGAAAAAAAACAACGGACGATGTCAAACCAGTGGATAGCGTAGTCGTAAAGAATCAAATGTTTGATATTTTCAAACTCAGTTCCCGCTACCCAGGAGTGATCCCAGTGGCATCCCAAGTGGGCGGCAAATACATCGCCAAGCAGGCCATCGTTGGCGGCCACCCGCGCGTAACTAAAGTGAGGCGCCCAACGGCCGTTCTGATTGACGGCCAAATAGACTTCATGCTGCTCAGCCAACGCTACCAGTCGCTGGCCCACATCCAGATCCAGCACAAACGGCTTTTGACTCAGCACGTGCTTACCGGCGCGGATAGCCGCCTCGATCAATTGCACTCGCCCGGCCGGATGAGTGGCAATGTCGACGACCTCGATGGAATCATCGCGGAGCAACTGTTGATAATCCTCGGTCACCATCGCATTCGGAAAGAATTCGTGGGCACGATCTTGAGCGCGCTGCACGTGAATATCGCACAATGCAACTACGTTGAAACCGGCCGATCGGTAAGCCCGCAAATGTTGGTGCGTAATCCCTCCACAACCGATCATGCCGATGCGAGGCGCATAATTGCGTGGGCTTTGCGGCCGATAACGCACGTTGGCCAAAGGGCTGGATAGTTCATCAGACATGAAGCGGCCTCCGCGCTAGCGAACAGCCTACCACTCTTCACCTAGCATGATTGTTTGGTCGTCGAACTGGAGCTCACCATCGCTACCGTGGTACACCTCTGGAGCAAACTCGGAATGCCCCATGTCATTCTGCTGTTCGTAGTACTCGCCATCGAACTGCTCGCCATATTCTGCAGCGGTGCCCGCATGACCCTCAATGTATGCCTCGCCGAAGTACTCGTCTCGGGGCCCCACAGAGTGGGAGTCTACCATAGGCCGCCCTGTCGCTCCAGCAGCGATCGTCGAACCAGGATCGCTGAAGATGGAACCCACGCGGCCCTGTGCCGGATCGCTCCGTTGCCACTTGCCACCGACCGTGGCATAGTCATCCAGGAACCCAGGCGCGCACATCGAACATCCACTTGATAGTGCTAACCCAAATCCGAAAGTCAGTAGTACAATTGTGCGCATAATGGCTGGTCCCTGTAGGTCGTCGGTTGTCCGCGAGTTAGGAGTGCTGGCTGCGGGAGAACCGCTATCGATATTATCGACTCGGCTACCGCGGACGATTAGTCAAACTTTGCGGCTTGAGCTGATTTTAGCGTTAGCCTCGGCGCACGTTCGGTAGTTAGTCTGGCTACTGCTCGCCAGCGTAGCGCACAACCAGCCCGCCTACGTTGCTATTCTTGGCCATCACACCTGCGATGAAATCATGAGCACTAAAGCTAGCAACAAGAAGAAACGTCCAGTCCGTCCGCTGATCAAGCCAGCTTCTCCTGCGCTGCAGCGGCGCTGGTGGCAGGCGACAGTCGCAGCCTCCGCGTTGTTGTGGTTCATCGTAGCCACAGCCACGGCGAGCCGCGTCCATTTCGTAATGGGCTATCGAGTCCTCGCCGGCGGACCACCACAACTGGAGCCGTTTCTGGCAAGTTACTGGGCCTGGGGCTTTGCATTCCTAGCAATGTTGTCGTGGTGCGCAATGGCCGCCATACTGCTGAGCAGCTCTCACGCTCAGACGGAAGCTGAGCTTGCGGAGCACCCGCGGGCCGCCACGGTCCGCTGGGCTCTTGGCGGATTAGCCATGGCCTGGCTACCGCTGCTGCTGGCGATGCTCCTGCGCGCACGTGGAGCGGAACTGCAACCTGGTTACTGGGAGCCGCTCTGGCTAGCCACCTGGAGCGGAATTAGTTTCGCCTGGCTCATCCAACAGTGTGCAGCACTGCCGCCCCGCGACTGCCCGAGCGACTCATCGCTCAGCAGCTTAGGTCGTTGGGGCTTAGGTCGTTGGGGCTTAGGTCGTTGGAGCTTAGGTCGCTGGAGCTTAGGTAGCTGGAAGAATGCACAGTGGAAATGGAACCGTGGGCGGGTTGACGCACTGCGGGGCGACCTAGTAGCGATCGTCGCAGCCTGCGGTGTCGCCTGTATCGGTTGGACCTGGCAGTCACATACCTACTACAGCAACTTTCAATTGGGCTTCAATGACTTTGGACATTTCGCGCAGCGCGTGGCCAATACGGCCGGTGGCAGGGGGTTGCTGCTGGAATCGCCTGTGCTGCCAACATTTTGGGATCACTTTAATCCAGGCCTGCTGCTGCTGGTCCCGCTGTGGAGCATCTTTCCAAGCGTGTATCTGTTCTTCGTGCTGCAGTCCGTGGCCCTCGCCAGCGGCGGGATATTTGTATGGGGCATCGCGCGACAGCAGGGACTTGGGCGGCTGGCTGGACTGCTCTTCGGATTGGCCTGGTTGGCCCAACCCGTCTTGGGCCAGATGAACGTGGCCTATACCTATGGCTGGCATCCCATCAGCTTGGCTATACCTTTGCTGCTGGCCGCGATATGGGCGCTGACTGCCCACCGCCAGTACCTCGCGCTGGCGCTAGCCGTACTGGCCATGTCGATGGAAGAGGGCGTGATCGTCATCGTTTGCTTATTTTGTGGCGTATCCGCCGTCTCAAAAATGTGGCCACTGCGGACTAAGGCTAGCGATGCATCGGTCGGTTCCAGGGCCTATGGTTTGCCGGCCGCCGTGTGGCTGTTGCTGGCCGTCACATGCGGGCTGAGCTTTGTGCTCGTCTATCGCTTCAGTGGCATAGCCGAGTTTCAAACCGCGCGTTTTGCAACACTCGGATCGACCACCGCACAGGTGCTACTCTCCCCGCTGCTGCGTCCAGCTGAGTTTTGGGGCAGTTTGTTTCGTTGGCAGAAGCTGTATTTTTTATTGAGCTTGTGGATTCCTTGCTTTATGCTGAGCCTGCTGCGAGGATGGCGGACTGTGTTGGCTACTGCCCTACCACTACTCGTGCTGTTAGTTTGGGACCATCGCCCCGCCACCTCCCTAGCCTTTCAGTACGCCAGCACGCTGTTGCCTGTATTCTGGCTGGCAACGATCCAAGGTACGCGGGCTTACGCCGCCCAGCCACACGGTTCGCTCCCAGCAATCGCCCAATCCAAAAACTCTCCAGTGGAAGTAAAGCGATATCGTTCGCGCGCCGCAGGCGCTGCCGGCGGAGCGTTGGCGACGGGGTTGATCCTGAGCCTGTTCGTAGGGCAGTTGATCTACAGCAGCCCCACGTTACTGGATGTCATCGCATTTAGTTATGGAGCGACAGATACTCCACACCAACGACGCCAAGCCGGCGAAGAGGACGGCCAGTGGCTGACCGGGCAGGTGCAGCGGATCCAGCGGGATGGCTCCGCCGTGCTGGCCACCGGTCGCATCGCCGCGCACTTCGTGGGCAACAGCGACGTTGAAACGGTCGGCCAGTACTTGCTGCGGCGTCCGCAATTGGCTGCCCTGGCCGACCGACGCGATCAGCCAATCGCCCACTACCGCTGGATCATTCTCGACCGCCGCGAAGGGTTTCAACAGACGTCTGCTGAGATCGCCACCGTGGAAGCTGAAGCAAGGCAGGCTGGCTTTCAAACCATCGCCGACAGATTCGATGTGATCGTCATGCAACGCGACTCTGGCGTGGCCCCAAGCGGCACCTGACTTCGAATCAGCTTCGGCTCCTCGACTGCAACCGAGCCACCTGCCATCACACCCGCACGGGGCTTGTATTTCTCGAGCAATCGTGGCAAATTGGCCCTGCTCAAAGCACAGCCGATAACCAACCATCATTACCAATCCCAAGCGCACTGACCTCGTCTTCGCCACGTTGTGTCTGGTTTCGCCTACGGTCAAGGAGATTCCGCGTGACTGCCTCGATTCCCAACCAGTTTCAGCAACAGCGTTCCATCGCTGCTTTCGACCGAGCCAGTCAATTAATGCCCGGCGGAGTGAATAGTCCGGCCCGCGCCTTCGGTGCCGTCGGTGGCAAACCGCTGTTTATCGATCGCGCCCAAGGTCCCTACCTGCACGACATCGACGGCAATCGCCTGATCGATTATATCGGCTCATGGGGGCCGATGATTTTGGGCCATGCACATCCGACCGTCGTGGAAGCGATCGTCAAAGCGGCCGAGCGCGGAACCAGTTTCGGTGCACCGACCGAGGCCGAATCGGAGCTTGCCGAACTGGTTATGAAGTGTGTGCCGAGCATCGAGCGGTTGCGCTTAGTCAACAGTGGCACCGAAGCGACGATGAGTGCCATACGGCTGGCTCGGGGAGCAACGGGCCGCGATAAGATCATCAAGTTTGCCGGCAACTACCATGGCCACGTAGATAGCCTGCTGGTCAGCGCCGGCAGCGCGGCCGCCAGCCTGGGAGTACCTGATTCACCTGGCGTGACCATTGGAACCAGCCGCGATACCGTCGTGCTGGAATACAACGATGTGCCCGCTCTCCGACGAGCCTTCGACGAGCTGGGCAACCAACTGGCAGCCATTATTTTGGAGCCGGTCGTGGGCAACATGGGGTGCGTTCCACCGCGTCCCGAGTTCCTGCAGGCGGCCCGTGAACTGTGCACCAGCCACGGCACGGTGCTGATCATCGACGAAGTCATGACTGGTTTTCGCGTGGCGCTGGGAGGTGCCCAGGAGCGCTACGGCATCCAGGCTGATTTGACCACGATGGGCAAGATCGTAGGTGGCGGCTTGCCGCTAGGCCTTTACGGTGGTCGGGCCGACTTGATGGATCATATTATGCCGGCCGGGAAGGTCTATCAGGCGGGCACGCTGAGCGGCAATCCACTAGCGACCGCTGCAGGCACGGCTACGCTCAAACTGCTGCTCGAAAGTCCACCTTACGATCAACTGGAAGCCCTGGGAAAACAACTGGGCGATGGTCTGGCCGCCGCCGCTGCAAAAGCCGGCATCCCACATCAAGTGCAGCGTGTGGGAAGTATGCTGACGCTATTTTTCTGCGATGCCCCCGTCTATGGTTGGCAGCAGGCAAGCACCGCGGATCGAGCCGCTTACAGTCGCTTCTTCTGGGGACTGATCGAACGCGGTGTTTACATGCCGTGCAGCCAGTTCGAAGCTCAATTTATCTCAGCGGCACACACTCCGCAGCTGATCGATGAAACGATCGAAGCGGCTGTGGCGGTATTAGCGAACATTTCCTCGAACAACAAGTGATTTGCACATGCGACTCGACGGTAGAACAGCCTTGATCACCGGTGGTACCCAAGGGGTGGGAGCGGCTATTGCATTGGCTCTGTCTGCCGCAGGCTGCGATGTGATTCTGCACGGTCTGCGCGAAGACGAGCTGAGCCACCAAACTCGCGACGCTTGCCGCCAACACGGAGTGCGCGCGGATTTAGTGTTTGCCGACCTGGCCGGGCCCACACCGGCCGCTGTCGCTAATCTACTCGAGCAGGTCGATTGCGTTTCCGATCAAGTTAGCCTACTGGCGAACAACGCCGGGACTTTTGCTGAAGAACCATTTCTGGACCTGACGTTTGAGAGCTTCGAGCGCACGATGCGACTGAATGTCTACGCCGGGTTCTTTCTCACGCAGGCCTATGCTCGACGATGGGTCGAGCAGGGGGTAGCCGGACGCGTACTATTTACGGGGTCCATCAACGGCGAGCTAGCGGAGATGGACCACACCGCTTACGACACCAGCAAAGGCGCCGTGCGGACGATGATCCGCAGCCTGTGCGTCGCTCTGGCACCGCGCGGCATACGCGTCAACGCCATGGCGCCGGGCCTGGTAGTAACCCCCTTGACCGCTACAGCCGTCGAGCCTGCGAGCGAGGCGCGACGCTGGATGCAGTGGCATACGCCCAGCGGCCGCGTGCCAGGGCCTGAAGTCTGTGGCGGTGCCGCCTTGTTCCTACTAAGCGACCAAGCCGAACACGTGCACGGTCAAACGCTGCTCGTCGACGGTGGCATGAGCGTCTGGCAGCAGCCAGACATTCCACCCGAACTGCGCGGTAAGATACTTCCCAGCAACTAGCCACCCCCGTCGACTCGCAACGAGCACAGCCATATCACGCACCTTAAGGTACCAAGTCGGAACCTTAACTAGTAACTAGCAACGCGCTGCCACTGCGAACTATAATCGGTCCTCTGCGCCACACTCGCCCGGACCGCTCCGTCGGTCGCCACAGTCGCCCGACCGCTCCGTCGGTCGGCATAGTCGCCCGACCGCTCCGTCGGTCGGCATTGACTGTACGAACCGGCGGAGCGGTTCGGCGACTATCTGGCCGCTGTTTATCGGTCGCCACTGCGCGATGGATGATCCCGCCGCCGGATGCGAATGCAGTGCCATGAATTTCTGAAAGACTATCAAAAGCTCACAAGATGAAGCGAATTCGCGAATTCAAGTTGATCGTCGCCTCCAGCGAAGGGGCAGAGGAGCACCGCGTTATCGGGTGGCATAAGGCCTGGGACTTGGCAGTAGCCAGCCTGGACAGTCCAACCAGCGACTGCCGCATTTATGATGCCCAGATCAAGCATTCGCCAGTGATCGCGTTGTTTACCGATCACGAGATCGAGGACGATGAATCGAGTCCTGAGGTAACCCGAGGTATTCGCACGAAGTGGCGCAGCGAAGCATTCCAAACTCACACGAGCCAAACTCGATACGCGCTGACGAATATGACCGATTTCGGTTGGAAGTGGGTAGAGGGGGCCGAGCGAGAACTTCCGTTTCGGCTCAACTACTTCGAGCGTCAGGCCGAACGCTTTCCGCAGGGTTGGATCGCGCGGTGGATGGAAATATGGGCCGAAGCCCGCGATCTAATCCGCCCCGTGGGGCCCTGATCTGCTGGCTGGTAACGAGTGCCACGCTGTGATGGCACTCGCATCTGCGCGTTACCTCTTTGCCTCTTCGCTCACACTAGCGCCGCGACTGGGCCGCAGGCAAAACTTTCCGCGCCGCAGCACGCTGCTGCCATCGGTCTACTTCTACAATCCGCCTACTTCTGCAGAGCCTCGCGAATAAATCCAGGCCGGTCGGTGGTAATGCCAACCGCTCCCAACTTCTGGAAAAAGCGTGCATCGTCGGGCTCGTTGACTGTCCACACATGAAACTCGCGCATGCCCCGTCGCTTGAGTTCGGCGATGAATTCCTCGGTGACCACCTCCCTTTGCCCCTGAGTGCCCAGACCATCCGCCTTGCATTCGGCCAATGTCTGCGCTACGGTCTCCAGCGACGGCGTCCACTGGCCGCTCTGTTTATTCTGCTTGTAGCCGACCAACCAATGCACGCGCACATCGGGCAGCAACTCTTTGCACTTGGCTACAGCCTCGCTGTCAAAGGCAATTACCAAGCATTGCTTGCGAGTAAGTTGCGATTGATCTAGTTGCTCTACCAACAGCGGGACAATTTCGGGGCCCGCCTTGAGCTCAATTACAAATGTCTTGTTCGCAGGAATGCAGGCCGCCACTTCAGCGAATGTCGGGATGGGCTCGCCTTTGAACTGCGTTCCCTTCCAACTGCCGTACTCGAGCTGCTTGAGCTCTGCCAGAGTGCTGCCGGTAACGCTCAACTTCTTTCCGGCCGTGCGTTCGGTATCTTTATCATGGATGCAGACCAGCTGCTTATCGGCAGTGATATAGAAGTCTCCCTCAACCCCGTCAGCTTTTTGGCGCCACGCCTCCTTAAAGGCAGCGAGCGTATTTTCCGGGGCATCGTACGATGCACCACGATGTCCAACGATGATCTGAGAGTGCGCCACAGGGACGACTGCAAAACTTAACAGCGCGGAAAAAAAAACAGCTAAAACCACTCGATGCATAATGAAATTGATCCCGGATGAGACGGTGTATGGTGTGCGCACAGCCTACTGTGCTACAGTCAAGTCGGAGTGTTCCAACTTGCGAGTGGCATTATAACCCGAGACGAAACCGCTTGCAGCCGTTGGGCTTTCGCTAAAGAACGCTGCCAACGAACCGCCGCAGCTGATTTAGTTGCTCCTCGGCAACACGGTGGTGTCTTGCTCTGTCTCGCGAGGCGTCGGGCGCTCGGCTGAGTAAACTCGCGCTCGCACAACCATCACCCCAGGCACCTGAGGAACCAGTACGAACACGTAGCTGAGCGTCTCTTGAGCTCGCACTGAATTGATCTCAGCAAATCGCAAGGTGTTATCCGTACCGAACTCGGTTCGCACCGGCGTACCGTCGTACATATTGGTCGCGCCCTCAAAGCGCACACCCTGCGGGAGCTGCAAGTCGACGCGGACACCGCGGTCGATCAAATTCTGATTGTTGCGAATGGTAACCGTGTAACGAACCGAATTGCCAACTCGAGTCGGATCGCCGAAGTCGGCAAGTTCGATATCCCATTGCCCCGTGCGCTGCGTCGTGCCAGAATCGCCCCCGGCTGCCGGTGGTGTTACGGGCGGCGTGACCGGAGAGGCACCATTCGACCCGCCCATGTTCGGTGGCAGCGTGGGAGGAAGCGTTGCAGGCGGCGTGACAGGCGGCGTGACAGGCGGCGTGACTTCACTGGTCACTGCGCTGAAACTGACCGAATCGTTAGCCTGCACGCCTTCTGCTGCCGCAACATGGGCCGATAGCGTGCCTTGTGTAACCGGCGCGATGCACTCGAACGATATACGCAGCAGCCAAATCATGTCGCCTGACGTGCTCGACATCGGCGGCAGCAGGTCCTGCGCCGACCAGACGGCCGAGCGTCCGTCGGCGCCAAGGCGGAAACGCGTGGAATTGTTGCTGTCGACAAAGGTCGCTCGCAGGGCTGGATCCCACGCCAGCTCGACATTCAATCCGGTCAGTCGAACTTGGCCCGGATTGCGTAGCGTTACGATGGCATCGACCGTACTGCCGACGCGAATCGTCGCTGGCATCTCGATTCCAATTCCCACCTCGGGTCGCTTGGGAGCAGGCTCGGCGCCCAGAACTGAAGTCGTGCGCTCGGCAAGCAAATTCTGTCCCGAGTAGACGCGGACTTTAGCGCCCAGTTGCCCAGCTTGGCGAACGATAAAGTTGACTTGCATGGCTTGCGTCTCGCCAGGCTGCAAGTAGCTGATGCTCTTTTCGACTTCGTTGCGACCGGTCTCTGCCTCGGGCAGACCGGCGTCGCTCTCAATAGCTACTCGGAGATCGGTCAGCGTCTGGCGGCTGGTGTTCTTAATGTCGATAGCGTACTCGATCAACTGTCCCATCTCAGCTTGTGCAGCTCCCGAGAGTGGATCGAATCGCAGCTCGACGCTGGCTTCCACGATTTCCGTTCTCACGGTTGAATTGGCTGAAAGATTGCCCGCTGCGGCGGCTTGGAAAATCACATCGTAGGTACCGGGGCGCAGTGCTTCCAGAACCGCGGACACATCTAGCTGGCGGTGCGCATCAAGCACGCCCTGGTCCCACACCAAACCGGTATTGGTCGCCGACGAAGGCTGAGGAACCGCGCTTACCAGGCGAGTACCCGCGGGGATGTTCATCACAAGTTGAGCATTTTCAGCTGGCACATCGCCGGGGTTGCCCAGGCTGGCCACATACGTGATCTGCTCACCCACTGAGCCGACTTCGTTCCCAAAGGCTTGCAGATTCAAGCCCGGAGAACTGAAGGTGGCAAATGTCTGGCCACTGCCCAGTGTAAGTTCGGGCAGATTGTCCGAGGGTTGCGCTGGGCGGATCACATCGATCATGATGGGAGTTGTCCCGCGTGCGAGCTGACCTTGTGCGTCGACAGCAGCCACAACCTGCGCGATAGCCTGCGCGTCTTTGTTGACTTTGATGCGCGCCACATTGCTGCCGGTAGGCGGTTCGAATGTGGCCACACTGGGATCGACGATGGTGTACTGCACGATCCAATCCTCTGCCGGGACCAGCGCTTCGGCTTTGGTCACGCGCGTGACAAACTGCAGCAGTTCGCCGGAACGCTTGATCTGTGGCGGTGGGAATTCCCACTGTCCGTCGACCCAGTAGATCGTCGCAGTTTGTCGGCGGCGATCCCAAATCTGGCTGTCCGGCGCGAGCACGGTGATGCGGCTGACCCCTTCATTGGGCGATGAAATGCTGAGCCAGGTCTGCCCCTCTTTGAGCTGGATGTCGTCCTTGCAATCGGGCGAACCGCGATCGATGAGAGTTTCCTTACTGCTCGTGCGCCCCTTGGCAAAGTCAACCCCCAGCTTTTCAACTTTGGGAGCCCGGTGCAGACTCAGCGAACTGATCAAGTGGCCCGGTGAATCGTCGCCAACCTCGATGAACGTTCCGACGCTGCTGGGTGCCAACATCCACTCGAGTGGTTCGCGCTTGACTAAATAGCCATCCGGTCCGCAGATACCAGCCAGTAGGACAACCTCTCCACCGACGGGTGCTACCACACGCATGGGAGTCAGCTGGATCTCGCCCGCCTTACCCGGCGAACGAAAGTGATTCTCTATTTTTTGCCCAAGCTTATGCTGCTTTAACAATTGATGCTTGGACTTTTTGCTGTCCGTGTTGCAACTGCCATCGATGCACGGCGGTGGCATAGCCGGAGCCGCAAAGGCAGGCTGGGGAATCATGCCGGCTTGGCCCTTGTGGCCATGCAGGCTGGGCAGAGTTAGCTGGGTGGTATTAGGGCATGGCAAGAAAACGCTGTTACCGTTGGGGTCGATTGCCGGCAGCTGTAAACGAGCGCAGCCACTTTCCAACATCGCCAGCAGGCTGCACAGCAGAATTGCTGAGCAGCGGCCAACGCACCGGAGGCGGTCCAGCCGGGATGATGAGCCAAGCTGGCGGCGCGCAACGACAACCGGCGGATGTTGCCACCCGCGATTGTGTCGATCGAACTGTCCATGTTCCGCTCGCATCCCGAAGCGTCCTACCTTTGGCACCCCAGTCCAGGGCACGGTTCTACGAATCTCTATCGAAACGTAGCACGCGGATAGTAAGCAGGCAGGCTTAACGCCTTCGCTAGCAGGCGAAAATAGAGAGCTGGCTTAGAAAACTGGGCAGCTCGTATCGGTCGTGCAGATTAGACCATCCCACGCCGTGCATCAGCCTCAGTTGCGCATGTCGTCCCTCGGCCGCGCATTTGCCTCGGCCGCGCATTATCAGCCGCAGGGCGTTAGCCCCGGTTGCCTCTTTAACCCCAAATCGCAATCCCTTCCCTTGCCCCGGTTGCCTCTTTAACTCCAAATCGCAACCCCTTCCCTTGCCCCGGTTGCCTCTGTAACCATCAATCGCAATTCCTTCCCGTTCGCACGCCAACATCGCTCCCATCATCACTTGTTGTACGTTACCAACCTGCAACCGCGCAAACGGCCTCACGTGTTGCAACTTAACTCAACGCCTTGGCAACGCGGTCGATGATTTCTTGTTCGCTGCTGCTGACACTGCCGAATCCCAGCACGCCGCCAGACGCAGTGGCCACCGACTTAACTTGCTGCAACATCTCGGTGGCTAGTGTTTGACGATGCTCCTCGGCCAACGAATCGGACAATGCGCGAGCGTATTCACACCATGCATCGAACAGCTCCGCTGGCGGGCGCTTGCGCGTCCAGGCTCGGATCAATTCCATTTCAGGCGAATCGTCGGCGATGCCAACTTTTTCGGCCGCGATTTTGATAGCATATTCCTCATTGGACTCCACGCGGTCATCGGCCCAAGCGACTGCGATCAATGGCACTAGGCGGAAGGCGGCCAACGTCTCCGGCGTCACGTCAAGCTCGGCAATCTTGGTCGCCAGCTTAGCGTCTGCCAGCCCCGTCAGGCGCATGATGTCCTCTGCGGTCTTCTCTTTGGAGATGTTGCTACGCAGCTTGTCCAGTAATCGATTGTCGATCTCGTGGTAAAAACGCTCTTCGAGATTGAACCATTGCTTCGGCGAATTTTGTGACATGGTGAGGCTCCTGCAGCGGTTGAGCATGCGGGTTTTGATGGCTGGATGAAAGACTAGCTGGAAACATGATAAGCCGCCCGGCATGGCTCGCAACGGGTGGTAAGCGGGTCGTCAAGCCTCTTTGGCTTTATTAAATCTCCGGGCGCCGCCACATTGGTACATTCGCCAAAAACTGCATTCATCGAACGTCCTTAAAAGGCGTGCCAACCTTCGCAAACGACAGACTTCCGCCGGTCCACAGGCCGTGCAAGCGGCTCAGTCGAAATGCTCGGCCCGCAACCCAGCCTCAGGTAACGGCCCGAAACCTCCCGTTGAATTCCAGACACCTTGCATTCTCCCTCTCCATTTTCGCCATTCCGGAGCCTTCTTTGCCGTAGCCAGTCCGCCTCGACCGCCGAACAACTGCGATGTTTTGAGTAAATGAGCCGGCAACAGGGGACTAAACATTGCTCAAAGCGTCCCTTTCGACAAAACTAGAAGAAGCTGCAACAGCTCGGAGAATCGCGGCCCAACAGTCGCCTTGTCCCAGCCGCGTGCAGGCCTGCAGACTTGGCCTTAACTCTACCAAAGATACCATCCGTGACATCGACTGAATTTACCGCCAATCCTCCAGCCTCAGCCCAGCGTGCTCGCCCCGTCGCCGGCACCCACATGCCCGCTTTCGTATTTCAGACGGGTAAGGATTTAGCCCGGCACGCGGCGCAGATCATCGCTCGCCTAATTCGCGAACGATCCGACTTGGGACAAACCACGGTCATTGGCCTGCCCACCGGCAGCACTCCAGTGGGCACGTACCGCGAGTTGATCCGGCTCCACCGCGAACAGGGCCTCGACTTTTCCAACGTAATCGTCTTCTGTCTGGACGAATTCTACGGTTTATCGCCGGACAATTCGCAGAGCCACCGCCGCTGGTTGGGAATGCATTTTTTTGACCATGTCAATCTACAGCCCGAAAACGTGCATTGCTTTGATGGTCAAGTTGCCGCTAGCGATGTTGAGCTTCACTGCCGGCGCTACGACGACGCGATTCACAGTGCGGGTGGTTTCGATCTGGTGCTTCTGGGCATCGGACGCAATGGGCACATTGGCTTCAATGAACCGTTTTCGATGAAGAAGAGCCGCACGCGCTTGTGCACCTTGGATCCAATTACCCGTCAGGCTTGTGCCAGCGATTTCTTTGGAGAGTCCAATGTGCCGCTCCAGGCGCTGACGGTGGGCCTGTCGCCGATTCTGGCCTCGCGGCATATCCTGCTGCTCGCCCTGGGGGAGCACAAAGCTCGCATCGTGGCCGAAACGTTGGAGGGCAATATAACCGATCGCATCCCAGCGTCGTATTTGTTAGAGCACGCGGACGCTCGTGCGTTGCTGGACGTACCAGCGGCCGGCGCCTTGACTGGCATCTCAGTCCCCTGGCTGTTAGAAAAAGTCGAGTGGGAGGAGTCACTGATCAAGCGCGCTGTGCTGTGGCTATGCGAACGCTCGGGTAAAGCCCTGCTCAAACTCGATGACGAAGATTTCCGCCAGCACGATCTGCACCAGTTGCTGCGGCACCATGGCCCGGCTCAGAAAATCGCCCATCGCGTCTTCCGCTGGATGCAGGACACGATCGAGTATCATCCGGCCAGCAAGGACACCACTAAAACTTGCCTCTGCTTCAGCCCACACCCAGACGATGATGTGATCAGCATGGGCGGGACGCTCATCCGTTTGGTCGAAGACGGCCATCGAGTCCATATTGCGTACATGACCAGCGGCAATATCGCGGTCTTTGATCATGACGCTCAGCGCGTAGCAGACCTTGTTACTGAATACAATCGACTATTCTCTATCGACCAACAGAAGTCGCTTGAAGTGCAACAGCAAGTCGACGCGGGGCTGCGCGACAAGCAGCCGGGCACCCCAGACCATGAGACGATTCTGAAAATCAAGTCATTGATCCGCTGGAGTGAAGCTCGCGCCGGCGCGATGCATGTCGGTTGCCGTGCCGAAGATCTGCATTTCCTAGACTTGCCGTTTTATCGCACGGGTACAATCGCCAAGCGTCCAATGGGAGTGGAGGACACGGAGATTATCCGCGAACTGCTCGAACGCGTACAGCCGGATCAAATCTATGTCGCAGGAGACTTGGCCGATCCGCACGGTACGCACCGCGTCTGCGCCGAAGCCATTTTATTTGTGCTGGCTGAAATGCAACGTTCCGGAAAACCGATACCGGAAGTGCTCCTGTATCGCGGAGCTTGGCAAGAGTACGCACTGCACGAAATCGAAATTGCCGTACCGCTCAGCCCCAGCGACATTGAACTGAAACGCCAAGCGATCTTCATGCACGAAAGCCAGAAGGACGAGGCGCTGTTCCCTGGGGCCGACCCTCGGGAGTTTTGGCAACGCGCCGAGGATCGCAATAAAGGTACAGCAGAGAAATACAACCAAATCGGGCTACCTGAGTTCTTCGCTTTGGAAGCCTTCACGCGGTGGGATGGCAACGAAATTTAATCGTTGCGGCTAGGCAAACTGGCAACCTTGGCTTCTGCCTGGGTGCCACCTGCGATACTCGACAAGCTTTGAGATAAGCTCAGCAGGCCGCGCCCTGCGAACTCTAACTGACGGCTAGCGCTGGCCAGAGCGCTGGACTGGATCGGCTTAAAGGCTGCCCCCAACGCAGCCCGGACGCTTGATTGTGCGGCAGGGGCCGCGAACTGCCACTGGCGAGCCTGCTCCACAGTCAGCACAATGTGCCCACCGAGTGCCGAGTTGTACACCACGAACTGCGGCCCAGCTGGCGCAGTTGGCTGCTTCGCTACTGCAACCTGCTGCGTGGAGGCAGTCGCCGCGGGGGACAAGTGAAACTGACGATAGTTCAGCGCCAGTTGCTTCCACAATTGCAAGCTGCGATCTGCAGCGCGAGCCAGTGCACCGCTGTCGCTAACGAGGCCATACGCAGTGCATTGCCACTCGTCCAAGCGCTGCAGCAGCACGCCCAGTGCGGCCGACTGCGGAGAGGGCGGTCCGAATTTCATCTCGGCCTGGAAAGTGGATGCTGAGCTGGGAATCGCTTGCGAGGCGGTCTTCTCAGTCAGCTCGGTTTCTGGCAGTTGGGGCACAGCGGCCGACGCATGCGCCAGCGACGGCAACTGCTGCGGACTGGGCGCTGTGGCAGTTGCTGCATAGTAGGGAAACTGACCAAACCGCCAGTCACTCACTTGAAAATCATAGGGCATGTACACTTCACCTGCCCTGGCACCTTTTGACGCTGAAGGTTTGTGCTCGCTGGGCGCTGCGGACTGAGCGACTTTTACGGCGGGACGTGGAGCACTTCCCACGCTTGGCCGAGCAACCACGATCGAGGGCCGTGGCTCAGCCTGAGACTGAGACTGAGACTGTGCTAGATTCGGTCGAGGTGCATGACCGGCGTCGGGCCGCTCTACAGCGATCCGCTGGATTGGCTGCGCGGCTGCCCCAGACGCGGCGGGCAGAGCCCTTGCTGCCGGCATGTCATGAGCAGTAAGTGTCGCACTGAGACCCAATGTGGCAAACGAAACGAGCCCGAGGCGGGCAAGAAAGTACTTGAGAGTGGCTCGCATAGAATAAATTCTCCTGACCCAAACCATCTCCAACAACGTTAGCGGGTTGGCTTGCGTATCGGTTCGCTGGAAGTTTCACGGCGATGCCCGGAACAACCAGCGGTGCGGCTTGGGATTATTAATGTGATTGGCGGGATATGTAAATTGGCGGCACCACGGTTGACTTTAGGTTGGTGCAAGCGTCTTAAAGACCACGTAAAGTTTGTCTAACCAGCAAACCTTATCGAAACAAAATGCGTTGGTAGTCCCTTGAAACTGGAGAAATCAATTCGCGGCTCACGTTTTAGTGGCAATTGGTGACAGCTCTGTCGCCGGTAACGAACGGCGCGGCCGATTCGAATTGAAGAGTTGTGGCCAAAAGTCCGAATTTGGCAATAATTAGGCGGCCACAGTGAACGGGCGATCGGAGCGATGCAATTCCCATCGCTTCTGCTGCCCGGCGAGTTATGCTGGAAGCTAGGCTGTGCGAACAGTGCTGCAGATGTCCTTCGCCGCGGCGTCTTTTCCTTAAGATGACTGTTGGTTTAAGAGTCCACTTGCCGTCGGTACGAAGGCTTTATGAGTTCGTTTGAAAATTTTCAGATATTTTTTGCCTTCGCGGTTATCGTGGCGGTGTTTGTCACGATGCAACTGCGCCGCAACGCGCCAACTGAAGTTCTATTCTGCCTGGCGCTGGTTGCCTACGTGCTATTTGGATTGATCAGGCCAGAACAGGCATGGATCGGATTTGCGGATCCAGGCGTGATCGCTATTGCGGGTCTGTTGGTAGTCTCCGCGGCGCTTCGCAGCTCAGGGGTGCTAGACGCGCTGGGCCGCTCATTGCTGGGCCGGGTCTCTACCCAGCGCGGCGCGCTCGGCCGCTTGGCGGCAGTGGTAGTGACCAGCAGCGCTTTTTTACTCAACACTGCCATCGTGGCTATGCTCATGCCGATGGCTATCGGCTGGTGTCGCCAGCGAAACATCGCCCCTTCGCGTTTGTTACTGCCGCTCAGCTACTTAGCCATCCTGGGCGGCATCTGCACGTTGGTGGGCACCAGCACCAACTTTGTGGTCAATGGAATGCTGCGCGAGGTATCCGGCGACGTGGCTCAATTGGTGGACACGCAAACCCTACAGGTGCCTGCAGATAAGCTGCCACCGCGGGTTCAAGCGTTGACCACGCGCTATCGCCCTCAGTGGCTTGAAGCCCAGCAGAGCCAGCTGCAGCCAATGGGACTGACCGACATCTCTTGGGTCGGCGTGCCCTGCGCTATCGTGGGGGCCGTTATGCTGATCTTTCTCGGCAGCCGATTGCTCCCCAACCGCACGGAGCTGCTCGACAGCCTAGAGGAGAAACGCCGCGAATATCTGGTCGAAATGCTGGTCACTCAAGGCTGCGGACTGATCGGCAAAACTGTCGAAGAAGGTGGCTTGCGGCACCTGCCCGGCTTGTTCCTTATCGAGATTGCCCGCGGAGATGAAGTCATCGCGCCGGTTACCCCTGCCGATCGAATTTTCGAAAACGATCGCCTCGTCTTTACCGGCGTCGTAGCCACCATTATCGACTTAGAAAAAATTCCGGGCCTCGTCCCAGCTGCCGACATCAATTACGAAATTGCACCTGACAAAGCGGCTACCCGCTCGCTGGTCGAAGTCGTGCTCAGCCCCACCTCTCCGCTGGTTGGCAGTACGATTCGACAAGCCAACTTTCGCCAGTTCTATGGTGCTGCCGTGGTCGCCGTACACCGCAACGGAGAGCGCTTGCCGACAAAAATCGGTGACATCGAACTCTCTGCTGGCGATACGCTGCTACTGCAAACTCAACAGGGATTTGTCCGCAGCTTTCGCAATCGCCCCGATTTCTATTTGGTAAGCTCGGTGGAAGATAGCGATGGACGCCGCCACGACAAGCTCTTCCTAGCGGCTGGACTGACCATATTTCTAATCGCTTGGCTGTTTCTAATGCCGCAGCTCAAAATATGGGGTGCCGCTGAGGCGCTGCTGTCCCCTTCACTGGCAATTGTCACCATCGCCCTTGTGATGATCGTCACCCGCTGCTTGTCGGTAGCCGACGCACGGCGAGCTATCGATGTACCGATGCTGCTAACCGTCGGGGCCGCCATCGGTGTCGGCAAAGCGATCGATGCCTGTGGAGCCGCACAGGCGGCCGCACTATTTTTGATTGGCGTGGTGGGCGACCAACCCATGCTGGGACTGATCGTCATCTTTGTCGTCACCGTGCTCTTCACCGAAATGATCAGCAACGTGGCTGTGGCGGCTATGATGTTTTACATTGCACTCGGCTTGGCTTGCCAGCTGGATGTCAATCCGCGCCCCTTCATCATGGCCATCACACTCGCTGCTTCACTGAGCTTCATCTCTCCTATCGGCTATCAAACCAATCTAATGGTGATGGGGCCCGGAGGCTATCGGCCGCGCGACTACGTCCGAGCCGGGCTGCCGCTGACCGTGACCATCAGTGTCCTGGCCCTGTTTTTAATTCCCTGGATATGGCCTTTTTACCAGTAACGTTCCGCAGGTCTGTGACTAGCAGTACGTACGCAAGCGAGTTCAAAGCATGGTGCAGTCCAAGAGCTGTGACTTCTTAATCGTCGGTGGAGGCATCGTCGGTCTGGCCACCGCCTGGCAATTAGCCCAGCAATTCCCCGACGCGCGCATTGGACTGCTTGAGAAAGAAGCGCAGGTTGCCCGCCATCAATCCGGTCGCAATTCAGGCGTGCTGCACTCAGGTATCTATTATAAACCTGGCTCTTTAAAAGCCACCACCTGTCGCGACGGCAAGCTAGCCATGCAGGAATTCTGCCGGGCCGAAGGCATTCGCTACGAACTGTGCGGCAAGATCATCGTAGCGGTCAGCCAGGATGAAATTTCGCGTCTGGATGCAATCCAACTGCGCGGCACGCAAAATGGAATTAATTGCCGCGTCATCGATCAACACGAAATGCGATCGATCGAGCCCCACGTGGCTGGAGTGCGGGCGATCCATGTCCCGGACGCTGGGATAGTGGATTATCCCGAGGTCTGTCGCCGTCTGGTTCAAAAGCTTGAGGCGGCGGGGCACTGGGTTGCCCTCGACCAGAAAGTAGTCGGTATCACGCCTGGCACGCAGCACGTCGATGTGCGAACCACCAGCGACAGTTTTCAAGCTGGATTCTTAGTCACCTGCGGCGGACTTTACAGCGACCGCTTGGCGCGGTTGGCAGGTCTAAAACCACCCGCGCAGATCGTCCCCTTTCGCGGGGAATATTATGAACTGCGGCCCGAGCGACGCGAGCTGTGCCGCAATCTAATCTATCCCGTCCCCGACCCTAGTTTTCCATTTCTTGGCGTACATTTTACACGCATGGTCAGCGGGGATGTCGAATGCGGGCCCAACGCCGTATTTGCACTGGCCCGCGAAGGTTACTCATGGGGCAATGTACGCCTGGGAGAATTAGGAGAATCGCTGCGCTACGCTGGATTCTTAAAACTCGCTGCGCGTCACTGGAGAATGGGCCTTGGCGAAGTCCACCGCTCACTCTCCAAAGCCGCCTTCGTCAAGGCGCTGCAGCGCCTGATCCCTGACATCCGCGCCGACGACCTGCGTCCTTGCCGCGCGGGCGTGCGGGCGCAGGCCCTAGCCCCGGACGGCACGATGATCGATGACTTCTTGTGGGTCAGCCAAGGACGCATGATCCACGTATGCAATGCTCCCAGTCCCGCCGCGACCGCCTCCTTGGAGATCGGCCGCCAGATCACCAACCGCGTTATCCGCTCCCTCTAG
>CAKQWG010000037.1 GCA_934278005.1 uncultured Pirellulaceae bacterium | reverse complement strand
CAGAGCGTGGGACGCTTCATATTGGCGGCCACCGTCTGGCGACGGTAGCTACGCTCGCCAGAGCGTGGGACGCTTCATATTGGCGGCCACCGTCTGGCGACGGTAGCTACGCTCGCCAGAGCGTGGGACGCTTCAGCAAAGTTAACAAAATAGTTCCCGAAAGCCTCAAACATTCCATTGAGACTTGCCCCACTACGGGGTTGACGCATATAAAATAGGGTTACTGTTATTAAGTATTAAGGCAGTTTCACTTTCCAACAACCTTCGTCCGATCAAAACATATACCTAAAGGGTTTTCCAAATGGCAGTATTGCTGACCGAAAACGCAGCCAACCAAGTTCGTAAGTTCCGCGAAGAGAATCAGTTCGGCGACGAAATGTTCTTGCGCATCGGCGTGGCTGGTGGGGGGTGCAGCGGTTTTAACTACACGCTGGCTTTCGATGATAAGTTCGACGAAGCGGCCGACAGTCGCTTTGAACATCACGGCGTGGCGGTCGTCGTCGACAAGAAGAGCTCGCTGTACTTGGACGGCACCACCGTGGACTGGTACCATAGCTTGGAGAAGCAAGGCTTCACGTTTGACAATCCCAACGCTGTCAAATCTTGCGGTTGCGGTAGTTCGTTCTCTGCGTAATTAGTAATTAGCGCTCATGTAAGCTCCTTGTAGTGCTGCGACTCGTCGTAGCTTTAGAGTTCGCGCAGCAGACACCGTACTAAACGGTAAGCAGTTATCTCCGGGCCGCGATGAATCCGCTTTGCGAGTCCACTACGCAAGTTGAACCTCTGAGTCAACACATTTGCCGCGCAGCGCGAACACAGTCAGAGGCTTATACGCAGCCCGGAAGACCTTCCCAGCGTCTGACTTTCCGTACGGACCAGCCACCGCTAAAGCTACGACGAGTCGCAGCACTACAAGGAGCCGCGCGGCCCAGCAATACTTCGGACCGTTTGGCAAAACGTAGGGTCGAGCGGTTGCTCTACGACAAGTCGCAGCACTCGACGACTCGCAGTGATGCAACCGGCGCGAATCAACGAGTCTCCTTGCGCGGCGCATAGGTCCGTCCAAGTTGCTCGACAATTTTGCGTTTGAGCTCCAACGCATCGAACTCACCGTGCACGCGCTCAAGCACCTTGCCGCTGGGCGCAATCAACAAGCTATACGGCACGGCCCCTTGCCACTGTTGGTCGACCGCTTGGAATAGCTCATCTTGGTTTTCGACATCAATAATGAAATTGCCCGCTGAACAATGTTTGCTCTGCAAGACCCGCTGGACTTGTGCCCGCGCGGTAGGATCGTCGACCGAGACGGTGATCAATTCGAAATCGCGGCCACGATACATGCGATGGATTGTGACCAACTGCTCCATCTCGGCCACACATGGTCCGCACCAAGTCGCCCACACATTCACCAACCGAAAATTCTTCGACGGTTCGGTCAGAAGTCGCTTCAGAGCTTGCGGCGCAATGATGCTCACCTGGGCAACCTCCTGATCCCACTTGGCCAACGACTCGGTTGCCTGTTGCCGCTTGTCGGACCACTTGGTCGAACAACCAAATACGCGCGTCTGTGGCACGCTGACCGTTTCGCCAGCCAAGAGTTCGTCGAGCGCGTTGCGCGCATCGTGCGAGCTGGGCTTCTTGATGTCGCTGTTGTCGATGCGACCGGTGTAGCGCAGCTTTCGATGGGCGTCAAAAATGAAGACGTGTGGCGTAGCTAGTGGTCCATAAGCTCGGGAGGCATGCTGCGAGTCGCCGTCGTACAAGTAGGGGAACTTGAATCCCCGCTGTTGTGCCCGCAGTTTCATGTCGTCCAGCGAATCGTTCAGATCGGAATAGCCCAATTCGTCCAATCGCACTGCCAGTGGATCGTTGGGCGAAATCGCCACGACGGCTACACCGCGCTCCGCATAATCCTGATGCATGTCGATAATCCGCTGCTCGTAGGCCTGGGCGGTTGGGCAGTGATTGCACGTGAACACGATCATCAAGATCTCGTCATCTGAAAAATCGGCCAGTGAGTATTCCCGATCGTCGGTGCCAGGCAGTTTGAAGTCAGGTGCCGCCGCGCCGATTGCCAGGGTCTGCGGTTCGAGTGCGTGCAGTGGACTTACTGACGACAAACCTAGCGCGGTGAAAATTATCGCGCTGACTAAAGCCTGTCTACAGCGAGCGAATGAGCCACAAATCACCCTCGGCAGCAGGTTCATGAAACAGGAGCTCATGAGAAACGCGCTGTTAAGATTAGCAACCACACTCTGCAACTTCATATCTGCCTCTCGATCGCTCTAGCTGGCTTGCCCGCTTACGTTTGGCTGAAAATTTGCGACACTGTACAATTCCAGTCATCGAATCATTCAAACAACAAGCGAAGCGGTTTGCATATACTATAACGCTTCGCTGCTAGTGGCACGCGCGCAGCCTATAGGAGCTCAACGCTTGGACGACAAAATAACCATAATTGGCATTGGCGACGACGGTTTCGAAGGCCTGACGCGGCAAGCGCTGGAGCTTATCGAAACAGCAGGTACCTTGCTGGGGCCGGCCAATTTGTTATCCAAGGTGGAGCCTGGCAAGCAGACGTTGGTGCCGCTCTCGGCCGATTTGGCTCAAGCGGCCGCATCGATCGAAGCCGCTCGGGCCACTCCACTGGTACTTCTGGCAAGCGGCGATCCGCTGTTTTACGGCACGGCGCGCTTCCTCTGCGAGCAACTGGGCAAGGATCGCTTCGAAGTGCTGCCTCATGTTAGTAGCATGCAACTCGCCTTTGCACGCGTAAAGGAGAGTTGGGAGGAGGCCTATCTGACCAACCTGGCTACTCAGCCTTTGGCGCGGGTTGTGGAGAAGGTCCGCTCGGCTGAAAAAGTGGGCGTGTTTACTTCGGATGAGAATTCGCCCGCCGCTCTGGCACAAGCCCTGTTGGACAAGGGAATTGACTATTTCACGGCCTACGTCTGTGAGAACCTGGGATCGCCCGATGAACGAGTCACACGGGGCTCGTTGACAGACATCATTGCGCAGCCGTTTGGCAACCTAAATGTAATGGTTTTGGTTCGTCATCCCAATGTGCCCGATCGGCCAGCGGAGATGCGGGGTAAGCGGCTGTTTGGCAATCCTGACGAGAGCTTTCTACAAAGCCGGCCCAAGCGTGGCTTGTTAACGCAAAGCGAGGTTCGTGTTATCGCTTTGGCGGAGATGGACCTGGGCAGCAGCAGTGTTGTGTGGGACGTGGGCGCTGGCAGTGGTTCGGTCGCCATTGAATCGGCTCAGCTCGCCCCGGCCGGTAAAGTGTACGCCATCGAAATGGATCCTGAGGACTACAATCTGCTGATCGAGAATTCCCGCAGATTTGGAACTGAAAACCTCACGCCAGTGCTCGGTGAAGCTCCACAGGCATGGGCCGACCTACCGCCACCCGATGCGGTCTTTGTCGGCGGCACGGGACGTTCGGTAGTGAGCTTAGTGCAGGCTGCTTGGGAGCCTTTGCGCGGTGGTGGTCGCTTAGTCGTCAACGTCAACAGTCTGGACAATTTGACTTCCGTCGAGTCGACGCTGCGCGAATTGGGGACTGAGCCTCACGTGTTGATGATCAATCTATCGCGCAGCCATCGCCAGTTTGAGACGCTGCGACTGGAATCGGCTAATCCCTCCTTCCTCATCATCGCTCGCAAAGCGGTTTGACCTCGGCCAGTGCAGTGGCCTGCTGAGGCGGTGCGGACTGTGCGTGATGTCGGTTTAACAACGAGTCTTGCGACGCTGCAATTCGTCGACTTGACTCTGCAAATCGCACAATCTGGGCAGCAAGTGTGGGTAGTGATCGGCAATCCGCTCGAGGCCTTGCTTGAAGGCTTCCCTAGCAGCGGTGGAGCTACTCGCGTCGCTTTCGAAAAAACCGCGAAAGTCTTGATTCAAGCGAACAATATGTCTGCGTGGTGCGCCGATAGACTCCAGCTCCGAGATGACTTCGGAGAGTCGAAAGGCGAGTCGCATATAACCGTGGCGATCTCCTGGCAGCGGAGCATCGCTCATGGGGTTGGACCAGGCAGAGGCGAATTCATCGTGAAGCTGCGGGGCGAGCGACTGCATCTCAGCCAATACCTGGCACTCCTCGCCATCATCGCATTCATCACAGTCCTCGCTCTCCTGTGATATCTCGCGCCATGCGTGGGACTGCTCTTCCCAGTCCTCGTATTTTTCGAACATGGAGAAAGCGAATTCGTCGTCGAGCTCTAATTGATGCCCGTCAAGCCAAGTGAAACTCGTGCCGAACATACCCGAGTCGAGCAGGTTACAGACTGGACAGTCGCAATCGGCATCACCGAGATGTTGGGCCGGTTCGCATTGATCCATTCCCTGAATGACTACGCCCGCTCCGCGCGGCACGCGTCGGCGACTGCATTCGATTATGAACTGTGGTGGTGCGTCGCCTTCAAAGGGCAGCTCGAGCCACTCATCGCGAACTCTTTGGAGATGTGCGATCAACTCGCTGCGTTGGTCCGCTGTGACTTCGGCCTGCGCGGCAAGCCATCGCCAACCCGCGCGGATGAGTTCGCGGCACATATCAAAGTAGACGATCACTTCCTGGCTGCCCAGCGGCGAGTTAGCAAATCCCAGTACATCCTTGGGCACAGCTACCATCGCAGCCCCACTGTCGAACCGTCGGCGTTGGCCTGCCGCAATAGCGTCGGACCAGGCGTGAGCGCCGTGCAGCAGGTCTCGTGGCCTGCCTCCGCCCAAATCATCGCGCGGTGTCATGAGCCACGCGCGATGCACCTCGACCGTCAGCGCATGCCACCTTTGCAAGTCCGCCCGCCCGCACTCGCCGCTACTAGGCAGGTCGTTCGCAGTGGGGACCACCTCTAGCCTTTTCAGACCGACTGTTCGGCCAGCCAGCGCGAGGCCGATAATGCGGCTGGCCAAATCCTCGATGAGTGCTTTGCCGAAGAGCAATTCGCGGTCGGCCCAGGGAACGCTAAAACTTCGTTCGCGGCGGTGATTAACGTTCGCCGCATCAAGTTTCTGAAGCAGTTCCCACCACGGGGGCAAGTGGATTGGCAGAAGGTCGCTCTGCTTGCCCTGAGCCCCAATGCGTAGACCTATCGTCATGTCCATTTCGAAATGCTGGTTCTCGCTCCCCGTGATGACGCGTTTGTCTCGCAGGTCGAACACCAGCCAGTTGCCGTGGTTGCTGATAGCCTCCCATGCCGCCGCCTCATCACATAGGCTCCACTGCTGCATGGGCAGCTCCGCGCTCACCGAATCCGTCCGGTAACGCGGCCAGTATTTTGGTACGTCCAGCCACTGGCCGGGATCCTCAGACATCACTGCCAGGAGCGTCAAGCCCACACAGTAGTCAATCGTCGGGCCGATCCAGCACTGCTGCGGCTCGATGACGACCACCATGACTGGCACGGAATCATCTAGATCATCCTGGTCTTGCTGCTGGGTTACATGCGGTACATGCACTGCTAAATTCGACATGATCGATCTCCCTAAACGTCATTTGTGATATGAAGAGTTGCCGCTCGACGCGTCCAGACAAGCTGCCGGGCGTGAACGACGAGCAAAATTAGCGGCTGGCAGAGACCTCGACGAGCAAGCCGGATAGGGGTGGGCTGCGCAGGGGTTTTGCCGTGCCGACTAAGTAGACGTTCGGGAGACGGAATTCTTACAGGAAAAATCTAATTTTTCTTGGCTTTTCCGCTTTGCTTGCAAAATCCGCAGTGCGGCATGGCCCGTCGTCGCGATCTAGAATGGATATGTATATCCCAGGGGAAGACAGAGCACGAATGAAAAAAGGGCTTAGAGCTGGCAAGCTCTAAGCCCTTCGGCTGTTCAAATAGGGATGACAGGAGTTGAACCTGCACACCTTGCGGTACTAGAACCTAAATCTAGCGCGTCTGCCAATTCCGCCACATCCCCATATGCTTTTTATTCCGCTTTGCGATTTTGGCAGCGCAAGCGGGAAGCTTTAGTTTGTTTTCGCAAGCTAGAAGCTTACGCCACTTTTCGCAAGCTGGAAGCTTACGCCACCTAGCTGGCGGTGGGCACGACCCAAACCTTCAAGTCGCAACCGATCTCTTGATGCAAGTGCACTTTTACAGTGTACAAGCCAAGCTCCTTGAGCGGACCCTGTAGGCGAATCTGATCGTCGGAAACGACAATGTCGCTGGCCTTCAGCGCGGCCACGATCTCTGGTGCGCCGACGCTGCCGTACAGGTGCCCCTCGTCGTTGGCATTGGCTTCGATCGTGATCGACTGCTGAGCAATCTTGTCGGCCAGACTCTGTAGCCCGCCAAGCCGCTTCTTCTCGATCTCTTTGAGCTTAGCCTTGTGCTTCTCGACCATCCGTTTATGGTGCTCGGTTGCTATGATAGCCAAACCCTGTGGCAGCAGGAAGTTGTTGGCGTGCCCAGCACGAACCTCAACCACTTCGCCTTGCTTGCCGACACTATCGACGCTCTGAATGAGCAACAGCTCGATACCGCCATTGGCCCCTTTGGGCAATCGCTTGAAGGCTTGGCGTCGCACGCGTGTTTTTGCAGATACCATCTTGGAACTCGTTCAGAAATTTATTAATTGAAAGTTTGGTTGCAGTTAAAGATTCAATATGCTTAAAACGGGATGTCGTCGCCGGCTAGGCCGCCACCGCGTGAGGGTTCGGGAATATGGTGCGCGGCCGACGGGGACTCGACATAGTGGTCGCTAGCATGATCTCGGGCCGGCGCTGGCCGTTGAGATCCCTCGCTGCGATTGCCTTCTGGTCTACCATCTGGTCGTCCGCCGAGCAGCTGCATGCGGTCGCAAACCACGCGTAGTTTGGAGTGCTTCTGTCCTTCCTTCTCCCAGGTATCGAGCTTAAGTCGGCCTTCGACGAATACTGGCGAGCCCTTGCTCAAGTACTCGGAGGCAACCTCCGCTGTCCGACCCCAAAACGTGACTTCCACAAACGTTGTCTCGTCAATCCATTCGCCATTCTGCCCTTTGCGGCGGTCGTTGACCGCCAAGCCGATCTCGGTCACTGGCGTCCCCGAAGGGGTATACTTCAATTGCACATCACGGGTCAAGCGGCCCATGAGTATCACGCGGTTGTAGCTCGACATCGACTTCAATCTCCTTTGCCCAAAGAATTATACGCCGGGTGCCTATTTCGCTCTACAGTAAAATCTTGCGTTGGGACTTGCTGGCAGTGGTCCCTCAATACTGATCCATGCGCGCCAGTTCGAACATTGGATGAGCCGCTGCGAATTACCGAGCGATCGGTGTTAGCGTTCACTATAAGGCATTTGGGCCGGTTGGTAAAACCTGTCGCTTGCTTGGCCAGGTTTTTTTCAGCGTACTATTTTCTCTATTCTTCTTCGTCACTGCCGTCGGCGCCGACCGATACGGCCACTCGATCGTGATCACGGTCGCGCGAGTCGCGATCGCCGTCGGGCCGTGGCATTTCGCCTTGTCCAAGCGCGTGGGCGACCAGTGGCGCTACCAAGCGTGGGTCGACCTTAGTGATCAGGAACCGCATGATGCTCTCGTTCAGTTGGCAAGCGCGATTGAATTCGATCAAGCGAGCGCCTTCCATATTGAAGTACGAGATCCAGTAGGTCCCCTTCATGTGGCCATCGATGGGGTAGGCCAACTTTCGCTCTTCCCACAGGCGGCTAGCCAGGATCTCGCCCCCGAGATCCTCGATGTGCTTGTGGACCTCAGCGATTAAGCCGCCGGGATCGCGATTGTATTTATTGCTGTCGAACAGGAAAAAGCAGTCGTAACATGTAGCTGGCAAAATTGATGACTCCCGATGAGTTGTGGATTGGCTGGTTTTTTAGTTGATTTGATTCATGCAGTAGTTCAGGTCGTGCTGGCACCAAGTCAGCAGCGCGGCAGCGGCTTCTTGGATAGCTTGCTCGATCACAGGTTTTTCATCGTTGCGGAAGCGGCCGAGTACGTAATCGGCGGTTTCCCACTGGGGAGGTGCAGGGTCAATACCGATCCGCAGTCGTGGAATCTCTTGGGTTCCAAAGACTTGCAAGATATGGTTGAGTCCCTTTTGTCCTCCGGCGGAACCCTTACTGCGCATGCGGAGCTTGCCCAGCGGCAGGCTCAAATCGTCGCAGATGACCAGTATATCTTGGACAGGGTCAATCTTGTAAAACTGGGCGACCGCTTTCACACATCGTCCACTTTCATTCATGTACGTCAGCGGCCAAACCAGCATCAATGTGGTCTGTCCGACGGTGACGGTCGTCAGTTGTCCTTCGAACTTCGCTCGTATGGGTGCCGCTAGGTGCGCGCGGCACACGTGGTCGAGTACATCGAAGCCGACATTATGTCGCGTTCCGGCGTATTTAGCACCGGGATTACCAAGCCCAACGGCTATTTTCAGTTGTGATCCGGCAGTAGTCAACGATGGGTCGTCCCCAAGTTGCAGCGACGCGGTTTGCATTTGCGCCGCAATTAGTCCTTGGAACTGTCTTCGCTGTCGTCCTTGCCGATCAATTCCGGCTCAGCCACTTGGCCGTCTGTATCGTCTTCTTGCATGCCGGCAGGTTTGACGATCTGCACCACGACTTCGGTCTCGGGCGTAACCATCGTCGCGCCATCGGGCAGCTTGACTTCGTTGGCATGGATGGCTTGCCCCAGTTGCAGAGCAGACACGCTGATCAAGAGGTGTTCAGGGATGCTCGAGGCTGGGCAGCGAATGGTCAGCTCGTGATGCTCGACGCTCATCTGGCCGCCCTGGCTTAGTCCAGGGGCTTGTCCGTGCAGTTCGATCGGCAGTGAGACTTCCACCAGCTCGGAACGCGTTACCCGGGTCAGGTCGACGTGCATGACTTCGATTCCGAAGGCGTCCCACTGAACCTCGCGCAGCAAGGCGGTGTCCGTGATGTCACCGGTCAATGACAGCAGTTTTGAGCCCTGCTGGATGATTGTGTTGATGGCATCTGCGCGAACAGCCAAGTTGACGTTGGGTTCGCCGTGGCCATACAGGTTGGCTGGGATATAACCCGTTTGCCGCAGGCGGTTCGACGCCAATGTCCCTAGCTCGTTACGGTTTTTGACTTCGAGTGTTTCGCTACTCATCCCATGGCCTGACTAAAGAACGAACCTGCTGGAAATTACGATCCCGAAAAAGCCGCCTGTCCAGTAGTGGAGTCGCGGAGGTCTGGGGTCGAAATATACTAAAACGGAGCTAAAATAGCAGCGAGCTATTTTTCGAAGCGGCAAGTATCTCAGAACTTAGACTTCTTTCAAGGGCAAACAGCCCACTTAGCCGCTGTAGAGCGGTGGATTTTACTAGGTGCGGCGTCTGGATAGTACCGGACAGGGGCAAAAGAGGGACGGCTCGCGATGAATTGGTACTTGTCTTCCCCCCCCAGGCAGTTCCGCTTGCGTCCTTAGTCATCGCTTTGTAGCTTGCCCAATCTCCACTCAAATTTGCGTTTGAGCAATTTTCGTATCATCTTCCATATCTATCAACGTTATCGTTTTGACAGGCGGTTATGGCTACCAAAAAAGCGGCTTTACAATATATCGAACCGATCGGCGGACGCGTGCTGGTCCTTAAGGACGAGCCCAAGCGGGAGACGAAAGGTGGAATCGCCTTGCCCGATGCGGCGGAAATCCCAACGATCACGGGCCGGATTGTGACGATTAGCCAGCAGGTGGCTCACGATGAGGACGTGCCGCTGCGGCAGTATGACAAGATATTGTTCCATCCCAAAAATGCCATTCCGGTCGATTTCGATCCTGCAAATCAACTGTTTGTCGTCCCAGTTGAAGACATCGTGGCTGTGTTTCGCAATGAAAAACCTTAGACCATAACCCTTAGTTGTGGGGACAGGTAGTTGTGGGGACAGGTAGTTGTGGGGACAGGCGTTAGTTGTTCGGCGGCGGCGGGGGGAACATCGCGCTGATGGATTGGTCGTGGTGGATGCGGCGAATGGCTTCGGCTAGCAAGGGTGCGACGGAGACGACTTTGATGGAATCGAGTCGTTTTTCTGGGGTCAGCGGAATGCTGTTGGTCACGCACACCGACTTGACTGGCGCCACGCGAATGCGCTCGATGGCTTGTCCGCATAGCACTCCATGCGTGGCTGCCAAGTGAATCTCTCGAGCCCCCTGTTGGTGGACCAGTTCGGCAGCGCCGCAAATAGAGCCCGCTGTGCTAATCATGTCGTCGAACATCAGGCACACCTTGCCTTCGACCGAGGCCCCAATGATGTTTTTTTGCTTGGTGACCAGAGCGCTATCGCGGCGTTTATCGACGATCGCCAGTTGCCCGCCCAGTCGCTTTGAGTGGCCGATGGCACGCTTGATGCTCCCCTGGTCGGGACTGACGACCACGATTTCGTCTTGGTCATAGCCCATGTCTAGAAAGTTCTGATTCAACACCGGGGCCGCATACAGGTGATCTACCGGCACATCGAAGAAGCCTTGGATCTGCGGCGCATGTAGATCCATGGTCAGCACGCGATCGGCGCCGGCCCGAGCGATCATGTTGGCTACGAGCTTGGCAGTGATAGGGACTCGACCTTCGTCCTTGCGGTCTTGCCGAGCGTATCCGTAATACGGAATGACAGCGGTCACCCGGGCTGCGCTGGCGCGCTTGCAGCTGTCGATCATGATCAGCAGTTCCATCAGGTGGTCGTTGACCGGTGGGCAGGTAGGTTGGATCAAAAATACGTCGCGGCCGCGCACGTCGTCATCGATCTTGCAGTAATTTTCACCATCAGGGAACTTCCCTAGCGACACCGAGCCCAGCTCCAAATGCAGCGAATTGCAAATGTCGCGGGCCAATTCCGGGTTGGCTCGACCGCTCAAGATTTTCAGTTCACGCATGCTGGGTCGCTGGAAGTAAGTGGTGTGCGGGGTGGTAAGCATCTGTGTAAGCGATTTTTGTGTGCGATATGAGCAGCGCACCGCCGGTAGCAGTGCCGCTGAATGAGCTCTGCGTTGCGACGCCGTGCGAGGAACCCGCGGATTATTCATGAATTTGTTTGCAAGCGACAGCGGAAAAGCTAGCTTCCCGGCTAAGGCTGCGAGTGATGAATAGTCTACGCGCTATCCGCGTGTCTGGGTCGGGTGGAGACGCCGGTCAGGCGCTGCATTACTGGCCGCATGACCTTAAGCGTAGCCCATCTCGCGCATTTTGGATTCCACAATGGCAAGCTCTTCAATTGTATTGATGCTGAGGGATTCGCAAGGCTCAAGTACGGGCAGCGCGTCGACTTTCCGGCCGTTGTCCTTGAGGATCTGTGGGCAGTCGGTCAAATAAAACTCCCCCTGCGCGTTGGAATTTTCCAGTCGCGAGAGTGCCCACAGCAGCTCCGGCGTGCGGAACAGGTAGGTGCTCATATTAACTTCCTTGATCGTTCGTTCGGCCAAGCTGGCGTCTTTATGCTCTACGATCCGGCTGAACTCGCCGGCCGGCGTACGCACGATGCGGCCTAGGCCAGTGGGGTCGTCTTTGAGGAGTGTCCCCAGCAGGCAGTCCCAGTCTCCGCTGCCGAAGTGACCGAGAAGCTTGTGCAGCGAAGTGGCTTGGATCAGCGGCGAATCGCCCGCTACAACCAGCAGTGGCCCCGAGTGGCTTTGCAACTGCGAGCGGCACATCTCGACAGCATGACCGGTGCCCAATTGCTGGTCCTGCAACGCAAAGCTGACTCCCTTGCGAGCGGACAGTTCGCTACGCACATCTGCGCTGCGATAGCCGACCACGACGACGATCCGCTGGACGCCGGCGGCATTGAGTGCGTCGAGTACCCAGTGGATCATGGCTCGTCCCAAAACTGGGAAGAGGACTTTGGGTAGGTCGCTTTTCATGCGAGTCCCTTTGCCCGCCGCCAATACGACTGCCATTGGTTCGCTGCTCATCGGTGATTCCGGTTCGATTTTCTTGGGGGTTAGTGAGGGGCTGTAATCATGTCGACTGGCACTCAAATAGTGTCCACTGACACTCGCCGAGGCAACTATAAAGGCGGCAGCCGCGCTACGCTGTGCGGCCTATCTTGACAAACAGATGAGGTAATTTCCAGGGCACCTGCTCATTCGCTCGCTCGAGCTATCTGTCCCGATGCTTTTGCAGCACAGTTTTACAGGCAAGAGCGGGTTTACAGGCAAGAGCGGGTTGAGCGGTGTGAGCAGTTTTATTGGCATGAGTAAGTTTATTGGCGCGAGTAGCTGTGTGGGCGCGAGCCGTTTTGCAGATGTGGATTGACCGATCGCCCCGGCGACACTACGCTTTGGGGGGACCAGGACGTTTTCGTGCCTTGTCAATGCACGCAGCTAACCGCAACGCATTCAGCTATCCGCAACCAGCTATCAAGAATCATAGGATTTTTTCGCGCTATGGGAACAGAAAGAACTCGCGAGCTTCGCCGCCGCCGTCATCGCCGCAAGCAGGTTACCCGACTTTTGGCTCGTGCCGAAAAAGCCAGCTCCGCTGATAAAGCGGTGATTGTAGCCAAGCTCCGCCGCCTGACGCCTGGTGCTGCGACCATTATCGAAACGCATGGCCTGGAAGCTTAGGCTGAATTAAGCTCGCTTGCCCTGCCCTGCTCCGATTTGCCGAGCCGCCTTGAGCTGCGCCGCGCGCCACCCCCTGCTAACCAAATCGCCTCGTCATCTGCGGCCTGCTGCGGCTCGGCATCAAACAAGCCATTCGGCGGCTGCATTTGTCTTAGGCCTAGCTGGAGTAGTCGGCGAATCACGCAGGGTTTGATGGTGGATAAAAGCTGCGCAGCACCGGCAGACAGATCGGCGCGCAGAGGCCGACTATGCAGGTGCAGGCAGGACCCGCTGATCGGCGCGAATGTGCGCAGAGCCTGACCGCAGCCGCAGCCCGACCGCAGGTCGCGGCTAGAACCCACCTGGGGATTGGAATTCGGCGTAGCTATCGAACTCGCTGTGCCGCTCCGGCGCTCGATCCTGGAAGCGCGTGAATTCTTTTTCCCAGCTCAGTTCGATGTCACCGACGGGACCATTGCGCTGTTTGGCGATGATGATCTCAGCTTGGCCAGCGTATTGGCTGGCTTCGTCTCCGCGGTGGTAATACTCCTCGCGGTGTACGAACATCACCACATCGGCGTCCTGCTCGATGGCGCCTGATTCGCGCAGGTGGCTCAATCGCGGGCGATGGTCCTTGCCCTCTTCAGCTTGACGATTGAGCTGGGCCAAGCACAGTACCGGGACCAATTGCTCGCGAGCCAGCCCCTTCAGTCGCCGCGCGATCTTGGCTACCTGCTCCTGGCGCGGATCCTTGGGATTGTCGGGCTCGATGAGCTGTAGGTAATCGATGACAATCAGACCCAACCTCTTCTCACGCTGGCGAATTCGCCGAGCGACAGCAGCTATTTCGCTGACCGTGCGCGTAGGGGAATCGTCGACGTAGAGCGGTGCGTTGCTAACTTCCATGGCCTTTTCCACGAGCCGCTTGCGGTCATCCTGGCTGATCGTACCGTTGCGCAGGCGGTGCCCGTTGACGCGTGCTACCGAGCACAGCAAGCGGTCGGCCAGTTCAATGCCCGACATTTCCAAGCTGACAAATAGTACGGGTGCGCCTCCGAGCAACGTTACGTTCTCGGCGATGTTCAGTGCAAAAGCGGTCTTTCCCATACTCGGACGGGCGGCCAGGATCAGCAATTCGCCGTTGTGCATGCCGCCGCTCATGGCGTCAAAGTCGGTGAAGTGGGTGTCCACGCCACCGTCTGAATGCGTCCCCTGCATGCGCGCATCGATGCGTTCCATGGCATTGTGCACCAAGTCACCGATGCTCTCGGCCGTCTGGCCGCCGCGATCATCTTGGATCTGGAACACGCGTTGCTCGGCCTGGCTGAGCAGCTCGCGAGCTTCGAAGGATTCGTCGTAAGCGTCTTTCAGGATCGAAGTACCGGCCTCGATCAACTTGCGGAACGTCCCCTTGCTGCGCACGATTTGTGCGTAATAGACAGCGTGAGCCGCGTTGGGAACACTATTGGCCAAGTTGGCTAGATAGGCACTTCCGCCCACGGCTTCATAGTCGTTGGCCGCTTTGAGGCGATTGACCAGCAGGGTGATGTCGATCTTTTGACCGAGATCGACCATGTCCGTCATGTGTTGGTAGAGTTTGCGGTTGGCATCGTCGTAGAAGTCGTCCGCTTTGAGAATCATGACCAAGTCATCGCACACGTCGGGCAGCAATAGAATGCTCCCGAGCACCGCCATTTCAGCTGGTACATCGCACGGCGGAGTTCTATCCAAAATGGGTTGCGACGGACGGTCATCGTCCTTGCGCCAATTTTTCTTCTTGCGGTCCACAGGGGCCATTGTCGGTTTTCGTCCGTGAGTAGGTGAGCAGTGATTAACGCTGTCAGAGATTAACGCTGTCAGATTATGATCTTAACTACCTCGCCGCGTTCGCCGAGGTGGGGATCGGTTTTTATGGTGGGAGTGGGCTAAGCATCTTGCTTGCCATGGGCGAAAGAGAAAGTTGTCGCAAGCTAGAAGCTTATGCCATGGGCCGCAAGCTAGAACCTTACGCCACTTAAGGGCTAGGGCAGGACCTCCAACCACAGTGGCCGGCTTTTGACTACTTGGCCGCCGGGCAGCTCGGCCTGCGCGTGCAGCCGTACAGGGCCCATGCCCAGACGCTGCAGGGGAATGTTGAACTGGCCGCTGGGGCCGCTGGCGATCTCCAGCTGTTCCGCGTCGTGCCATAGGCTAATCTCCGCGTGGGCTAGCGAAGCATCGCCCTTAGAGCTCTCGAGCCCATCGGAAGCGGCTCTGTCGGCATCGTCTTTAGCGTGCTGCTCGGCGATGTGCTCTGCTGCCTGTTTGGCTTGCTTTGGAGGTCCCACTCCAGCGTCCGTCTTAGCGTCCGTCTTAGCGTCCTTTACAGCGTCCTTTTCGGCGTCCTTTTCGGCGTCCTTTTCGGCGTTCTTTTCGGCGTTTACAGCGTCCTTTTCGGCGTCCTTTACAGCGTCCTTTACAGCGTCCGTCGTTGCTGGCTGAGCAGTCTTGGCGGCGGTCAAGTTCGCGGTGACTGTGACCGCGACAGACCCGGCTTGGAGCGAGATCTGCGGCATGGGCTGGGTCTGTGTAGGAGGGCTCGATGACTTGCCTGACGCGGCGGCCACCGCCGGCTTAGCGCCTGAAATCTCTAGCATCAGACTCTGGCTGGGCCCGATCCACAGTGGCAGTGTGAGGCTTGAGCTGGGAGCGAGCGGGCCTTCGGCATAAGCCCTCAGCACGATCTCGTGATAACCAGGCGCAGCACCTGTGAGGGCTATATTCATTTCGGTCTGGGCCGGCACGGTGCGTGGGCGAGTGCCGTCGAGCGTCATCCGCATAGCCATCGTTTGCAGCGGTGCGGTGCGCTTGGCGACGGGTTGTGACGCTTCGAGCCACTCGCTGTAGTTCATGCCACTGGCCGGAATCTTCAGTCTCAGCGGCTCGCCGACTGCGAGCTGCCTAAGCTCGGTGTCCACCTGCGGCTGCGGAGCGTGCGAGCAGGGTTGGCAGAGCGGGTCCCCCACAATAAGTAGCTGGTAGGGGCCGGTGACGTAGCTGTAAAAGGCTTCGGCAAGGCTGGCTCCACGGGCGTAAGCGACGTACATCTGTGCGTGCGGGAATTTTTCTTGAAGCGCGTAGGGTTCGGTGACAGTTCCGCTACTGCCCGCCGCACCAGCTCGCAGCAGTTCGCTGAGGGTGGTCTGTCCGCCGCCGCCCGTCATCACGCCGCCCATGCTGGTCAGGTTGTCCGCTATGGCCCCCGGCAGAAAGTGGCTGCCGGAACTGCTCCAGTTATAGCTCGGCGTCCCGATTTGCGCTCCTAGAATGTCCTTTTTGCCTTGTGGTAGCGGGTCGCTAATAATCTCTGCCTCATAGCCCAAAAGTTTCAGGTCATCGACGGCTGAGATAAAGCCCCACTGGCGAGTCGTCGTGCGCACGTCGCTGGTCAAGCTGAAGTAGAACTTGCCGGCCGGGTGGGTGTAGTCGGCGGTGGTTGACCGCTGGAGGGCTGCAATGGCTTCAGGCAAGTTGGTGCCGGCCCCGCGGGTAACGCCCAGCACGGTGCTTAGCAGGTAGCGTTTGCCGAGTTTAGGGTCGTTGGTGGCCAGGCCGTTGGGCGTCCAAGAGATTCGCGCGTCGAAGGCTTGGGGTGGCTGCATCTCGCGAATGTTATCATCTAGCAGTAGTTCGATAACTTGGAAGTCCGCTTGATCGCGGAGCGAGGCGAAGCGTTGGTCGTTCTTTAAGTAGCGACTTGAATTCCAGCCCGCCGCAACCGCTTGTCTGAGCAGCCTGATCGCGCGGTCGCTGTCGCCGCTCATGGCTGCTTGGCTGGCCGCCAGGTAGGCGATGGGGTGTTGGTGTGGTTGTTCTTTTAGCATCGCCTCGAGCGCATCGGCGGCCTGCGCGTGCTCGCCGTCGCTGATCCACTGCTGAATTTTATTCCACGCCTGCTCAGTAGCCGTCCCGCTGGGGTTGGTAAAGTAATTCTCTACTTCGCGGCGCGCATAGAAGTTCGAGTGCAGCGCGATGTATGCCGGGTTTTTGGCTAGCACGTCGGCGTACAGGTAGGTTAGGGCATTGATCGATCCGACCGGTGTGAAGATTTGATGTCGATCCTTAAGCTCCGCCAGATCGCTAGAAATGTCGATGGCCGTCGGAAAATCTGCCGAGTAGGCGACGCACTGGATGTGGTCGAGCAGCTGTCGGCGATTGAGTTCCTGCAACAGCGGCATCAAGATTTTGCTGCGAAAGTCATCGACGCTGATGACTTCAGAGCTGGGCACGTCCTCTAGGACCACTACGTTGATCGCCGGCACACGCCGCAGGCTGACATAGTGATTGGCCAAAGTGCGCGAATTGAGCGACTTGGCGTTAACGGCGATGACGACATCGGCAGCGGACAGCCCGGCTTGCACCGGGGCGGCCGGTCCCGAACAGGCCCCACAGATCGCAAAAAAGAAAATAACTGCTTTTTCCGCAGCCCAGCTCAGCGATGTCCGGGGAATTCGGCAACCCCACTGGAAAGTCTGCAGCCGGCGAGTACGATTAGCCGAACCACTGTGAAACCTAGAGTGTGCCGGCTTGTCAGGTGGCTGATTGGCAATTAGCATAAAACATCCTGGTGGGCTGGTGAACTAAAATTTGTCAGTGTAGCCACGGTTCGGTGGTATCATCTCTTGCGTCGCCAGAGACTAACCATATAATCGGCACAAATCATAGGGAAGAGCACGTGCTTTCTTGATGATGGTGTCGATTCATTCGGCAAACCGGTAGCATAGCATAGGTGCGGGCGTAGCTCAGTTGGTAGAGCACAACGTTGCCAACGTTGTTGTCGTGGGTTCGAATCCCATCGCCCGCTCTCGACCGGTTTGCCGATTCTATTTTACAATCGCCGCCAAACCAATTCTCGCGTGTCGACGGCAATGGATCCGTTCATTGTTCCATTGCCGCTCGTTTCTTGACCGTTAGACAAATCAATTGTTCCTCACACCATAGTGTAGACCGGAGTATTTCGGATATGGCCGCCACGGATACGGAATCGGAAGCAACGCCTGTAGAGTCTCTCAAGAAGCCGCTCCAGATTGACGTTAAAGTAGATGTGACATCGACTTGTGAACGTCACGTGGTCGTTATTATCCCACGAGCAGAGGTGGAGCGATACCGCCAAGAGGCTTTCAGCGAAGTGGCTCCTAAGGCGGAGTTGCCAGGCTTCCGAGCCGGCAAGGCGCCGCGTAAGTTGGTCGAGTCGCGCTTTAAAGAGCAGGTCAACGACCAAGTCAAAAGCACGTTGGTTATGGATAGCTTGCAGCAGATCACCGAAGGCGATCACTTCTCGGCGATCAGCGAGCCCGACTTCGATTACAAAGCGGTTGAGTTGCCCGACGAAGGGGACTTCAAGTACGAATTCCGCATCGAAGTCCGCCCTGACTTCGACACTCCCGCATGGGAGGGCTTGGCTCTTGAGCGGCCAACATGCGAGTTGACCGACAAGCACGTCGATGAACACCTGGCGCGCACGCTCAAACGCTTCATGCCAGGAGAAGCCGTCGATGGCCCCATCGAAATGGGCGACAATGTATCGCTCGACGCCGAGTTTTCGCTCGATGGCAAAGTGATCAACAGCTTCAATCAAGAAGAGGTCACCGTTGCCAAGCAGTTGAATTTCGGCGACGCGATCGTAGAAGACTTTGGCAGCCTGATCATTGGCAAACGCGAAGGAGATAACTTCACCGCCAACGTCACTATGTCCGACGATGCGGCGGTGGTCGATCTGCGCGGCAAACAGGTCACGATCGAATTCCATATCGTCGAAGCTAAGCGGATTCAGGTCAACGAGATCGGCCCAGCGATGCTCGATCAACTGGGCTTTGACGATACCAAAGATCTGCGAGATTTCGTGCGGTCGGAATTGGAACGCCAGTTTGAATACCATCAGCAGCAAGCTCTCCGCAAGCAGATCGTCGACGAGCTGACTAAAAACGCCGATTGGGAAATGCCTGAGTCATTGATCCGCCGCCAGACCAATCGCGAACTTCAGCGCATGGTGCTCGAACTGCAGCGCAGCGGATTCAACCAGCAGCAAGTGAATAGCTATTTAAACACCGCGCGATTGAACGCGCGGCAATCGACTATTCATGCCTTGCGTGAACACTTTGTGTTGGAAAAGATTGCGGAAGATCTGAAGGTCGAGCCGACGGCTGCTGAATACGACGCCGAAATCGATCTGATCGCCGAACAGAACGATTCCAGCCCACGCCGCATTCGGGCGCGACTGGAAAAGTCCGGGCAGATGGATGCGATTCGCAACCAAATCATTGAGCGGCAAGTCATCGCACGCATCGTGGCTGCCGGCAAAGTTAAGGATAAAGAGGATCTGAGTTTTCTCAAGAGCGATCCAGAGTCCTCGGACATCGACTTCACCATTGCTGGTGATTATACGGACATTCCAGAAGCCAAACACGACAACGAACCGACGACACCAGGTGCACTCAAGCTGCCTGGAAAAGAAAAGACTGACGAATAGTCGCCGCAGCGCGACCGTGTTGCAGTAAAAATGCCAGCTCGACGCGCGCGGTTGTAGAACCGCGCAGTTGAGGTGGCATTTTTTTCTTGCTAGCCTTCCCTTTTCTTTTCTGGGTCCACCTCCACTTTTTTCTTCTTATCTTTCCGCCTGCAAGTGGTTGTGAGTGGGGATAGTGGACGGTGTTCTATATTCGCGATTTTGGCGCTGCGGCAGGCTTCGTCTCTCAGGCTTCGTCGGGCAGTCGGTAGGGCGACTTGCGGCGTGGCTGATGGCGCGATCTTCAGTGCATCGGGCGGGCAAGAGGGAGCCTCGCTGAGAATCCGCTGCTAGCGAGTCATGTCGGGACGATTCTTAGGGGTAAACTAAGGAAAAGTCCTGTATCTAAAACATCCAAATGGCTTTGCAATGTATATTCTGTGGGTCATCGTGCGCACAGGCAAAGCTGTGCCCAGACCTGCGTAATGAACAACTATCAAGGAGTGCAAGTTGAATCCTGCCAGCCCGTATGATTTTCGCCCAAGCGAGGATCGCAGCCCATCCGAAGACTCGAGCCGCTACCAATCCGCTAGCCCTTTTCACGCGGCCAGCCCATTGGATCAGATCACTAATTCCTATGCGTCGGCCAGCTATCAACGCCAGCGTCAACTGACGCTGGGCGATCTACTGTTGGAAAATCGCATCGTTTTTCTCCAAGGCGAGATTCACACGGGTAATGCCAACGAAGTAGTCATGAAATTGCTCTATTTGCAGAGCGAGCATCGTCGCAAGGACATTCACTTCTACATCAATAGCCCCGGTGGCGACGTGATTGCCACGCTCGCTATCTACGACACCATGCAGATTCTCTCCTGTCCGATCGCCACTTATTGCGTCGGACAAGCTGCCAGTGGAGCGGCCGTACTGCTAGCCGGTGGCACCAAAGGCAAGCGTTTCTGTCTGCCTCACAGCCGAGTGATGGTGCACCAGCCTGCTGGCGGCGTTCAAGGTCAGATTTCCGATATTGAAATCCAGGCCAATGAGATCCTGCGCTATCGCACGCTGCTCAACCAAATCTTGGCCGATCACTGCGGGAAGACCGGAGATGAAATTGCCAAGGATTCGGATCGCGATTTCTTCTTGACTGCCCAAGCGGCGTTGGAGTACGGCTTAGTGGATCAGATTCTGACCAAGCCTCCCATGGAGCCCGGAGACGACGAAAAGGCGTAGAGCATTGCGGTGCTTATACGCCGCTGCGCTCGCAGCTCGCCCATCGCTGATGTCATACAAAACACCTGTTTAACGGAATATATACCATGCCCATGATCCCCTATGTGATTGAGAAAAGCGGTCGCGAAGAACGCGTTTACGACGTCTATAGTCGACTGCTCAAAGACCGTATTATCTTTTTGGGTTCGCAGGTCAACGATGAAGTAGCCAATGCGCTCGTGGCGCAGATGCTGTTCTTGCAATCGGACGACCCCAAGGCCGACATCCATTTGTACATCAATTCACCCGGCGGAAGCGTCAGCGCGGGACTCGCCATCTACGATACGATGCAATTTGTCTCCTGCGACGTGGCTACCTACTGCATCGGGCAAGCGGCCTCGATGGGTGCGGTGCTATTAGCGGCTGGGGCTAAAAACAAACGCTATGCGCTTCCCAATGCTCGCATCATGATCCACCAGCCGCTGGCCGGTATGCAGGGCACGGCTGAGGAGATCATGATTCACGCAGCCGAATTCAAACGCATCAAGCGCAAGTTGAATGAGATCCTGCTCAAGCACACCGGTCAAACGCTCGAAGCCATCGAGCGCGATACCGACCGCGACCGCTTTATGTCTGCCGAGGAGGCCGTCGAGTACGGACTGATCGACAAAGCTATCGAGTCGATGCCACGGGTTGAAGGAAAACCGGCCTAAGACGCTTTTGCTAGCATGAAATCTAACATCCTCGCACCCATGCGAGGATGTTATTACCAATACAATGGTTGCAAGCGTTAAAAACGTTTAACTTTTACATCGTCGCTTCCCGATACCTCACCAGTAACGCGCTCCAGATGCTGCGAAAGCAAGTTGGCCTCACGGCACTTAGCTAAGCATCTGGGAGTTGCTTTCATTACTGTTAAGGGGGTCGTGATGAGAACGCGCAGCAACTGCCACAGCCATAAACACTCCACGCGCCGCCGCTTGCGATTGGCTTTCGCGTTGGCACTAACGGCCGCACCGAGCCTATCTTTGGCCGTCGAAACGCTGCCACGCTCGCTGCCTGCCCAGCTGACATCGATCCAGGCCAGTCCATTGCAGCTTGATCACCCCGATCACCAAGCAGCTGGGCTGCTGCCCTATCCGTTCGGGCCTAGCCCACTGAACCAGACCACGACACCCAGTAGCAAACAGCATCAGAAACTGGATCGGCTGGTTGCTCTGGTGGGCCTGCACCACCACGCTGTGCACCAAAATCCAGCGATGTGCCACGCCCCGGACGCGACTTGTGAAGTCGCCCAGGCCGCACTCAATCGAGCCTCGCTGCCAGCTATGCATTTGCAAGCCGTCCCTTCGCGGCTGGTCTCCGAGCACCCGGTTGCTGGTCCGACCGTCTCTGCGCAGGTGGTTCCAGCTTCTGGAACGCAGTCCGTGCGTCGCGAGTCGGCTAACGAGTCTGCACCCGCGCTGCCTTCGCCGATGGCAATGCCGGCCCTACCGGCCGCTCAGCTCAGCGGAGCCTCGCGTGGTCTGCCCTCGCTGCAACCGGCGGCTGTTTCTATAGAGTCGTCTGTGGCTTCGTCCGCTGAGTCTTCCGTGCAGTCATCCCTCAAGCCAGCCCTCAAGTCGCCGCCGCAGTCCGCTTCGCAAGAGCTGCCGAGTACCCGGGGGCAAACGCCAGTGGCCCCAATCACAGCGCAGCAGGCAGAGGACTTTGACGCGTTGTCGCAGTCACTGATCGACATTGCCATTCCGATGGACATGATGCAGCCAGCTCTGCCGGCGGCTAGTTCCGCCGCTGTGACGACCGCTGTGGCCGCCACGCTCAGCTCAACTCCTGCATCGGCCGGCCGGCAGCCAGAGCTGATTCAGCCTGCCAAGTCGCTGAGTTTGACCACGCGGCACCCGTCCACGCAGTCGGTAAATCTAAGCCTGAACGATACGTCGGTGGAGCCCCAGGCTGATCTTTCGGAGTCCAGTCGTGGAGCCACCGCGCGCAGCACACCTGCATCAGCGGCAAGTAACTCAGCTAAACCGGCTCAGACCTACGCTTTGTCCGATACAGATGCGCCCGAGGCTCAGCCGAGCGAGCGCGGTGTTGCGTTGCATTTGAGCAGTGCTTCGCAGATGCCGATGAAAGCCCAGCCGGTGGGGGCACAGCCGGTTCAATCACAACCGGTTCAATCACATCAGGCTCAGCCGACACAGGCCCAGTCTGCACAAGCCCAGTCGTTCGCAGTCTCACCCGCAAAAAAGACCACTTCGACCCGGCCAGACGCTGCCTTCGATGAGGTCGGGCGGCCGCAGTTCCCGCCAACTAGCGGAGGGATGCAAGTTCGCATCGAAGGCGAACCCGCGCCGCTAGTAAAGAGCCGCATGGCGGAGGCGATGGGTACCATGGCTACGGCCGCGCCACTGCCCTCTATGGAGCGTTTTGCTCGCGTTGCGCCTTCGCCGCGAGTCGAGCAGCACGAGACTCAGCCCAAGGTGAAAGCCAGCTTCGCATCTCGGACTAGCGTTGTGCCGGAGCACCCTTCCGAGTCCACGGGCAAGCTGCTCGGGAGCCCTGCCAGCCAACCGCACCCGACTTTGACACTAGGGCTGCAGCAATCGCAAACTCTCACCGCGCAGTTCGTTATCACGGAGCTGTCCGTCGAGCATCCGGGCATCTGTCAACTGATGCAAACCGGTGAGAGCACTGTCTCGCTTGTTGGCCTGCGTCCGGGTGATACCCGCATTGCACTGGTGATGGTCAACGACAGCGGAGAACGTCAAGTTGAGATTCATGAAGTGTCGGTTGCCAGCGCAGTCCGTGGCTCGCAGAGTCTGTCCGATATGGCCGCAGAAATGTCACGCTCAGTCGGTAGATTAGTGCCCAACAGCGACGTCGAGGTCGTGGCCTACGAAGATTACTTACTCGTGCATGGCTTCACTCACTATGAGAGCGATGCCAAGAAGATATTGTCGCTGGTCCGCAAGACTTCGCTGGTGCCGGTGGTGGACCAGCTGAAGTCTAATGACCAGTAGGGTTGAGTTTAGAGAGAGTGTTGAGTTTGACGACAGCGCCCCGAAGCTTGTTTAGCCGCCTACAGCGGAAAGCAACCGTGGGAATTTAGAGTTCGATTTTTAGCGTCTATCCGCGCGCAGCGATCCCACGGGATGCGCTGCAGCGCGGGGAGCACGTGACCAACTAGCAAGGATGCATTCGAGGATTGCTATGCGTAAAATCCTGTTTTTCCCACGCAACGGAATGGCGACTATGAGAGCTGCTATCCGCCAAGTCAGTCTAGCCGCATTCGGAGCAAGTCTAACGGTCACGTTGTGCTGCTCCAGCG
>CAKQWG010000036.1 GCA_934278005.1 uncultured Pirellulaceae bacterium | reverse complement strand
ACGTCGCAGGTTAGTTCCGTTCCTGCAAACCTAGTCGTGGCCGTACCGGAGCCAACGTCGTTGGGGCTGCTTGGAGTCGTTTCGCTGGCCGGCTTCGGCTGGCGCCGCCGGCGTCGCTAGTCGGTTGCCATCGCGGCAGACCTTGGACTATTCAATTTTCTCAATCAGCGCCCCCTGCGGTCGCTGATTCCAAGCTTGTCAGCTTGGGCTCAGAGCCTGGCCAACGGCGTGCTCAAGTGGACAGGCAAGCAACCTACTGGCACCAATACAGAGCGGTAGCGGGCGGCCCTCGATGCAGCAATATCCTCAACCAAAGTGGTTTTTTCCCTCGCTGTCGCCATGTTAAGGCGGTTTTATTGCTGAGTAATGCAGCATTTTGCCACGAAGATTGTTGACAGATTGGCCAAAAATGTAGTTTACTTAATGTTAGGGCAAGGTCTGCGCCAATGGTGTGGCGGTGTTGTAGGGCGATTATGTAAGGTTGAAGCGGTCGTCGTAGAAGCTGTTTGCTGTAATTTTTAACCACTTGAAATTGTTAGTTGGCCAGAGGCTGGCCGCCAAGAGATTGTCCACCAACAGCTTGTCCACTAACAACTTGCACCAACAACAGTCACGGGCGAGCTTTATTGCAGTTGTATTTTTCGTATCTTGCGAGGGTTCATCGAATGTGGTTTCAGCGTATCACTGCTGTGTTAATGGTTGCCTCGGTTGCTTTGGTTGGTGGGTGCAAGCCGCAGATGCAAACCGCGCATGGGACTCTGAAGCTGGATGGCAAACCGGTTGCGAACTGTAAGGTTGGCTTCTTCCCTGACGCTCAAAAATTTGATCCCGACCGACATGGTTTTGGCTTCGGTGTGACCGATGAGAACGGGGCGTTCGAAATCAAGCATCCTCAAGGCGATGAGGGGATCTGGCCGGGCAAGTACAAGGTCACGTTCGTGGCTTGGGTGGACAAGGCGGGCAAGCCACTGCCGTTTACGGTCAAGCCAAGTGAGGTGAGCGGCGGAGTTCGCAATTTATTTCCGAGCGTATACGAAGAGCCGAGCACGACCACTGAAAAAGTGACCGTTGTCAGCGGCGAAAATAATTTCGATTTTGACATCAAATCCAAGTAGTTCTGTTTCTTTCTCAAGGAGTTCAGTCATGTCTCATCTGAAACGCAGCCATGCGTTTACGCTCGTCGAGCTGCTGGTGGTGATTGCCATCATCGGCATTTTAGTCGGGCTGCTGCTCCCCGCTGTGCAAGCGGCGCGCGAAGCGGCGCGGCGTATGAGTTGTCAAAACAATGTCAAGAATATTGTGCTGGCCACTCACAACTTTCACGATGTGCACAAGGCCTTTCCCATGGCGGCCGAGTTTGGTGTGGGGACAGCTTGGTCCGCACTCATTTTGCCGTTCATCGAACAGGGTAATCTGTATGAAACGCTAACCTTTCAAGAGGACAGCGGTGGCAATTTCCAATTTGCCTGCGGTCTGCCTGGCATCGATGGTCAGACGGCGCTGAACGACCGGTCGTATGCTCAGTTCAAAAACATCTTTGCTTGTGAAGCTAACATTCCTCCGTATCGTTGCCCATCGTCGGCCGTTCCGATGTCCATCGCTGATATCTCTGGTGACAACTGGATCGTCCAACGCCGCGCACCGATGAATTATCTTGGTTGCGTCTCAGGGAAATTGACGAATGATCGACGACAACAGAATGTACCCGCGCCCTGGGGTGGGACTGGCAACACCGAAGCCATCGCCGACCTCGATGGGATCTTCATTCAGAAGATGCATCATCAACGCATCGTACGCGATGGCAAAGGCTATGGGCTGGGCGGGGCGACCATGGGCTCGATCAGCGACGGAACGTCCAATACGATCTCGATCGGCGAAGCTGAACCCGACTTGTACACGATTCCCGATATGGGCGTCGTTCGCGAAAACAACGCGCCCAACTTCGGCCGCAAAGATCACTGGGCGATCGGCAGCGATGACATCGATACGACAGGACAGGGCGACATGTCAGAAGTCTTAGGTTCAACCGGAGTCAGAATGAACTTGCCGCACGTCGATCAGGGCTCGGCTGCCTTTGCTGCCTACGAACTCAGTTTCGGCAGCAACCATACCGGTGGGGCTAACTTCGGCATTGGTGATGGCTCGGTCAAGTTCTTGTCCAATTCGATTGATCTACTGATCTACAGCGCGTTGGGAACTCGCAACGGTGGTGAGGTAGCGTCTACCGAACAGTAGAAATGCCGAAAAAGCAGAGACGCTGATGACGCTGATGACCGCAGAGAAGCCACGACTGACTCGTTAGAAGTCGCTCTCTGCGCCACTCAGCGTCTCACTTCTGCAGACCACTCTGCAAACCGGCGCAGCAGTGTGGCACGACGCTCCGCGTCGTTCTCCCCTCCGCACTCATCTACCTCCCCATACCATTCTTAGAAGACATTGGTCGAGCTCCAACCAGTGGTATAAGGTTAGAAGATGGTTGGCTAAAAAGTCGCCCCTCGTCGCCGGCTGACGATGTTGGTCGCAGCTAAGCAGAATCCGCGGCGAGCAGTGTGGCACGACGCTCCGCGTCGTTCTCCCCTCTCCCCTCTCCCCTCACCCCTCACCCACTTGCCATTTACCTCCGCCCCTTGACCACGCCACTTGACCATGCCACTTGACCACGCCCCTTGACTACGTCCCACTTCCCCACTCTCCACTCTCCACTCTTGCAGACCGCTCTTCCAACCTAGTAAAAAACTTCTCTGAAAAACTGATGTCCGCATCGTCCTTCATTTACTCTGGGCGTCACTGATCATCAGCAGTTGCAAAGTGCCGTCCATGCTGACAGCAGCGACGGTTGAACCATCTGGAGAAATACTAATCCCGCGGATGTCTCTGCCTGCCGAAAAGCTTGCCAAGGGAGTTGCTGAGTTGAGATCCCAAAGCCGCACGGTGCCATCTGCACTGCAGGAAACGAACTCACTTTCACGCGGCGCCAGTCGAACCTCGTGTACCGCTGCGGTGTGCCCGCGATAGATTGCGTCGGTTGAGCTGGCGGCTACATTCCATAATCGCAAGGTGTGATCGTGGCTAGCTGATAAAAAGTGCTTTCCGTCAGCGAACAGGGCGACGCTGTGCACCGTCGCCGTATGTCCGGAAAATCGCTGGACTAATTGCCTGGTGGCTACGTCGTAAAGGAGTATCTCGCCGGATGGCGTACCGACCAAGAATCGCTTGCCGTCGTGGAAGATTGCGATGTCTAGGGCTGGTTGTTCACAGACGATTGTAGGCTTGAGCCTGAAGCTGGGAAGTTCAATGATGCGTACTTTTCCGTCCCAGTTGGTGGCGAAGACAGACTTGCCATCGGCAGAGAATCTTGCGCAGGAATAGATTCCATCAGCGAGAAACCTGCGCAGCTCCTGTCCCGTCTGGGCGTTCCAAAAGCGGAGTGTTCGGTCTTCGCTTCCCGTCACTGCCAGTCTTCCATTGGGCGACAATGCAACTGTCCAAATCACACTCTGATGACCGCGTAAAACAAGCAGCTCCCGTAGCTCTCGGGCATCCAAAAGGTGAGCCGCTCGATCAAATCCGCCCACTAATAGATGCTCACCGCGGTTTGAAAAGGTGGCATTGGTCAGGGCTTGCTCGCGAGTGATCGTAAGCCTGGAACTGAGTTGAGTGGCAGGCTTGATGCTCAAGCCAATTATGGGGACGGCCGGAGACTGAGAGCCGACAGGCGAGCCGGCTCTGCGGTGCTCAGCTGCGAGTGTACCGTTAGCCAAATCTGGCAATCCGAGCTTTTGATTTCGAGGCTCTGGTCGGAATGCCAACCACTTGCGACGGCAAGTGAGAGTGGCATTTCAACTTGACCTACTCCGTAACGGCTGGTGTTCGCTGAAATCAAAGTGGGCTTCGGCGGCGATTCTGCATCCGCACCGCTTACAGTAGCTTGTGCATGGCACTTGCAAACAGTGAGCGACAAAGTGATGCCAAACATCGTCCACAGGATGAGCAGCGCCCTGTAGCGAGGTGCATTAGACTGAACAGCTAATAGATTCCAAGAGAGTAGAGTCATGTGCGGGTTCCGATGCAGATGAGACAAGTAACGGAATGAAATGCGCCGAGTGCTTAAATAACATTTCGATCGTATCCCCCATTAGGAAGTTGGCTCGAGAATGGGCCGCGTCTGTCGATCTGCTCACGCTACGGCCCCTTTAATAAAAGGTACCATGGGCGCTCGAATGATGCGCTCGTTCGCTCAAAATACCCGGATTTTCTCGATTTCTCGTGGTGCTGAAAAGTCTGGTTAGCACTCGGCACAGCGTGTTCCGTTTGGCCGCCGATGTGCGACAATGCGGCATATGGCAGCCAATATTTTCTTGAATCAACGCAGCACCTCATCCGACACACCGCCGCGCCTCTTGCAGGCTCGTGGAGTAACGCGACTAGCCGCCGGGCGGCCCTTGCTGGATGACGTTTGCTTTGGGGTCGATGCCGGCGATCGGATCGCGCTGGTAGGTCCCACTGGAAGCGGAAAGACTTTGCTGCTGCGATGCTTGGCGATGCTCGATCCGCTCGACGCTGGCGCAGTACTCTGGCGCGGCGAGCGCGTATCGGGCGCACAGGTGCCCGACTACCGCAGCCGAGTCATTTATCTTCACCAGCGGCCCGCCATTGCCGAAGGCACGGTCGAAGATTACCTCCGCCAACCGTTCTTGATGAAGATCCATCATGGCAAGCAGTTTGCCCCAAGCCGAATCGTTCGCATGCTCGAAGCGCTGCAACGCGATGAGTCGTTCTTAGCGAAACAGCAGCGCGACCTCTCGGGTGGCGAGGCACAGTTGGCCGCATTGCTACGAGCCCTACAGCTCGATCCAGTGGTTCTGCTTTTGGATGAGCCGACGGCGGCGCTGGATGCAGGCACAGGCCAGTTGGTGGAGAAACTGATTGCCAGTTGGACTGAAGAGCACCGCGGAGGGCGCGCGACCGTATGGGTGTCTCACGATATGCAGCAGGCACAGCGAGTTTCTGATCGGGCGATCCGTATGGCTCGGGGAGCGATATGTATAGCGAAATAACCTACTGGCAGGTGGCTTTGGCGTCTGGGCTGATCGTCGTTAGTGGCGCGATCTCCATCTTGCTTCGACTGCGCATGGAAAAGTCGCTGCTCATTGCCAGCCTGCGGACGGTCGTGCAACTCGTGCTTGTCGGATTTGTACTGCAGTGGGTGTTCCACCTGGATCGCTGGTATGTCGTGGTGGGACTGGGGTGCCTGATGACCTTTGTGGCTGGACTGACAGCGGCCCATCGCAATCAACGTCGTTACCCTGGCATTTGGTTCAACACCATTCTGTCGATATGGGCTAGCTCGTGGAGCGTCACCGCTTTTGCGCTGCTGGCCGTGCTACAAGGAATCGATCACTGGTATCAGCCGCAATATGCAATACCACTACTGGGCATGGTTCTTGGCAATACACTCAATGGGATCTCCGTCGGACTGAATACTTATACCGAAGCCCTGGTAGCCCACCGAGACCGCGTGGAATCGCTGTTGGCCCTGGGCGCCACGCGTTGGGAGGCGTCCCGTAGCACCGCACAGCATGCGATTCGGACCGGCATGACTCCCATTATCAACTCGATGATGGTCGTGGGCATTGTCAGTTTACCTGGCATGATGACCGGCCAACTCATATCTGGCATGGCTCCGCTGCAGGCAGTCAAATACCAAATAGTGATCATGTTTCTAATTGCGTCGGCCACTGCGCTGGGGACCGTCGGCGTCGTCATGTTGAGCTTCTTAAGACTATTCAATAGTGACCATCAGTTTCTTAGCCGAAGCATATCGTCCAAGCGTACTAATGGTTGAACGAGTCATCTGCAGCTTCACTTGGCTGATAGAGTACCTTTCGGACAACTGCGCCGACATAAGCCCACACGAGGATGGCGGCGGTGATCAAAGCTGTACATTGAACTAGAAAAACTATGTTGGTCATGTCTTCTTCCCGGCGAGATAGTTAAGAGCTGAACGTATCACCACCACTATCGGGCTCGGTCCTAAAGCGTTGCTGAGGTGAATCTAATACTTAATTCATCTTGGACAAATTGCTTGCCAGCCGGGAAAATTCAGGCTTACAATCCAGCTCTAGCCAGCGACATGAAGAATTCTTCATGTCCGGCTTATGCATTTTTCATCTCAATCAGGCATACTGAGTTGAGACTTAGACGACCCGTGCTTCAAAAGACCCGCAGATGAGTATTCGCATATTGATTGTTGAGGACGAGCCTGGCATCTCGGACTTTTTGATCCGCGGCCTGACCGAGGAGGGCTATACGGTCTCGCACGCCGAGGACGGACGGTATGCCTGGTTGCGTTTGCAAAGCGAAACTTGGGATTTGGTCATCCTCGACTGGTGGCTCCCAGGTGAAGATGGGCTGCAGATTCTGCAGCGGTTCCGTCAGAAAAATCGAACTACACCTGTGTTGTTCCTGACCGCCCGTGACGGGGTTAGCGAACGAGTCACAGGACTGGATGCGGGAGCAGATGACTACCTCACCAAGCCGTTTGCGTTTGAAGAGCTGTTGGCTCGCGTTCGTTCGCTGTTGCGCAGGCCGAACCAGTCTGATTCGTTGCTACTGGAATACCGCGACATTCGCATTGACCTAGCCCAGCAGCGAGCGAGCCGAGGCAGTGCACCACTCGACTTGACGGCCAAGGAGCTGTCGCTGTTGACGATGTTTCTACGCCACCCCGGTCGGGTACTCTCGCGCACTCGAATCTACGAAACCGTGTGGGACGAAAACTTTGACGGTCTGTCCAACACGCTCGAAGTACACGTCAAAGACTTGCGTCGGAAATTGGAAAAGTTTGGTCCGCGCGTGATCCAAACTCGACGCGGCCAGGGCTATATCTTGGATTTGCCGTCGTGATGCGACCGATGAACCTCACGAATCGCGTTTCCATTTTCTTTCTTGCCGCGCTCGGCTTCATTTTGGTGGTCTATTCTTCGATATTTTATACGGTCACGCGCAGGCACATCGACACGCAGTTCGAGAGTGAATTGCGAAGTGTGCTGAGTTCACTGGCTGCAGCCGCAGAAGTTGAAGAGACTGAGGTGAAGTGGCAGCCACTGGAACACTCCATCGACTATGGAAGCAGCGACGAATTCGGCGAGGTCCAGTGGGTTGTGGTTGGCGACCACAGTCTTGTCGTCGAGCGGTCGCGTGAAGTCGACGAAGGATTCCTGGACAAAGCTAGGCTGTATGCCCTGTCTGGCGGTGCAATGGAAACGCCAGCGATGGACAGAGGTCTCGCCACGGATGCGGTTGATGGCCTAGCGATGATGTACCAGCGTCTGGCGGCACCGCGGCCGGTACCCATTGATCGAGAGTTGGACGAGTTCGATCGGCTTACCATCGTAGTCGGTCGCTCGACCGCTCCCCGCGATTCGATCTTGTTGCGACTGACACTGTTGGTAACGCTTCTTCCAGTGGTGGCTTGGTGTCTTGCCGCGCTGCTGGGTCGCTGGTTTGTGCGGCAAGCCCTCAGCCCAGTCACGGCGATGGCAGATCAAGCGAAAGGCATCATGGGGAACGACTTCCGTTCGCGACTGATCCAGCGCGATGCGGATGACGAACTTTCCGAGTTGGGGGGAGCCTTCAATCGCCTACTCGACCGGCAACAAGCGGCGATGGACCAGCAGCGAAGGTTTGCTGGCGATGCCGCACATGAACTGCGAACGCCATTGACAGTGCTCATGGGACAAATCGACGTGGCACTGCGTCGTCCGCGCAGTCAAAGCGAATACGAGACGAGTTTGCAAGTCTTGCGAGGCCAAACCCAGACGCTATTTGAGATCGTCGAGTCGCTGTTATTCCTCGCTCGTAGCGAGGCCGACTCGGCGCCTGTCGCTGTGAGCGCATTAAACCTGAAGCAGTGGCTAGGATCGCACGCGGCAACGTGGACCACTCATCCGCGATTTAGCGATATACAGCTCGATAATCAACTGCGCGTGGACTCATGCGCTAAATTGAACTCGAGCCTGCTGGGGCGAGTGCTTGACAACCTTGTGTTCAACGCATTGAAATATAGCGCACCCGGCACACCCGTGACGGTGCGCGCTTACGAATCCGCTGACCAGGTGCAGATTCAGGTAATCGATGCTGGGCCCGGGATTTCTGAGGCCGATCTGGAGCAGCTATTTGAGCCGTTCTTTCGCTCGAGCGAAGCGCGTCGCCGCGGCATTGCAGGAACGGGTTTGGGACTTGCTATCGCCAATCGAATCGTTACGACGTTCGGCGGTAGTTTGGTTTGCGAAAGCACTGTCGGTCAAGGCAGTTGTTTTACATTGCGACTGTGCCGCGTCTAGATGCGGACTGGTGGCCTCGCCGATCACACGTCTACTATAGGCCAGCAGGTGTTAGCCGGATGCCCTTGCAATGGGTTTGGCCGGCCCGCGGAGGCCGTGGTATCGAGGCTCGAAGATGGATTTCGCACAGAAGATGAAGTAGAGTTTAGATTTGCTTCAGACAAGCTTTATTTCAGCTCCGTAACATAAGCACCTACGCATAACTTTCCTGTTTTATCAATCAACCGTGGCTAACGCCAAAACGGATAATTATAGGCCCAAGCTTATGCGTAGGTGCTTATATCGATCGACTGACCGAGCCCGAACGTTTCGAGCTGGTGGATGAGGTCGATCCATCTGTTCCTACGGAGATACTACAATGAACAGTTCACTGCTTTATACACTCGCGGCGTTGGCCATGCTTCCCGTTGGCTTGACGTCCATCGTCACTGCTGATGGTCTGGCGGGCGCTAGCGAGGCTTTGTCGATGATCGAAATTGTGCAGCGACTCGAAAAGGTTGGCTATGGTCCATTCACCGAGCTGTCGATGGACGACGGAAGATGGGAGGTCGAAGCCCGCAAGCAGGACACATCGCTGGAACTTGCTGTCGACCCTATTAGCGGTGACATACTATCGGAGCATCGCGATGATGCGGAGCAGGCGCCACCGGCGAATTCGATGCGACTCTCGAAGTTGCTGCAAACCGTTTCCGAAAATGGCAGCTATCAACAATTCGAAGAGGTGTCCTTTGAACGGCGATACTGGGAGATCGAACTCTATAAGGATGGGCAGAAACATGAGCTGCACGTGGATCCCATAACTGCCAAAGTACTCGCAGATCGGGTTGATGATTGATTCAACAGAAATCGGAGAAAGTATGAATTCAGTTTGGGTTTACGCGTGTTGCCTGTTGCACTGCCTGTTTTTCAGCGGTCTGACCGCCGCCGACGATTGGCCGCAACTGCCGAGCGAGGATGGAGCGGTCGCGCTGCCAGCTCAGGAATGGTCACAGAAACCCGGTCCTCGGCAGGTGCGCGCGTTGATCCACTATCCTCAGGGCGAATTGGCGTCGGTCAACGCGCAGACCGGAGTGATGCTCAGCCTGCATAATTGGGGCGGGGAAGATTGTGTCGGAACGGCCGATCCACAAACCTTGGCTAATCGCTTAAACGTCGTCGCCGTGTGCGTCAACTATCTTCAGAGCGGTCGGCGGTCGTCGTTAGAAGATCCTGAGCCCTATGATTTTGGTTACTTGCAGTCGCTCGATGCCCTGCGGGCACTGTGGTTTGTGGGGCACCGCCTGCAGCAAGCCGGAATCGCCTACGACGACCGACGCCTATACTGCACCGGCGGTTCCGGGGGCGGCAACGTCACGCAGATGGCAGCTAAATTTGCGCCGCGGACTTTCGCCTGCGTGATCGACATGTGTGGCATGAAAAAGCTATCGGATGATATTGCGTTCAATCTGCCCGGCGGCAGTACGCTCAACGCGCGTTGGAGCCGCCAGCCACAGAGCCCCAATTACTTGAGCCGCGATGAACAAGAGATTCGCTTTGTGGCTCACCCCCAGCACCTGACCACTCGCCAACAGTTGGGCTCGCGTACAAAAATTGTGGTCGTGCATGGCGTAGACGACCATACCTGTCCCATCGAAGATGCGCGCGAACTCGTCGCTAACATGCAGGCGGCCAAAGTGGACGTCGAGCCGCACTTTATCAGCGAAGCGGAATTGGATGGTAGTGTGTTTACCAGCACTGGTCACCCGCTGGGCAATCGGACTGAAATTGTCCTAAGTGTCGCCGGCCAGTATCTGACACCAGGCAGCGAGCAACTGTTGCGGCGCGAAGGCAAGAGCGACTTCGAGCTGCAGGAGGATGTGCGGTACGCTACGTCGACGGGTGAATTTGTGATCTCCTATGCAGCCGGATTTCCAGTGGGCCGATTCGAGCCCGGGCGATGACCCCAGGCTTCGTCCCAGCCCTCGGCAAGCCGCACGAGCGCGCGATTGCTTCCAGTAAACAGTCATGAAGACTTGGCAGGGCGTCTGGGATTCATTGCTAATCCTCCAGCTCGGGAGCTTCCGGCTGCTCAGGGGCTTCTAGATTATAGTCCTTGAGTTTCTTGTGCAGCGTATTGCGATTGATGCCTAAGCTCGCCGCGGCTTTGGTGCGCACATGCTTGCAATTGGTCAGCACGTGTGCGATCAACTCTTTTTCAACGCGATTGACGACAAAACTGTGGATGTCCTTTTTTTCCTTCTGCGCGGCTTGGACCCCTTGTTCGACTAGTTCCTTAACTAGCGTTTCCAGATCGACGCCACGGACGCTTACCGTACTTGGACTTGCACCCCCGCCACCCTGCCTCACAAACTCGGGAAGGAGATCAGGGCTGAATTCATCTCCCTCGGCCAGCACTACAGCACGCTCGACGTAGTTTTGCAATTCTCGCACGTTTCCGGGCCAATGATAGGACTGCAAAGCATCAATTGTTTTTTGCGGTGCATGCACGACATGCCGGTCGTTGGCTTGGCTATAGACGCCGAGAAAATGGACCACCAGCTCGGGAATGTCTTCGGGCCGTTTCCGAAGAGGAGGTAATACGATGGGAACGACGTTCAGACGCCAATAGAGATCCTCGCGAAAGCGATCTTCCTGCACTTCCCTGGCCAAGTCTCGATTGCTGGCAGCGATCACGCGCGTGTCCACGGTGATTCGGGACCCATCACCCACGCGTTCGAACTCCCGCTCCTGTAGCACCCGCAGCAGTTTGACTTGCAAAATTTGCGACGTGCTATTGATTTCGTCCAAGAAGATACTACCGCTATGGGCAGCTTCGAAGCGCCCAATGCGATTGGCGACAGCACTGGTAAACTCGCCGGGTACATGGCCGAAAAGCTCGCTTTCCAATAGGCTCTCACTCAGCGCCCCACAGTTTACCTTAACAAATGGTCCGCAGACGCGTCTGCTGAGTGCATGAATGGCGCCGGCGATGAGCTCCTTACCGGTGCCTGTTTCACCGAGGAGCAGTACCGAGGCATTGCTGGGAGCCACGCGCCGCGTGATCTCGTAGACCGCTTGCATGGCCGGACTGGAACCGATCACTCCAGCGATCGCAGCAGCCCCGGGGGAGCATGGGTCTGCTACCGGTTTTTCAAAATCATGAGCAGGCATAGGCAAGCATCCCCAAAGTTCTCACATGCGAGCCTTGAACGCAGTAGTTGCTCAGCAGCCCGTGGCGTTTCGCGGTTGGTTGGGACCCGTGTTTAGCAAATGCTGGCCCGCGGCTAGCGCCGTCGGCTGGCAAATATTGGCCCGCGGCTAAGCGTCGGGCTTGGGGTCGGCCGCAGTCGGAGCCGGAATCTCCTTGGTAGGCTCGGCCAGCGAGCGGACAAAGTTGACTAGGTGCCAAATGTCCTCTTCGGGCAGGGTGGCTGCGGGCATGGGAGTGCCGTCGATGCCGGCGGCGATGCGGCGATAGATTTGCTCGGGTTCTGCGCCACCGCGGTACAGTCCGGCGCGGAAGTCGCGTGGGTCGATCTGGCGCGGCGGCAGCGCGCCGCGAGCGACCAATGGAACTTGCGCGGCTTCATCGTTCGGGTCGATGCCAATGCGGACCGTCCAGTCCTTAGTCCAGTCGTCGTAGTCCTGCTGCGGACCATCGCCGTGACCCTCCGGGCCGTGGCATTTGGCGCACGCCGCGACCTCTGACTGAAAGACCTCTTTGCCGCGGGCTACCGACTGCTTGATCGGCGAATCGCCGGGAGCGGCCAAAGCCGTGCGCAGCTCTTCGATCGTAGCCGGGACCGGAATATCGCCTGGGTCGGGCACGTCTCTGATGCGGTCTTCGGCCTCGAGCCAGCTATCGCCAATCTCCAGGATGGTGTCGTTGGCAAACGCAAGTTGATCCTCGAATTCGGACGATGTAGGATCGAACAGCGATTCGCCCTCTTCAAATTCGGTCTCGGAGCCCTCGGTCAACAGGGCACGCTCCAGTTCACCACGCCATGACAGGTAGATCACGTAGTCCACCAGCGCTTCGATGTCTTCGTCGGTCAGCGGAGGCATGTATTCATTGCTGGGGACCATCGCTGTGCCAGGGACGCCGTGTCGGATCGAATAGGCTAGGTCCTCGCGCGTCGGTTTGGCGCTGCGCGTAGTGGCCTTAAATTTGAATTTGCCCATGCGATAGTCGCGAGGATAGACGGCCAGCAGAGCTGCAGTAGCACCACGACCGTTGCCGACGACCCCGTGACAGGTCGAGCAGTGCTGGCGATAGAGCCCTGTGCCATTGCCGAGCGGCTCACCGGCCGCCTTGCGCAGACGCTCCAGGCTGACGATACCCGCATACTCTTCATCGGACGTCACCACCTCGGGCAGCAGCGGTTCGTCAGGAGTACCAAAGAAACGCTGCAAGGCCACTTGAGTCTGATCGAGCGCCTTCTGCATGGGATAGCCCGAGTCGATCTCCATGGCCTTGGCGTACACCATATTGGGCTCGAACGTGGCAACTCTCTCCTGGCGGCAGCCCAGACTCGAACATGCAACCATGGCGGTTAGACCCGCAGCAATGAATCGTTTCATCTGTCTAATTTCCTATCAACTCGTTCTTATCGAAGATTATATGGATCTCTTATTTATTCTCAGCGTCCAGCTGCGGACGTTGACCGCTCGTTGTTCCTCTTTTATGCATCGGCACGGCGATTTAACGAGGGTTATTCGCGGAGCTAACTTCTTTATCATCGACCAACATGCGCACGGCGGGTGTTTCTAAATCATCATATTGGCCGCTACGAATGCAGCGCACGCAAGCGATCAGGGCAGCGCCCCCCAGCAAAATGGCTAATGGCAATGCGACGAACAGCACACTCACTCTAGTTGCTCCCCAAAACTCCGCCAGGCCAGCGTCAGGCCGAGCACACTGACGGAACTCACGGGCATTAATATCGCCGCGGCCAGCGGACTGACCAAGCCGCTCATAGCCAGTCCCACGGCTACTAAATTGTACGCGAGGGACAAGCTGAAGGTTAGTATTAGCAGTCGTGTAGTGGAGGCAGTTCCACGGATCAGAGTCAGTAGACTGGCCAGTCTCCCCGAGGCGATGAATACTGGTGCGGCCTGAAGGCTGGCCTCGGCTCCACCGCGCAGCGCGATGCCGACGTCGGCCGCTGCCAGCGCAGCCGCGTCGTTGGCTCCGTCGCCGATCATCACGACCGACCTGCCCGACTGGCGCGACTGGCGGATCGCGGCCAACTTCTCCTCGGGGCTCAACCCTCCGAAGCAACGCATGTGTGGCAACCCCAGCGCATCGGCCACGCGCAGCACAATGCCGGGATGGTCGCCCGAGAGCATGCCCAGCGTCCAGCCGCGCCGCTTGAGTTCATCCACCATCCGCCGAGCGTCCGGCCGCAGGGGATCGGACAACCCTAGCAGCGTGACTAATCGTCCGTCGACGGCGATTAGAATTGGACTCTCGCCGGCGGCGATTAATTGATCGAATCTGTGCCGCCAATCGTCCTCGATCGCAATCTTGTGATGTAGCAAATGCTGCAAATTGCCTACGCACACCAGGCTGGGCTCGACCGTTCCGAGCACGCCCCCGGACGACACGCATTGGAGGATCGCATCGGGGTCAACCGGCAAATGGCGACGCTGCGCTTCAAACACAATCGACTGTGCGACGGGGTGTCGGCAACTGGCTTCAATACTCGCGGCCAGTCGCAGGCCATCGAGCGATCCATGCAGCGTGGTAATTCGCTGTTTACCTTCGGTCAGCGTTCCCGTCTTGTCAAACCACAGCACACCGGGTTGCGCCAGCTGTTGCAAGGCTTGGCCGTCACGGATCAAAATATTTCGCTTGGCCGCGCGGCCCAGCCCGACGGCGATGGCCAGCGGCGTGGCCAGTGCCAGCGCGCAGGGGCAGGCCACGATGAGTAGTGCCGTGGCATTAGCCGTGGCCGCAGCTAGGCTCCACTGAGACCAGAATGCAAACGTTGCCAGCGCTAGGCAGGTGACAGCCACGACGAACACGCCGCCGATGCGGTCGGCCAGTTGCACGATGGGAATCTTCTCGGTAGCTGCCGCTTCGACGGACTGCATCACGCGTCCAATGCGACTGTCACGTCCAGTGGCTGTGACGTGCACATCGACGGGAGCGGTCAAGTTGATCGTACCAGCCGCCACGATTTCGCCCACGCGTACTGGCACCGGCAAGCTCTCACCGGTCAGCAAAGAGCGATCGATATTCGACTGGCCGCGCACGACTCGCCCGTCGGCCGGTACGTGTTCGCCGGCTGCGACGCGAATGACATCGCCGGGTCGCAGCGTATCTACCAATACTGTTTTGGCTATGTCGTCTGCATCGTCTTCGCCAGAGATTAAAGTGGCGTGGCGCGGCGTAATGCGCAACATCAGGTCGACCGACCGGGCAGCTCGCTGCTGCTGTCGAAACTGGATCCAGCGGCCGATTAGCAGCAAAAAGACCAGCGTGGCCAGGGAATCAAAGTAAATATGTCCACGGCCGCTGATCGCATTGCTGAGGCCAACCAGCGTGCCGACGCTCAGCGCCAGAGCCAGTGGCAAATCCATATGGGGCGTGCGAGTGCGCAATGAAGCCAGTGCACCGACAAAAAATGTGCGTCCCGGCCCAAGCACAGCCGCCACGCCCAGAGCCGTCCCAACGAGTCCCAGAAAATATCGGTACTGATCTTCAACTCCCGAGAACTCCCCGGCGTAGAGCGCTATAGCAATCCACATGGCGTTAGCCGCGAAGAAACCCGCGTAGGCAATCTGAGCTAGCAGTCGGCGGCTCTCGCGTTGGAATTGGTCGTCGCGATGCGGATCGATGGGTGCCAGACCATAACCCAGTCGGTCGAGCAACCGCGCGACATGGCTGAGTTGGATCTGAGTCGGATCGAACACAAGGCCGATCGTATGATCGCTCATCTTAACTCGCGCCGACAACAGTCCGGGTTCGCGAGCAGCCGCGTTTTCGATAAGCCAGGCGCAAGCGCCGCAGTGCAAGCCGTGGATAGCGAATTCAGTGCGACATGTCCCATCGCCCATTTGAACCGGCGTGGACGGGCCCAGAAACTCGGGCTGGTCGAACTGGTCGTAGCGGTTCGCCTTGGCTGCAGCCTGGGCGGCGCCGGTGAGTTTCATTTGGTCGCGCAGCGCGTAAAAGTCTTCCAGCCCCCAACCGTGGATGAGTTGGTAGGCACCTAGGCAACCGGCGCAGCAAAAGACGCGTTCGGGCGGCGTGCCCAAATCGCACAGAGTTGGCAGACCGCAGTGAATACAAGGCTGTGTCCCTGCCGGCTGTGTCCCTGCCGCCTGTGTCCCCTGTGGCTGTGTCCCCTGTGGCTGTACTCCTGCCGATTGGTGTGCGCCAGCGGCGGCCGCATCACCCGGGCTCGAAGCTGGTCCTGCGGAGGTAGCCGGGCTCGGGCCTCGACGATCCTGTCTCTGACAATCAGCGATGACCGAATCCGACGTATTCACGGCGCAGCAGACTCCTTTGCTTGGGTCGCGTGTGCTTCGCAGCATGGCAGCGGACTGGCGATCAACCGAGCTAGGCCGGTGTTTATATCTTGAGCCTGTGCCTGGGAGGGAGCCGCGCCATTGTTTGTCGAATCCAGCTCACTGGGCTGTGTGCGAACTCGGGCAAAATCCGCCGATCCGGATGGACGGATGTCGCTCAGGGAATTGAGATTGGCGAAACCGCGACCCGAGGCAGTGTAGCCCCCGCCTACGATTAGCAGTACCGCGGCACCGATCGGAATGATCCGCTGGAATCGCGCCGCCAGCGCCTGAGTACCCGTCACCAGCCCAACCAAGGCGGGAACACTGCCCAGCCAAAAGGCCATCATGACGAGAGAACCCATGAGCGCGCTCCCGGTGCCCGCCGCCACCAGCGCAAACAGATATAACCAACCACAGGGAAGAAAAGCGGTTAGCAGGCCAGTCACCAAGCCGCGCATAGGCACGGGCAGGCGGAACACGACGGGGCGGAGTTTGAGCAATTGCCGCGTAATCCAATTGGGCTGTGGTGCTTGTCCGGAGAAATTCTGCGGCGGCGTGCGGTGCTGGCGCAGCAGCTGAGCTAGGCGTAGCAATCCAAAGACAATCATCAGTCCGCCGACGATGCGCGCGGCCATCAGTTGCAGGCCTAGGGCTTGGCCGCCGACGTCGACCAACTGTCCGGCAGCGCCAGCCAGCAAGCCGACCAGGGCGTAGGTCGCTAACCTTCCCAGATGGTAGAGCGTGGTGGCGAGCGACATCTGACTTGCAGAGACGCGATCACCCGCGCCACTGGCCCAAATCGCTAGCGGGCCGCACATGCCCACACAGTGCATGCTTCCCAATAGGCTGGCCGTGACCACTGCAGTTGCTAGGACCCACATACTTTACTCCACCATCATCTCGCGGTTATCGCTGGCAATGCCATGCATGCCTTCGATCTGCACATAGACCTGCCACACGCCGGCCTGAGTCAAATTGGTCGCGCCTTCGTAGTATCCGGCGTCGGTTTCGATCAGGTTTAAATTGTGAACTTCAGAGCCGCGGGCGTGATGATAGACGGCTGCAGAAACATTCAATTCGCTGACTGGGCGCCCCTGTTGATCCTGGATGGAAACGCGGACCAGTCGTTTGCCGCCATCCGCAGAGACCAGCCCTACGAGCGGTGTGACATGCCAGCCAAGTTTGCTGGTTAAATTTACGGCCCGCTGACTCGCGTCCCAGTCGAGTGCCTTTTGGTGATAATTCGGAACGATGGCCACCGTCGGATCGCTGACTGCCAGGATCACTGATCCAATTCCGATAAAGACCTGCAAGCCCAGCAGGCCGACGATGCCGGAGACCCACCAGCGTCGCGCGCGGCGCTCCAGAGTGGCGTGCTCGGCCGCCGTTGCGGGCGCACTGGAACCGCTGGTGACCACATTGCGTGAAATCTCAACAGCGGGTGGAGTTGCTTGAGTCATATTTACACCTGAGTTTTTATCGCGGACTATTGTCTGGGGCCGACGAGCCGAAAACGGACTGTCTGCTGCTTGTGATCGCTGTCGGCAATTTCCAGAGTGATTGGCACGTAGCCGCGACCGAATGTCAAACTGCTGGAGAACCTCACCCCTAGCGGGACCGTGGCCGTTTGCCCCGGCTGCAGCTGCAGGCGCGAATCGTCGATCACCTCCAGCTCGGCTCCTTCGGGAGCTAGTATGTTAAACGTATAGCTCTGGGGTCTGTCGGTGCGATTGACCAGCCGCATGTAAAACGAGTTGGAGATCAGTCCGCGCGAGACACTTGTGAAGGGAGCACCTTTGCCGCGGATGACGCGCGCATCAAATCCACCCTGCAGAGACAAAGCGTAACCTATGCTACCCAGGACGACCGTCAGGATCAGACCGTAAGTGATGGTCCGGGCACGCAGCAGTCGGGGTGGCTTTTTCTCCAGTGCATCTTCGGATGTATAGCGAATCAATCCGCGTGGGTAGCCCACTTTGTCCATTACGTCATCGCAAGCGTCGATGCACTGAGTGCAGTTGATGCACTCCATCTGCAGGCCATCGCGAATATCGATACCGGTCGGGCACACAACCACACACTGATTGCAGTCCACGCAATCGCCCGCCTTGTCACCTGGAAAATGTTTGCCCTTCTTGCGGGGCTCGCCGCGATTGTAGTCGTAGGCCACGATCAACGACTGTGGGTCGAGCATGACCGATTGCAAACGTCCGTAAGGGCAAGCGATCAAGCACGTCTGCTCGCGGAAGTAGAAAAAATTGTAGGCCAGTAGTCCCGTAGTCGTGGCCATTACCAAGAACGCGGCGGGGTGCTCGAACGGCGAACTGCGAATCCACTGCGAGAGTTGCTCCGTACCGACAAAGTAGGCGAGGAAAGTATGCGCCAGGAACATGCTCAGCAGAATATAGAGCGCAAATCTGGCGATCTGTCGCGGGGCTGACATCGGACGCTTGGGCAGCCCACCTTTGCCGACGGTCCCCTCAAATAAGCGATCGATAGGTCGGAACAAGTACTCCATGTACACCGTTTGCGGGCAGGCCCAACCACACCACGCGCGACCGGTCACCGCGGTAACGAACACGATTGTGATAAAGGCGGCCAACATAACCAGCGCTAGCAGCAAGGTATCTGTCGGCAAAAAGGTGTAGCCGAAAATCGTAAACTGGCGGGCGGTGATGTCCAGTTGAATAAGTGGTTTGCCCGCCACGCGGATGTAGGGCACGACCACGAAGATGACCATCAGCACGTAGGCTACTGCGCGACGGGCGTGCCACCAGCGTCCCTTAGCCAGCTTGGGCCTGAGCCAGCGGCGAGTGCCATCGCTTTTGAGGGTGCTGAGCACGTTGTCGCTGCCCGAGACACCTGCGTTGATAACTGGCAGGGCGCGATTTGTTCGAACAGCCTGCTGAGCTTGCGCATCTTCCAATTTGGGAAGCGAAGTCATAGCTGGGCGTTCATTCATTGGATTTTATCAACCTTCCTTCGGCTGCTGGGCTGCGGGTGGCTCCACATCCACGGGCGCTGCCGGCCAAGCGGGGATCTCGCTCCCCTCGGGGCCCTTCCCAGCACTGCCAGCCGGGGAGCCTCGCAGTGAGGCAACGTACGCAGAGACCAACACGATTTCATTAGGGTGCAGACGCGTGCCCCAAGCGGGCATCGCGCCATTGCCTGCTCCCTGTATGATAACCCGCGCAATGTCTTCCACCTTGCGCACATTCTTATAATAGTCATCGCCCAAGTTGGGACCGATCTTGCCTTCGCCATCTCGGCCGTGGCAGGACACGCAATTGGTCTTGAAGATCGTCTGGCCGACGCTCAACCAGCTCTTCTGAGTGGCATAATGCAAGATGTTATCTGCCGTCGGCTCCAGGTCGCCAATCTCGGCGAACTGCAAACGAGTATTCTCTGCCAGCGCAGTGTCGTACTGCTCTGTCACCGATCGCCCCGGTGCGCCGATGTGGAAGAACAGTGCGTAGAACAGACTGTACACAATGGTTCCTACGAACATCCATTTCCACCAGCCGGGCAGAGGATTATCGAACTCTTGAATGCCATCGTAGACATGGTCGGTCAGAGCATCATTTTCCATCGAAGGGATCCTTAACTTCATCGCTCAGTGGGATCGACGCAAAGCGATCGGTCGCTTGTCGGCTTAAACGCAAGGCACCATAGACAATGAAACCGAAGGTCACGACGAAGATCAGTAGGGCCGCTTCGGCGCAGTCGGAATAATCTAGAGCGCTAACAATATCTCTAACCATGGTTCTTTCTTTCTTGTTTGCATGGCAGCTTCAGGCATACTGCAATTGATATTGCCAGTGGCTCTCGACGCAGTCGCCTGTGGTGTGCGTTTGCAAAATGTCAGGATTGCATCACGGTGCAGCGCTGGCTAGTGGCTCTTCGGCCGCAGCTGCATCTGCGTCCAGCGGTGCGGTGTCGCCGGGCGAAGCGTCGGCAGGTGCCGCTGCCGGTTCGTCGGTACGCGTTAGGTCAACGCCCAGTCGCTGCACGTAAGCGATCAACGCGATGGCTTGCTTCTCGTGCACTCCTGCTGGGCCACCTTGTTTGACGATATCGGCGGCGATCTCCTCTGCTTGGCGCCGGGCCAGCGCCTCGCTGTCCTCAAGCTCTTTATCATAGGGAGCTCCCAGGTAGTGAGCCACTTTGACCAGTGGCGCGATGGCTGAGAACTTCAGGTCCTGCGTCAGCAAGTGGTCGTAGCTGGGCATGACCGTTCCGGGGGACATCAGCTCGGGATCTTCGAAGTGCGTCCAGTGCCAGAAGCTGCTCTGGCGACCACCCTCGCGGGCCAAGTCAGGACCGATGCGGCGGCTGCCCCACTGGAATGGCCGGTCATAGATAAATTCACCCGGCTTGCTGTACTCGCCGTACCGCTTGGTCTCCGCCACCATTGGCCGGATCTGTTGCGAGTGGCAGTTGTAACAGCCTTCAGACGTATAGATCTGTCGCCCGGCCAATTCGAGAGGCGTGTAGGGTTTGACTGAAGCAATGGTTGGAATGTTGCTGCGAATCAAAAACGTGGGGATTACCTCAAACAGTGTCGCGATGACTACGGCCAGCGTGGTCAACACGGTAAACTTCACCGGCAATCGCTCCCACTGACGATGCCAATCCATGCGTCCAAAAATGTCCAGTTTCTTGCCCAATTCTAAAACTGGAACATTCGAGAGTCCACTGACTGGCCGCGGAGTGTGCTCTTGGTAGTCTTTGCTCAGGCGGGGTGCCGAGTAAACGGGCACTTCGTACTTGGCTGGACGCGCAAAGAACGTCATCAGCGCGTTGATGCCCAGCATGACCACACCCGAGAAATACAGCAGGCCGCCCAGCACGCGCAGGCTCCACAGAGGCACGATGCTTTGCGTGGTTTCGATGAAGTCGGGATACATCAGTTGGCCCGTTTCAGCATCGATCGCGCGCCACATCAAGCCTTGCATTAGTCCAGCCGCATAGATCGGAATGATATATAGCAGAATGCCGATCGTGCCCACCCAAAAGTGCAGTCCCATCAGTTTGTGACTCCACAGCTTGGTCTGATACAGTCGCGGCAGCAACCAGTAGAGCATGCCGAAGATCATGAAGCCGTTCCAGCCCAAGGCACCTGCGTGCACGTGGGCGATGGTCCAATCGGTATAGTGACTGAGCGCATTGACGCTCTTAATCGATAGCAGGGGGCCTTCGAAAGTGGCCATGCCGTAGAAGGTAATGCCCACCACAAAAAATTTGAGGATTGGGTCGGAAGCTACCTTGTGCCAAGCTCCACGCAGTGTGAGCAAGCCATTGATCATGCCGCCCCAGCTGGGCATCCACAACATCAGGCTAAACAGCATGCCTAGCGTGCTGGCCCACTCCGGCAAGGCTGTGTAGTGCAAGTGGTGCGGCCCGGCCCATATATAGATGAAGACCAGCGACCAGAAGTGAATAATGCTCAGTTTGTAACTGAAGATCGGACGCTCCGCCGCCTTGGGAAGATAGTAGTACATCAACCCCAGAAACGGTGTGGTCAAAACGAAGGCCACCGCATTGTGACCGTACCACCACTGCATGAAGGCATCTTGAACGCCTGCATAGATCGAGTAACCGTGAAACCAACTGGTGGGAATGACCAAGTTATTGAAGACGTGTAGCAATGCCACGGTAACGATCGTGGCGATGTAAAACCACAGTGCCACGTACATGTGCCGCTCGCGGCGATGGATGAGGGTCATCATGAAGTTGCCGCCGAAAATCAGCAGCCACACCACTGCGATAGCGATGTCTATCGGCCACTCGAACTCTGCGTACTCACGGCTCTGCGTGATTCCCAGCGGCAGCGTGATGGCCGCTGCTACGACGATCGCTTGCCAACCCCAAAAGTGCAGCCGGCTTAGCGTGTCGCTCCACATTCGAGCTTTGCACAAACGCTGTGTCGAATAGTAGATGGCGGCGAAGATACCGTTGCCGGCGAAAGCGAAGATAGCGGCGTTGGTATGCAGCGGGCGCAAGCGACCGAAAGCAAACCACGGCAGACCACCAGTCAACTGCGGTAGTACCAGGAACACCGCCACGAATACGCCCACCAGCGTGGCTACCAAACCCCATACGATTGTGGCCGTTACGAACATCCGCACAATTGCGTCATCGTAACTGAAGCTCTCCATCTCGCCGGTGGCATGAGCAGAGCTGTGCGTAGTATCCGTTGCTGCTGTCGACATCACTTCTTCTAACTATGATTAAAGTCCATGGTTCGATCTCGCCTGTGCACGGCGACATATCGCCGTGCAAAGAATCCTTTGTACGCGAATTCTCTGTAGGCACAATCGGTGCTTCAGATTCTATCAGAATATTCAAACCGCAGAAACAAATTCAGATGTGCCATTTTGCCGCACGCGTAAGACGTCTATCTTTCGTTTGCGCCATAGTCGTCCGACCGCTCCGCCGGTCGGAACTAAAGTCGTCCGACCGCTCCGCCGGTCGGGAATTGCTTTGACGGACCGGCGGAGCGGTCCGGCGACTATTGCATCATCCGCCAACGCAGGTAGGCGTCCAGAAACTGCTGAATGTCTCCTGCCATAACCGCGTGGAAACTATTCTGTAGATGCTCGGTCCGCGAGTCCTTAACCCGCTGATCGGGATGCAAGAAGTAGTTGCGAATCTGCGAGCCGAACCCCTTTTGACGCACCTTGTTTTTGTACTTAGCGAGCTGCTCCTCTTCGCGCTTCTCTTCCTCGATGCGGGCCAGGCGAGCGCGCAGCATCTTCCATGCGTTGGCGCGATTTTTATGCTGGCTGCGTTCGCTTTGGCACTGCGCGACCACACCGCTGGGCAAGTGCGTCAAACGCACAGCGCTGTCGGTTTTGTTGATGTGCTGGCCGCCAGCCCCGCTGGCGCGGTAGGTGTCTTCGCGAATGTCCTTTTCATCGATATCGATCTCCACCGCATCGTTCACTTCGGGCGCCACATCGACGGCAGCAAAGCTGGTTTGCCGCTTGCCTTCGGCGTTGAACGGACTGATGCGAACGAGCCGGTGAATGCCTTCTTCGCCTTTGAGATAACCATAAGCCATGGGGCCACGGACAGCGATGGTGGCTTGCGTGATGCCGGCTTCCTCGTTGTCTTGTCGATCGATCAACTCAATCGAGTAGTCATGCTGGTTAGCCCAGGCGATATACATCTGTAGCAGCATGGCTGCCCAGTCGTTGGCGTCTACGCCGCCATCGCGAGCATGCACGCTGAGCAGTGCGCCTGACGCGTCGTAGGGGCCATCGAGCAGTGCTGTGAGCTCCAGTTCGTCAATCTTCCGCTCAAGCCGATCGACCTCAGCCACAATCTCTTCGCGTGCAGATTCATCCTCGGCCAAAATTTCCAGCAGCCCCTGCAGGTCATCGGCCGCCGCCAACGATTCCTTCAGCGGTATAACCACGGAGCGGAGACTCTTGAGCTCGCCCACCACAGCCTGCGCTTTTTCTTGGTTACCCCAGAAATCGCTGGCTGCCATGCGCACGTCGATGGCTGCTATGCGAGACAATTTTTGATCGAAGTCAAAGACTGTCCCGAAGCTGCGTTAGCCGGCTGCGAATCGTTGCAGCGCGATTTTCTAATTCACTATCGCTCATCTGGGACACCTCCTATGTTCTCTTGAGAGTTTCGATGGATGACGGAATGTTAAACACCTACATATAAGTTTCATGTTATATCGAACAACCGTGGCTAACGCCAAAACGGCTAAT
>CAKQWG010000035.1 GCA_934278005.1 uncultured Pirellulaceae bacterium | reverse complement strand
AACCATCCCAGACAAACCCACTGATCCGAACCAGAAGTACCGCGCAGTGCGCATGAAAAACTACGCCGAAGATAACAATTAAGAAGGCTACGTGCATCCATACTGAAATCGACTTCGAAGACGAAAGCTGTGGCTGCTTAACAGCCCAAGGCTGGTCGTACTCAGTCAGCGACACAGGCTGTGACCGCAAGCTGGCTTTGCTTTCTGAAGATGCGCTGGTCTGCATTGAGCCCACGTGCTCCGCCATGGGTTAGATATGCTGGGCCGCCTCGACGCCAAATCTCCGGACCCCCTGCCGAAATCACCAGACCTCAACGGCATATCACCGGACCTCGCTGCCGAAGTCTGCATGAAACTCTTCGCATTTCGTCGCATCAACTATACTTGACGCTTTGTTCAGCCGACCAACTTCTCAAGCTCCGGTTTTTCATTCAAGTGGAAGTACGCGAGGTGCTGTAGCTTGGTGTCTTGCCGAAGAGACGCTAATTCATTTGTGTCTCATAAGGCAGCGCATATGAGACACAAGGCGGCGGGCATGAGCTGGGAACCACCCTTTCGGTGTGCGTTCATCGCGTGGGATCCCATTTAGCGTAAGCGTAACCGACGTACGTCCCAGGCTATGAAACAGCCCACGCCTCAACAATAGTAGCGAAATGAACCTCCATAAAGAAATCAGCTTCGAAGACGAAATCTGTAGCTGCCTAACAGCACAGGGGTGGCTATATTCAGCCAGCGACGCGGGCTACGATCGCAAACTGACTCTCTTCCCTGAAGATGTGCTGACCTGGATCGAGGCTACGCAGCCGGACGCGTGGGAAGCTATCAGGAAAAGCCACGGCTCTGCGGCTGGCGATACTGTGTCGCTGAGGTTGCGCGAGGCGATTAATCAGCGTGGTACGCTCGATGTGATCCGCCATGGCTTCGACCTGCTCGGCCTGCGGAAAGAACTCAAGCTGGCCCAGTTTAAGCCAGCCCTAGCTATCAATCCAGACATTCTCTCCCGCTATGCGGCCAACCGCCTGCGTGTAGTGCGGCAGGTACATTACTCACAGCACAACCAAAACTCCATCGACTTGGTGCTGTTCCTTAATGGCATTCCTGTTGCCACGGCGGAACTCAAAACCGACTTCACCCAGAAGATTGACGACGCGGTCAATCAATACCGGCACGACCGCCATCCTGCTCCCAAAGGCCAAAGCCCCGAGCCGCTACTATCATTCCCCGGCGGGGCTCTAGTCCACTTCGCCGTCAGCAATCGCGAAGTGCATATGACCACGCGGCTGGCCAGTACGGCAACGTCGTTCTTGCCGTTCAATCTGGGCGACAACGGAGCCGCTGGCAATCCCCTCAGCGCTGACGGACATCGCACCTCATATTTGTGGGACCACGTCTGGCAACGCGATAGCTGGCTGGAGATTCTGGGCCGTTACTTGGTTGCCGAGCGCGACGAAAAAAAGCAGCTAAAACGTGTGGTGTTCCCCCGTTATCATCAGCTCGATGCCACCCGCAAACTGCAGGCTGCCATCCTGACTGAAGGCCCTGGGCATAAATACCTCATCCAGCATTCTGCCGGATCTGGCAAAACCAACTCCATCGCCTGGACAGCCCACTTCCTGGCCGACCTGCACGACGCCAACGACAAAAAGGTGTTCGACTCGGTGCTGGTTGTATCCGACCGCAATGTCATTGACGGCCAGCTACAAGAAGCCATCTTTGGCTTCGAACGCACCACCGGCGTGGTAGCCACGATCAGGGGCGAAGGTGGCAGCAAGAGTGCCGAACTGGCCGAAGCCCTCTCTGGCGACAAGAAGATTGTGGTGTGCACCATCCAAACCTTCCCGTTCGCCGACGAGGCTATGCGCAACCTGTCAGCAGCACAGGGGAAAACATTCGCCGTGATCGCGGACGAGGCGCACAGTTCCCAGTCTGGTGAGGCAGCCGCCAAGCTCAAGCAAATCCTATCCGCCGAGGAACGGCAGGAACTCGAAGACTGTGGCGAAGTGAGCAACGAAGATGTTATGACTGCTCAAATGGCGTCCCGTCCCAAACACGCAGGCATTACTTATATTGCGTTCACCGCCACGCCCAAGGCCAAGACGCTGGAGCTATTCGGTCGCCGCCCCGATTCATCCCAGCCCGTCAGCGAGACTAACCTTCCGGCTCCCTTCCATGTCTATTCCATGCGCCAAGCCATCGAGGAGGGCTTTATCCTCGATGTGCTGCAAAACTACACCTCGTACAAACTCGCGTTCAAGCTGGCCAATGCCGGTAAAGAGTTCGACGACAAGGAAGTTGAGAAAACCACAGCCACCAAGGAGCTAATGAGTTGGGTGAAACTGCACCCGCACAACATCTCTCAGAAAGTGCAAATCGTCGTCGAACACTTCCGCCAAACCGTCGCGCCGCTGCTCGGCGGCAAAGCCAAAGCAATGGTTGTGGTTGGCAGCCGACTCGAAGCCGTCCGCTGGCAAATTGCCATCGACAAATACATCACCGAACGCGGCTACCCACTTAAATCGCTGGTCGCCTTCTCAGGGGAAGTGAACGACAAAGAGTCTGGCCCCGATCCCTTCCGCGAGACCAGCACACAGCTCAACCCTGGCTTAAAAGGCCGCGACATCCGCGAAGCGTTCAAAGGGGACGAATACCAAATCCTGCTCGTCGCCAATAAATTCCAGACCGGCTTCGACCAACCGCTGCTGTGCGGCATGTACGTCGACAAGCGCTTGGCTGGTATCCAAGCCGTGCAGACACTATCACGCCTCAATCGTTGCCATCCCGGCAAGGACACCACCTACGTGCTCGACTTCGTCAACGAGCCACAGGACGTGCTGGACGCCTTCAAGACCTATTACACCACCGCTCAACTCTCCGACGCCACCGATCCCAACATCATCCTCAACCTTCGCGCCAAGCTGGATGCCACGGGCTACTACGATGACTTCGAAGTCCAGCGAGTCGTGGACGTCGAACTCAACCCCAAGGCCGTACAGAGCCAATTAGCCAAAGCCATCGAGCCCGTCGCCGACCGGTTGATGAAACGCTTCACCGCCGCCCAGGCCGTGTACAAGGCAGCACAGGTAGAGGCAGGCAAGAAGGCAGCCAAAGACGTGATGGACGCTCTGCTACTTTTCCGCACCGACATGTCCACCTATCACCGCGCTTACACCTTCCTGTCGCAGATATTCGACTACGGCAACACCGATTTTGAGAAGCGAGCCATCTTTTACAAGCATCTCATTCGGCTACTCAAGTTCGGCCAGGAGCGCGACACCGTCGACTTGTCCGAGGTGGTACTCACCCACCACAGCCTCAAAGACCGTGGCAAGCAGGACATGAAGCTGCCAGGGGCGGCATACCCGACGCTCAGTCCACTCACCGAGGCTGGTAGCGGCCAAGTGCGCGAGAAGCAACGGGCTTACCTCACCGAAATTATTGCCAAGCTCAACGACCTCTTTGGCGGCGACACCACCGATGGCGACCAAGTGAGTTTTTCGACCACGCTGGCCAGCAAGATGTTGGAGTCCACAAAGCTGCAGCAGCAGGCGGCCAACAATTCCAAAGAGCAGTTTTCCAATTCACCCGACCTGAAGCAAGAACTCATAAGCGCCATCATCGGAAGCCTTGATGCTCACACCGACCTCAGTAGCAAGGCGTTATCATCTGACATGATCCAGCAGGGGCTACTCAATATATTGCTCGGCCCAGCCGGACTCTATGACGCACTCAAGAAGCGGTCTGCCTAACTCAACGGCAAGTTTTTGACAACTCACTCCGCCGGTGGAGACTTGGTTCTTAACAGCAGTTTTGACAGCCCAAGCGTACTCTTGCAGCACGCCCCAACTATTTCATGATAGATGGTACTTCCGGCTACCCCCAACTGTGGATATAAGGGCGGGAAGGACCCGCCAGCTGATCACCTAAGATACGACATGAACTCGTCGTCGGTCATGCCCGCTTGTTGTATAACACCCTTGAGCGTCCCCTTTTTCAGGGGCTTGTTGGAATGTACCGGAACCTAAACGTTGTTGCGGTGACCGTCTTTTTTTAAAATATTATGGCGTCCGCCTACGCGGACAACACTAAACCCGGCACGCTCCAGCGCACCAATCACCTGCCTCCCAGACAGTGCAGACAGATTAGCCATTTACCTCAACCGCGAAATGCAGACGCTTAGCTGGCTCACAATCAAAGTTCGTGACCTCATCCCAAGGAATCGTTTCTCCCGCCTCCAAGTAGGACTCGACGGACGCCGCGAACGCCTCTTTGATATTTCTAATTGCATCGGCTAAGTCATCGCCTTCACTTACAACTCCAGGCAAGTTACCGGCTAGTACGGTATACCCACCCTCCTGCTCGTCAGAAAAGAACAATGCCCGACACTGATAAACCTGCTTGCTCGAGTAGTCTATATACCGAGTTTGAATAGCAGGTACAGCCGCACAGTCAAAATCCGCATTAATTTGGTTTTCGTCAATCGTTACCATTGGTGACCTCACGAACATGTATTCTATGACTGCCTAACATCTCGTTGTCCCACAAGAGTTCCAGCACGTGAATTCCGGCGATATTCGGCAGTAGCGGTAGTGCCATGACGATCTCGACCGTCTTCAAAGGATCATCGTTCTTCACTACCATTTCCACCTCGAACAGCACCTCATCGCCAGTGAGGCTTACATAACGCAATACTAAAGGCACCTCTCCGTTCATCTCAGTCAAACTAAGATAAAGCCACGGCGAGCACTGGTTTCAATTGAACACTCGCCGAAATATCGTCAGGTTGGCAAAGCCGGCTGTCACATCATCTCTCAGGATGATTCAATTATTGCATCTATGCACAACAAGTGAATCGACATTTGAGCGTGGAACTGATGAGTCCAATCGCAGTTGTCCAGACTTTGCAAAACGCACGGGATGTATCCGTAAAACCGCCCAGTTAGTCGCCTGCAGGGTCCAGGCTGCGGAGCATGAGCCGGGAGCCTAATGCTGCCGTGTTAGAAATTACGTCACACCAGGGCGGTTAGCAGGCGTGTTAAAATTTCCGCAGTTAGTCTGCCATTCCTGCACACTATGCTGCCCCCATGTGAAGCGGCTGCGGAGTGCCTGAGCCAAATGCACTTGAGCGACCGGTGGTTTCCCACTCTTTGATCAGACGTTCATACGCACGTCTGGATTCTCGCGTGCCGTGTCTTCCGAGATAGTAGTCGCCATAATTGACGGTAACTACAGCTTTTCCAGTCGGCTTGTGCAAACGATACGATGGTGCCTTTGCCATAGCGATTCAGTCCTTTACCGGCTTTTTACCGGTTTTTGAGTTAGGATTGAAGCGCTCTGACCGGCGGTCAGGTATGCGTTTTATCAACGATTCGCTTGGTGAAACTTAATAGCGGAGGAGGGATTCGAACCCCCGACACGCGGATTATGATTCCGCTGGACCAAAACCCTAACCAGTTATGCCACTGCGACTTAACCCAAGCCTCAGTTCTTGGTTGTCCAAAATGTTGTCCAAGTTTCAGCTTGGATGATTCGCTCGCACAAATCATCTTGGCTTGGCCATCGCTCGCCGACTCGGTACGACAGCAATTGCTGCAAGCAGTTAAGTCCACCGCAGATGAGACTCCGGTTAATACGCCTTCGCCTATTTAAGCTTCTAGGCGTGTAAATGGAAACTAAGTGTCCAACAAAGCTCACGGTAAATTGACAGGCTGTGACGGAGGTTGACATCGCATGCTGACGGACTCGTTCGCCACGCTGTATCACCTTATCTGACGCCACATAAGTCCCTGCACTCTCACCGGTCAGCCCAACTGCCAAGCCTACCCTATCAGTTGATGAGATTAGAGAGATCGTACTTGATGCCAGGCAGCGGAACCAAAGCGTCACTGACGAACACTTATTGAGAAGGAATTGACGGCAAAGGGTGGCAAGAAGCACGGTCTTAGGGTGAAGTTTCAGAAAGTGCTTTCCGATCTCGTGGAACAATCCGAACTACAACTGACGGGATTCAAGGCGCCGTCGATGTAACTGCGCTCAGAGCCCGTCGGGAATCGACCAACAAAAGCAACCAGCTTCAAACGCTCGTTTGGAAAGCGCTCAGTGACCGCAGCGAATTGGCTTTCGTCGGCTGTCATCCATCGGGGCCAAGGACCTACGGCCTCAGCGGGCGAGCCCCGATGGATGACAGCCGACGATAGCACGCCAATAAAATTTACTTGATTGACCAGTTCCGACCGAGAGGTTGTATGGCCGAGCTGACGTCAACAGGACAGCACCAAGCTCAATTCCATTGGAGAGGGTGAATTGCGCCGCGACCTTGCGACGAGCCTATTCAATATTCCTCCTCGAAGAAGTGATCCGCAATTTGCCAGCACGACTTCTATGACGAGCCCGAGAATCGCCAAATTCCGCATCTGCATTGTCTATGTGTCGAACGCGACGCGTCCGACTGCACGTGCCAGGTCAACAGCACTTCGGGACAAGTCGCGGCAAACAGCCTAGTTTCTAATTTGTAGGACACCCGACAGTGCGTTCGATCTGGGCTACCGTGCTCGCCAGACTGGCCTCAAAGCGAGCGCGTTGAGTTTCAAAGATCAGTAGATCGCGATAGGTTTCGATCAGCGAGAAGAAATCGGTCCGCTCGCCCCGGTAGTCGGCAATCGCCAACTTGAGCGTGTCCTCGGTGCGCGGAATAATGCGCGAGTTATAGATCTCTTGCTGCTGAACCAGCGCATCGGCCTGAGCCATCAAACGCCGCAACCTGCCTTGAATGGAGTCACGCTCAGCTTCCAGTCGCTCGACCGTGCTGCTGGTGCGATGGGCCGCTTCACGCATCCCCGCATTGATTCGATTGTACCAAATGGGCAATGTTGTCCCCACGGTGAAGTTGAAGTTGTCTTGTCCGTCGGCGACAGGACTCAAGGCATTCTCGTCATCGGTGATGATCGAATAGTTCACGCCGAATTGGAGGTCGGGATATTTCTGCAAGCGAGCTAGTCGCTGCCTTTGGCGGTCCCGCTGAATTTCCCAGGCGAGCATGCGTAGTTCAGGACTACACTCTTCGGCCAGGACGAGAAGTCCGTCGAGTCGCTGGGGGATATCGCCTAGATTCAACTCTTCCGTAGCTTCCGGGATCAGCGTGACGGGTTGCTGGACCAATGCCGCAAGGTCGGCCTGGGCTTGTAGTTTTTGCTGGATGAGCGCGACGAGCTGATCGTCCAGGCGGTCGGATTCCAATTGAGCACGGAGTACGTCTTGTTGACTTCCGCCGCTCCTGTAACGAGCTTCTGCAACTTGCGTTAGAGTTTGTACCAACTCGCGATTCTCATGGTTGATAGCGACAGCGCGCGTCGCAAACCAAACTTCATAATATGCAAGGCGGACAGACTCCACGACTTCGCGCTGGATACGAGCCAGTTCGGCTTGAGCCATCTGCACTTCCCGATCCGCGATGGCGGCCCTGGTCTGCAGTTTCTGCGGCCAAGGGACCCCCTGTGTCAGGTTGAATTGGTGGCTGACTCGACCACCGGCCGTTTGCAAGTCGTCTTTGTTGCTCGGCCAAATGGTATTGTTGAACGTCGGATCGGGCAGCGATCTGACTTGCGGCGCAACGTTGGTAGCCGCCGCAACGCGCTGGCGTGCGGCGCGAATCTGATGATGTCCGGCGAGCGCAATGGAAACGAAGTACTCTGCAGGCTGCTGAGTTCCCAGTGCGGCTGCTGAGTTCTCAGTCGCGCGTTCCATCGTCGTGGGTTCAGGCACTGTGGGCTCAGCCTCCGCAACAGGTGGAGCGTTTCCTGAGGACTGATCATCTAGCGCGATGGTATCGACATCTATGCGCGATGCGGGCGTGCCGTTTGCTAAGTTAGCGTCTTGGATTTCGAGTTCTGGCTGTGCCGCAGGCACAACGACGCCGCTGTTGTAAGCCACGCTCTGAATAGCTGGCATAGCCGCGGCCACCTCGGCTGAGTTCGATTTACTTCCCGTGTCTTGCGAGAAAGCTTGAGGCCTAGTCGCGGGCGACGCTACACAACCGGCGGCGGAGATGCCAGCTAAGAGTGCCAAACATAAACACTGGTGTGGACGAGTAGAATATTTAGGGATTTGCAGCCTATGCATACTTGCCCACTCCTCAGATTGCAATAAAGTTCACATCTTTGCCCATTTTTAGAATTGGGCTTGTGCCGAGAGGCCAGATTTCAGATATACTTGATATACTGCCTCGGGGTATATCATCGGACCGATCAAAGGGAAACTTCCACACAAATCGCATGGGCCGCTCAATCCGCACGACCGTCAATCTCTTCCTGATTGTGGCGATATCGCTTCAGCAATCGGTAGCGCCTGGGCTACAACAGAGCTTTTCGTATGCATGCGCCGCTCCAGCTAGCGGTCAGGGTTGCAGTTGCTGCGAGAACCAGTCGACAACGCCAGGTGAGACATGTTGTCGCCAGTCTAATAGCTCCGGGTCTGACAGCGGAAAATCTGGCTGCTGCGGACATGCCGGAGCCGAAGCGCTGCGGGCCGATCGAGAACATCCGACGCCCAGCGGTGTAATTCAGCGGCTGGCGGATGTGCAAACGGCCGAAACACCGCGTCCCAGCGCTGACTCGACATGTTGTGCCGGCAAAGCCCTCAATGCTTCATCGCCAGCCTCTGTCGTGGATACGGGTTGCCACTGCGTGCACGCACCCGGCGCACCCGCCACACCGTATGCTCCTGTTTCGCGTATATCGACCAGCGACATTTCCAATTTAGTAACGCTGTGTTGTGCGTGGTTGGTGCTGGTTGATATCCAGCCACAGCTTCCGCGCGGGGCTGCTTGGATCGATGGTACACCATCAACATTCTTACACTTTGCCCAGATTCATCTCTGCGTCTGGCGTCTATAGCATCTGCTCTAGGGAGCGCTGCGCACTTGCGGCAGCTCCCCATCTTTAGTCAGCCTGTGCGCTGCTCGTTAAACCGTGTGGGCATCGCCCAGCGCGTCCAGGCCTAACAACGCGCGGCCCGTTGGGCACGCGATTTGACGAGCCGACAGACTGCGTGTGCGTTGAAAGAATCCCATCGCCTACTACGCGAATGCCTTTGCGAGCCCCCGAAATGAAGCCTAACAAAAAACCGCTCGAAATCCCCAGCAGCACTGGCTCTGTCGCTAATGAGCATCAGCCTGAAAAGCCTGCTGCTGCAGGCGCCGCGGTCGAGAAGGAGGAGCAATTGAAAACACACGACTCGACAGACAAGCAAACCGATACAGGCTCTGTCCCAACCGCAGTAGCAGTCGCTGACGAATCCCGCGCAGCGGAACTAGCACGAGCAGCCCAATCGGCGCCCGGATCGGCCGTGGTACATCTTGACGGTTGGTCTTGGCTGGTTCGCTTTGCCGTGAAATCAAGCGTTGTTCTAGGCGTTGCCGCACTTCTCTTGACGATGCTCGGTTTTGCTCAACGTTTGGAGTGGATTACGGCCACGGGATTTTTTGGTGAACAACCCGCCTCGGCCAGCGAGGCTGACTCGAGCAGTGGGGAAGCGAAACGCTATATCTGCCCCATGATGTGCACGCCCCCTTCCTCAGAGCCGGGCCGCTGCCCGGTGTGCGCCATGGAGCTGGTTGAAGCAAGTTCGGGCGGGGGAGGCGACGGGATATCTGTTAACATCGAGCCCGCAGCGCGACGCTTAGTTGGCATTCAAACTGCCATGTCGAAGACGGGAGAAATGACGCGCACGCTGCGGACGATCGGATCGATCGACTTCGACGAAAGCCGCCTGTCGACGATCTCGGCTTACATCGACGGAAGATTGGAAAAATTGAAGGCCAACTACGTCGGAGTGCAGGTCCACCAAGGTGAAGACTTGGCGTTGATCTACAGCCCACAGCTCTACTCCGCCCAAACCGAATTCGTAACCAGCTTGGAGAGCGGAGTTGCAAGTCGCTTTGGCGTTGGGAACAGCGACTTGCGCGCCATGGCACGTGAGAACCTGGGTGAACTGGGGATGACCCCAGAGCAAATCGAAGCGCTCAGCCAGAGCCGCCTTCCTCAATCTAGAATTCAGATCAAATCGCCGCAAAGTGGCACTGTAATAGAGAAGGCCGCCGTCGAAGGAGACTACGTAAAGACGGGACAGAAGCTATTAAAGATTGCCGACCTGTCCTCCGTCTGGCTCATGCTTGATCTGTTCCCCGATGACGCTGCCAGCGTTCGCTTCGGGCAACAAGTGGAGGCGGAGATTCAGTCCCTGCCGGGAGAGGTCTTTACCGGGCGGGTGGCCTTTATCGATCCCACGGTTCAGCCTGTGACGCGCACGGTCCGAGTCCGCGTGGAGGTGTTGAATTTCGACGGCAAGCTACGGCCGGGCGACTATGCAACTGCCAGAATCACGGTCCCTGCGCTCCGCAGCGAGCTGGTTTACGATCCAGCCTTGGCGGGCAAATATATCAGCCCCATGCATCCTCAAGTCATTCGAGACGATCCCGGTCAATGTCCCTTATGTGGCGTGGAGCTGATATCGACTGCTCAGTTCGGCTATGCGGCGGAGCCGTTGCCAGCCCAACGTGTCGTGACCGTTCCGCGCGATGCGCTGCTACTAACGGGCGACCAGGGGGTGCTGTACGTCGAAACTGAACCAGGTCGTTTTGAAATCCGACGCGTGGCGGTGGGGACCATGAACGACACTGATTCGGTCATCGTCGAAGGCTTAGCCGCTGGCGAATCTGTGGCCACCCATGGGAACTTCCTGATCGACTCCCAAATGCAGCTTGTTGGAAATCCGTCGTTGCTGGACCCGAGTAGAGCACCCAGTTATTCCCCTGGACCGCTAGAGCTGCCCGTCGGCGAGCCCGCGTTACTGGTTGGCCAAGCCGGACTTGAGTTTGATAGCGCATTTGACGCCTACTTCGAAATCCAGCGGGCGATGGCCGCAGACCTGAGTCCGCCGCCGGTGGCGCTCAGCGCTTTGTTAGAAGCTCTGTCCAATTTGGAAATGTCATCAGAAGTTCCAGACGCTACCCAGCGCCAAATTGCCAAAGCCCGCCATTCTGCCACGCACATGGATGGCTCTCTGGAGAGCGCACGTGCCGCCTATCGGAATGTTAGCCATTCGCTGTTGAGAGCGGCCACAACGGCTCGAGGCACGGGGACAGCGAAGAATCTCAAGCATTTCTACTGCCCCATGGTGCCCGGCGGTGGAGGCGACTGGATGCAGGCCGAAGGAGAACTGGCCAACCCGTACTGGGGTGAGGAAATGCTCCGCTGTGGAGAGCTAGTGCGTGATATGGGGGAACAGGAATAAACCATGCTAAATTTCATTATACGTTTCAGCGTCAAGGAACCGTGGCTGGTCGTCGCCTTGACTTTCGCCATTTCCGTGGCCGGTTGGTGGGCTTTCACTGCGGTACCTATCGATGCCATTCCGAATGTCGGTGAGAACCAAGTCATCGTGCTTACGCAGTGGCCCGGCCGCTCGCCCAAAGACATCGAAGATCAAGTTACATATCCGCTGAGCGTCGCTCTGCTGGCTGTGCCGGGTGCCGAATCGGTGCGAGGCAAGAGCATGTTCGGCTCGAGCTTCTTGCAGGTGACCTTCAAAGATGAGATCGACTTCTACTGGGCGCGGAGCCGCGTTTCAGAGCAGTTGGGCTCAGCCGCTTCTCAGTTACCCGACGGGGTCGTTCCGCAGCTCGGTCCCGATGCGACAGGTCTGGGGCAGATTTACTACTACGTCCTGCAGCCGCCCGAGAGTGGCATGGACCTAGCAGAGCTCCGCAGCATGCAGGACTTTGTGATCAAGTACGAACTGCGCGCCGTCGAAGGCGTCAGCGAGGTCGCCTCGATCGGTGGCTATGTACGGCAGTATCAGATTGACGTCGACCCCGACAAGCTGCGCTACTATGAGATTCCACTCGATACCCTAGCCATGGCTATCGAAGGCTCCAACTTGGATGTGGGGGCCAAGACAATTGAATCCTCGGGCATGGAGTACATCGTTCGTGGCAAGGGCTTCCTGGGGACCAATGGGGGGAAAGAAAAAGCGATTGCCGACATCGAGCAGACAGTCATTCTGCAACGCGATGGAGTGCCCGTGCGAGTAGGCGATGTGGCCCAGGTGCAACTCGGCCCCGATTTTCGCCGCGGTGCGCTGGATCACAACGGGGTTGAAGCCGTCGGTGGCGTGGTGGTCATGCGCTACGGGGAGAATCCCCGCGTCGTCATTGATCGAGTCAAAGACAAGATCGCTCAGATCGAGCCCGCCCTCCAAGGTGTCAAGATCTACGGTGTCTACGACCGCAGCGAACTGATCGACGAGACCATGGCTACGTTGACCTATGCGTTGCGAGACCAAATCATCATTACTGCGGTCGTCATCTTGTTATTTTTACTGCACATCCGCAGCAGCTTTGTGGTCGCCATCTGTCTACCCGCCGCCGTGCTCATGTCCTTCATTGCCATGTACACGGTTGGCGTGGGGTCCAACATCATGTCGTTGGCCGGGATCGCCATTGCCATTGGCACGATGGTGGATATGGGGATCATCGTCTCGGAGAATGTTTACCAGCATCTGGCCGAGTGGGAGCGCCAGACAGCCGAAGCCAAACAGGCTCCTGGGAAGCACTCGCCACCCTCCGCCTCTCGCTCGCAGGTGGTTTATGACGCCACGATCGAAGTCGCCCCGGCAGTGGTCACCGCAGTGGCGACCACCATCATTAGCTTTCTACCGGTGTTCTTCCTGACGGGCCGCGACTATCGGCTGTTTTCACCGCTGGCGTATACCAAAACGTTTGCGATCGCTGCGGCCATGCTTACTGCCGTGACGCTCGTCCCAGCCCTGAGTAACTTGATGTTGCGGAGCGCAGGCTACCGCCGGCGTTCGGCTGCTGTGGCAGCCCTGGCCTTGAGTTGCTTGTTGGCCGCTCTATCGCACTTCCTGTGGGGGAGCGAACTAGCGGGATACTTGGGGGTTCCCAAGTGGGCGGCCACGCTGATGGTGAGCCTAGTCGGCTTCCTGCTGGGATGGCACTTTTTTCGAGAGCGCATTCGGCCGATCGAAGAGATTCCGACGAGTCGCTTGGTGCGTTGGATATACGCCGCACGGCTGCGGCATGCACTCAATAACAAGGCATTCGCGCTCTCCTTCCCCGCGGCCCTATTGCTCTTAGGGGTGGGAGCTTTCATCGGCCTGCCGACGCTCCTGCAACCGGTCGAAAAGGTGGCCAGCCTGTTCGGCGCCGACCTCAATGAGGTGCCGGGCTATGTGGATGCGAAGCATGTTTTTACAGGGCTGCAGAGCGATGACTGGATTGCACTGGATGAGGGAAGTTGGTTCTACATGCCCACGCTCTATCCGGCAGCCAGCTTTTCACAGGCCATGCAGGTACTGCAAACCCAGGACGTGCTCATCGGTCAAATTCCTGAAGTCAAAGAGGTGCTGGGGAAAATCGGCCGCGTCGAATCCGCGCTCGATCCGGCTCCGACCACGATGGTCGAAACCTACGTCATGCTCAAGCCAGAAAAGGAATGGCGCGAGGGGGTGAAGCCGCGTGACATTTGGGATGAAATCAATCGCGTGGCGACGCTACCGGGAGTCACGCCGGCTTCTGCTCTGCAACCCATTGAAGGCCGCGTGGTTATGTTGCAAAGCGGTATCAAAGCGTCCATGGCCATTCGCATCTACGGCGATGAGTTGCAGACGTTGGCCAAGGCAGCCTTTGACGTGGCTGCGCAGTTGAGGAAGTCCAATTACGTCAACGCTGGGACCGTCAATCCAGACATTGTCATGGGCGCGCCGTATATCGAGTTTTCGGTCGATCGCGAGGCAGCCTCGCGCTACGGAATGAACGCGACCATGGTCAACCAAGTCATTGAGATGGCACTCGGAGGCATGAACCTGATCACTACCGTGGAGGGGCGCGAGCGCTATCCAGTGCGACTCAGATACGACCGAGATCTCCGCGAACGCATCGATCAATTGAGTCGCTTGCCGGTAGTGACTCTCAGCGGGGCGGTGGTGCCGCTGGAGGAACTAGCCAAATTGGAGATGGACTGGGGGCCCGGCGCTATCAACAGCGAAAACGGGCGACTGGTGGCTCACGTGGCATTCATGACCAATGGTGTGACGGGCGACCTGGAGTCAGTCAAAGCGATTGAAGAAGAGTTGCGATTGGCGCAGTTGTCTGGTGGGACTGCTCGCCATGGCGGAGACGCGCAAAGTGAAGTTACGCACAGTGGCGGACAGGACGCAAGTGAGCCGCTTCACTTAACCACGGCCAGCGGCATGCCAAGCGTAGCCGCCTCTTTGGTTCTGCCCGCGGGTTATTCGTTGGAAGCGGTAGGTAGCTTCCGCAATCAAATCGAAGCCAATTTACGTTTGATGTGGATTATCCCGATCGTCATGCTGATCAACCTGTTTGTGATCTACCTGGAGTTTCGGAGCCTGCCCATTTCGATGGCAGTCTTTTCGGGGATTCCTGTTGCATTTGCGGGTGGGATGGTGCTAGTGGCTTGGATGGAGGTCGAGCTGAACACGGCTGTCTGGGTTGGCTTCATCGCCCTGTTTGGATTGGCTGTGGACGACGGCGTGGTGATGGCTACGTACATCCACCAATTGCTGAAGAAGCGCAAGATCAACAGTGTGCAGGATATTCGAGACACGATTTATGAAGCCGGTCTAAAGCGAATTCGCCCCTGCATGATGACCACCGTGACGACCTTGGTTGCTCTGCTCCCAGTCCTGATGGCGACTGGCCGCGGAGCTGACGTCGCTCGAGCGATGGCCATTCCCGTCTTTGGCGGAATGCTAGCGGAACCGTTGACATCGTTTATCGTCCCCACACTTTACTCGGCGTTTCTCGAGTTCAAGATGCGATTCGGCATGAATGATCCGCTGTGGGAGGGGACCGAAGAAATACCCCTGGCCCAGAAGGAGGAACACACTAATGCCGCTTAGCATCGTGTGGAAGGAGCGTCCTGTTGACACTTATTTTCCGCACGATGCTTAAAAGTTTTCAATTTGTGCTGAAGGAACGTTTCCTTCATGCATCCAAGAATCTCGATGGATCTTGGAAGACTCCCTTGGATATTAAGAATATGGAGAACAAAGATGAAGTACAGCGTACTTAATCCGTTCGTCTTAGCAGCCATGATGGCTGCGAGCTACCCAGTCGTTGCAGTTGCCCAGTCCACTCATGAGGCGCACGCAAGCTCACACACAGCACCGCAAGAGATGCGAGCTGCGCCCAGCGCGGGCCCGCATGGTGGAACCTTGCAGCAAGTTGGTACACTACAGTTCGAAACGCTCGTCTCGCAGGCAGGCATTCAGATGTTCGTCTTTGATCGCGACGGCCAGCCGCTGTCGGTCGAAGCTGGCCGTGGGGTGGCTTCGTTGCGGATCGAAGGAAATGCCAAACGCTACCGTTACGATCTGTTGCCCGATGGCAAAGGTGGACTGGCTGCTCCAGTAAATCTGTCGCAAATAGTAGGTCGTCAAATCGAACTTGACTTCCAATTGGTAGGACTACCCGGTAGTGGCCGTCGCACGCTCAGCCTGCAAGAGGTCACGACGATTCCTGTTGGCCAGCAGCAGTTGGCTGCGGCAGCGATCGCTCGACAAAAAATCTGTCCCGTCAGCGGCAAGCCACTGGGGAGCATGGGAGGCCCCGTCGCGGTAGACGTTGACGGGCAGACAGTATACGCCTGCTGCGCGGGATGCGTGCCGGCGATCGAGTCCGACCCAGCCAAGTATGCGTCTGGCCGACCGACGATTCGTGTGACCACGTCCACAGCAGCCGACGCCGCGCGGATCGCCGAGCAGGCCATGTGCCCCGTGATGGACGAACCATTGGGGAGTATGGGTCAACCGGTCAAAGTCGTGATCGGCGACAAACCGATCTACCTGTGCTGCAAGGGCTGTGTGAAGAAAATTCAAGCACAGCCGGCCAAGTACTTGGCAATGACCTCGGGCGGGGATACGCCGGCGGTATTCGGCAGTGATTCGCCATCGGTCTCGGGTGGTGATACGCCTATGGCTACCACCACGCGCGGAGAAGAGGCCCGTCCCGGCGTATTTAAAGTTAGCGACGCAGATGCTCCGTTCATCGCCGCACAGAAACTGTGCCCTGTCATGGACGAACCGCTCGATTCGATGGGTGGCCCGTTCCAAGTCGATGCCAATGGCAAAGCAATTTACATTTGCTGCCCAGGTTGCGCCAAGAAGATCGTGGCTGAACCTCAGAAGTATCTGGCTGCATTGCAGGCGCAAGGAGTGCAGGCACCGGCGCTACGGTAAGCCAGTGCGCTGCTCGCCGCTCGTAAATTAGCCTTCGCGGGGGCGGTGTCCAGAGGATTCATGCCGCAGGGTGTGATGATTCACCACGCCGCCCCTGCCTTTTTTGGATTTACGCTCTTAGCCCAGAGGGCGACATATCTTTGCCCGGAGGGGGGCATATCATTGCCGATGACGTCAGCCACCGGACCAATGGAAATAGATCGGAAAGCCTGGAGGATGGTTCCGCTGCGCTGCACCATCGGCTATTGAAATCCGCGGCTCTGCCGCCAAATGCTAAACTGCGGAAAGGTTCACCATGGCGTTGTTACTCGATAACGCTGGCGTACTTGTGAAAGAGCTTAACCAGCTCTTGGATCTTGTGGTCTTGATCCGCCTGCGAACCGCTGTCCATCGCTTCGCGGAGGCAGGTCTGAAGATGATTCTCCAGCACGATCTGCCCCACCTTGCCCAACGCGCCGGTCGCCGCGGAAAGCTGCATCAACACGTCCACGCAATAACTTTCGTCCTCGATCATCCGCCGCACGGCTTCCACCTGGCCACCGATTCGACTCATTCGATGCAGTAGTCGCTTCTTCTCATCCTCAGACAACATGGCAAGGCAGGTCTACAAAAAAATGGAGAGTGGGGCCTGGACGAGGCATTTCTCTGGGTGTTTTTGATGCAAATTGTTTGGCTTCAACGGTTTGCATCAATGACCGTTAAAGCAGTGAGTCTTTGATAACCCGACGCGCGAGCGAGGGATTTGAACGCAATACCTCGCTTACACGTCTGGTTTCCAACAATTCAGGTTAACGTGTCACTTCACCTAAGAGAGCCGCGATTGTAGCCTACAATCACGCGGAGCAAAGTGGCCGGCACGAATCAAGCGCTCCTGATCGACCGGTTATTGAGTAAGGCTTGTCCTCGTCAGTCCCCCGGTGTTCCTGTTCCCTAATTCGGCTGGCACCATGCGACAATTAAGGCTGGACCGCTGCTTAGCTCCAATGGCTGCTGAGCCCTACATCTTCATACCGGGCATCATCTTCATATCTTCGGCTTCGTAGACGCCAGGATTCCCGAAGCGGCGGACGATTTCTTGAAAGATACTCCCTTTTTCGACGGGCTCATCGGTTTCCATCACCTGTTGGTAGAGGTCTTCTGGCAATACGCGGAGGGTGGTCATCAAGCCCATCACAGACATAGGCCACATGGCACGCATGCCTTTGACCTCACGTCGATCCCAAACCGTTTCCATCATCGATTCCGGCATGTTCATCGATTTCATTTCTTGCGGATATCCTGGGGTCGCAAAGCCCGGATCTTTAAGCGTGGGAACGACTTGTGGGCGGCGCGTGGTATTTGCCAGATACGTGTCCACGGAATCATCCGGGCGAATTCTAGGGCCCACCTGGCGAGTCATGTGGTTCATCATGTGGTGCACCATGTGACAATGAAACATCCAGTCGCCGGGATTGTTAGCGATGAACTCAAAGTCGGTAGCTTGAGCAATTCCGATCAATTCCGTATTGCGCGGAATCCAGGCCGATTTGGGAGTCCGCGCGCCTTCGTGGCCAGTCAGCCAAAACGTATGTCCGTGCAAGTGAATGGGGTGATGCTGCATAGGGGAGAAATTCATGATTCGAATGCGCACTCGCTCGCCATGTTTAACGACCAACGGCGTAGTGTAAGGCCCGCTACGCCCGTTGATCGTGTGCCAATTCCAATCCATCCGCCAGCTATCAGCGATGGTCTGGTTGTTGTCGATGAAGAAATTCTGGAAGATCAATCCAAAGTCGCGATCGACGGGCGGATCAAACACTTTCCTGGGGTGGACAATGAACCAACCAACGCTGCCAAAGGCTTCCTGCATGGGCACATGCGAGTGATAGAAGAAGGTCCCTTCCTCGTGAACGTCAAATTCGTAAACGAACGAAGCACCTGGCTCAATCGGGTTCTGGGTCAGCGTATCGCTGCCGTCGTACTGCACGGGCAATTCAAATCCGTGCCAGTGGGTCGTCATCGCTTCGGGCAGTTGATTGGTGACGACGATGCGTACACGATCCCCCTGCGTAACTTCGATCGTCGGTCCCGGCATGCTGCCGTTGTATCCATAGACGTTCATTTTATGGCCAGGCAGAAACTCGCGCGCCACTGGCATGGCGACCAGTTGAAACTCCTTGGCCCCGCGCACCATTTTCCATTCCAGCTTCTCTAAATCGGGTGCTTCAAAGGGAGCTGGTCCTGCGGCGGCACTGCGGAAGCCGGGCATGAGTTTGCCAAGGTAGTAATCACTATCCGGGTCGTTGCCACGCGAGGGCTTGAATCGCGAGAACCCATCGTATTCGGACTGAACGTCGGTGGCATCCGAGGCTGACGCATCCGAGTTCTGGGCCGCCGGGGCAGCGACATCTGAGGCTGTCGCCGGAGCATGGTTAGCGTGTGCCACAGCTTCCTGGCCGGATGCATTGCCCCGAAGAGAATTCCCCAGCAACCCAGAGGCTGCCGCGATCGAGCTGGCTTTCAGGAATGCGCGGCGTTTTTCTGGATCGGGCATGATCTTTCGTCCTTTGAATTCCTGAACTGAAATCGTTTAATGCGGAGCCGCAGCAGGCCAAAATGCACGAGCGGATGTGGTCGATACGTGAGACTCTAATCGTAGAACGATTGTCCCAATCGTTTTCGAAGCAGTTGGGACAACTGCTCTACGGTGATCGTAGAACGATTGTCCCAATCGTTTTTGAAGCAGTTGGGACAACTGCTCTACTGTGTTTTTTGAAGCAGTTGGGACAACTGCTTTACTCTGGCGACTACCTATCTCGGTTTCGGTACCGAGTCGATGTGGCCGGGAGGCGTAGAAGCCTGAGCAGCCATCAAGCCGCCCTCGAGCAGAAAACCGTCGATGAGCGTCTCTTGAATGCGCACGTCTCGAAAGTAGTCGATCTGCTGCAACCGAGCCATAAAGTAGTCGCGCTGAGCTTCCAAGACATCGGGCCAATCGACACGATCCTCTTTGTAGCTTTGCAGCAATTCAGTGTAGGCCTGCTGTCGCTGCGGAATAATTACGTTTTCGTATTCGGTGGCATGCTGCAGAGATGTAGCATACACTCTGTAGGCCATCGCCAAACGTTCTCGCAACTCCAATTCTATCCGACGAATCTCGTCCTGTTGGCGAGCCAAATCGTGACGGGCTTGAAGGATCGTTCCTTGGTTCCAATCATGGATAGGCAGCTCCAGTTGCACACTCGCATTGTACACTGGGTCATAGTTGGAGAAATTGTAGCCAGGTCCGCCCTGCACGATAACATCTGGAACCCATTGCACCGACTCGCGGCGAACGGTCGTATGATCCGACGCCAATTTGGCTCGGGCGGCTAATATCTCCGGACTATTGTCAATCAGCTCGGCATAGACTGAGTCGAAGTCAGGCAGCGTCTGTTGTGGGCGGACACTTCCATCGATCCAGCCCAGCGGCAAATCGCAGCCGGCCATCGCCGTCAACTGCCGAAATGCTTCGGCGAATTGATTTTCCGCGCTCAGAACGTCCAAGCGGTGTTGTTGTAATTCGATGTTGGCGCGACGGACTCCAGGCAGGTTCGTCTGACCTTGATTGAACAACTCGCGCGCGGTTAGATTGCCATCCTCAGCGGACTTCAGTAATTCCCGCTGCATCGTCAGTCGCTCCGATGCGGCCAGCGTCTGATAGAAGCTCTTTTGGATGTCATTGCTAACGCGGTATTGCTGGGCGATCGCTAGATGGTCTGCCACCTGTGCTCGCTGACGATATTTTAGTCGGCTCAATTGCAGTTTATTTGCGGTAACAAAACGTTGTTGCAGTTCAAACCCTTGAAACTCCCCCGCGCGACCACCGCTGTTGATTTTCTCACCGACGTACATCAGGATCGGATTGGGGTAGAGCCCAGCTTGTAGAGCCTTGGCCGTTTCGCCTGAAATCTGGCGGCGCGCTTGGCGAATGGTTGGATTATTGGCCGCTGCCAATTGAAGAAAGTAGTCCAGCGTGTAACTCGATTGCGCACCGGGCTCGACGAATTGCAGTGCAGTCCCTGCGTCCAGGAATCCAGTGGGCAACTCTGGCAGCGGAGGCAGCGCACCCACCGCTGACAAGCTGCGCTGAGATGGACTACTCATGGACGACATGTCGCCGCCGGCACCATGCTGGGGTGGTTGAGCCCAGACAAACGAAGCTGGAGCGACCAATGCTAGCGCGAGGAGCTTGCGGAGCCGCGAATGGCTGCACTTCATCGTTAAGTCATTCCTTCAACTGTGATTCGACAACATCCTGTCGTGCTAGGAGTTATCGAGCGCATACCCAGACAGGGTAAAGTGGAAGTGCAAATTAAACGAAATCTCTGTCTTCTTGTCGCAACTCTGCGGTGTAAGCAGCCCGCCGCTTCCCCTCCTGATCCATGCCTTGCGAGCTGACAGAAGTGCGGCGAACCGGCAGAGCGTCAGCGATTTTTGGCAGGCTGATTTTACTCTTTTGGGGTTCGGGGCCCTCAACCTTCTGCGCAATGAAGACAATCCATGGGCTCAGGCTGGCTATTTTCCGTAGGCCCGACCATTTTTCGAAGGCGGGGGCGGCGGGAATCATGCAGGAGTCGCTATCCCGTGAAAAAAACGGTAGCCAACAGAGCCCTACTTCCTCAATCATCTTGAAGCCATAAATACTTCGATCACCTTGGCACAATACGCATCCAGGTCGTCTGGCTTGCGGCCCGTCACCAGGCCTTGGTCCACAACGCACTCTTCATCCACCCATTCCGCGCCAGCCTTGATTAAATCAGTCTTCAAACTTGGCCATGAAGTGACACGTCGTCCGCGCACTACGTCAGCTTCAATCAGTGCCCATGGTCCATGACAGATCGCAGCGACGGGTTTGTGCTTCTTGAAAAAGTCTCGCACAAAACTCACCCCGGCCTCGCACACTCGCAGTGTCTCGGGGTACGCGACGCCCCCGATCAACACCAAACCGTCGAAATCTTCGGCCGACACCGAATCCACCGTTTCATCTACCGTAAACTTGTCCGCCTTCACATCGTGACTTTACTCATCTTTCTATTCTCCTGTGTGGGTTTCGGACTGATGTATTGAATCATGCTGATTAGCGGTCGTGCGTGTCGTTTTTCAATGCAGGTCACGAGCTAAACGTATTCGGCTAAATTGGCAGCGGGCTCGGGTAATTGAGCGGCTGAACTGCCAGCGTTGCTTTTGGATGATCGACGATCACGGCTGGATGGCGTTCGGGGCGTAGCAGAGTGACGAACGTTGAGAAAACATGTTTGTTGCAGTTGCTGACAATCGATTGTGATTTGTTGCACTGAAAAGTCGGCGTCAATCAATTCTTGAGCGATCACATGTGGATTTCGACCATTTCCTGCATGGTGTCTAAGGATGATTGTGCCACCCGGTGTGAGCACGCGAACCAACTCGAGGACGGCGGCCCGACGCAAGGGAGCGCGTTCCATGATTATTTGCTGTACGCTGCCATCGGGCAAGGGAATGCACTCAGCGCGCCCAGGAATGTGGCGTGGGATGGCATCGCCCTTGTCCAGGCCGAGCGTTTTCAAGGATCGAGGATTTAGGTTCCACGCATTCTCGTGGCGTCCCTCTCCACCAACGTCTAGCAGTTCGATTTGGTTATGCATTTTCGAGATTCCTGAGATGCGAAGAATAGGAGACGTCTTGGTGAGGTCTTTTCCCACACTCACTCTATTGGATGCTGGCTGACCGTGACTTCTTCACGGAAAAGCCTGAAATCCCCCATTTTGCGAGCATGAACACTAAAGGTGCGGAATATGATCATGTGAGTTTCGTGGCTCGTAATCTCAATGCGTTGGCGATCACTGAGACGCTGCTCAAGCTCATCGCCGCCGCCGCGATCATCGGACTTAGTAGCACGCCGAAGAACGGGTACAGCAGCCCAGCCGCTACTGGAATGCCGAGCGTGTTGTAGATGAAGGCAAAAAACAGGTTCTGGCGAATATTGCTCATCGTCTTGCGGCTCAAGTTGGCAGCGGCCGCGACGCCTCGCAGATCGCCACCGACCAACGTCACGCCAGCCGATTCAATGGCGACGCCGGTGCCCGTTCCCATCGCGATGCCCACGTTGGCCTCCGCCAGCGCTGGTGCGTCGTTGACGCCATCGCCACACATCGCTACCGTCTTGCCACTCTTCTTCAGTTCTCGCACAAATTCAAGCTTCTCCTGCGGCGAGACCCCCGCATGGAACTCATCAATGCCCAACTTCTCCGCAACGGCCTTAGCCGTCGGCTCGGCATCGCCAGTCAGCATCACGATCCGCAACCCCAATTCGTGCAGCGTCTTCAGTGCGGCCGGGGTCGACTCTTTGACTGGATCTGTGATCGCCATGATTGCGGCCAGTGATGAATCGATCGCGACGAACACGACCGTGGCAGCCTCGGCTTGATGTGCGCCGGCTCGCTCTCGTCCAGCAGCGACGCCATCCACGTTTCGCTCGATTAGCAGATCTGCATTTCCAATGAGCACTTGCCGACCATCCACGGTCGCTTGCACACCTCCGCCCGTGATGCTGTTGAAGTCGGTCGCTTCGGATGCGCTCACGGCGTCATCTTTCGCGCGCCGCACGACAGCTCGAGCTAGTGGATGCTCGCTTTGTGTCTCCACCGCTGCGGCGAGTCTCAATACGTCCGCTGGCTGCCAGTCACCGAAGACTTCGATGGCTGTCACTTCCGGCCGCCCCAGCGTCAGCGTTCCCGTCTTGTCGACAACGATCGTGTCCACTTTCTCCATCGACTCCAGAACTTCAGCGTTCTTGATCAGCACCCCTTCTTTGGCGCCGCGGCCGACACCGACCATCACCGACATTGGTGTTGCCAGACCCAGCGCACAAGGACAAGCGATAATGAGTACCGCGACGGCAGCCACAAAGGCATGCGCCAAACGTGGTTCAGGGCCGAACATGGCCCACCCAATGAAAGCGGCGATCGCGCACACGATCACCGCAGGCACAAAGTACTGAGCGACAACATCGACCAACTTCTGAATCGGTGCTCGACTTCGCTGCGCGTCTGCAACCATCTGCACGATGCGGCTCAACACAGTGTCACCACCTACGCCAACAGCTTCCATTACCAAGGCGCCCGTTTGGTTGAGCGTTCCACCCGTAACCTCATCCCCTTCAGATTTCGTGACCGGGATTGGCTCACCGGTCAGCATGGACTCATCGACGCTGCTTGAGCCGCTGAGCACGCGGCCATCGACGGGAACCTTTTCGCCGGGCCGGACACGCAAGCGATCTCCCTTGTGAACCGCATTGAGAGACACTTCCTCCTCACCCTCGTCGGTGATTCGATGTGCGGTCTCGGGTGCGAGCTGCATCAACTCGCGAATCGCTCCACCTGTTTTCTGGCGCGCCCTGAGTTCCAAAACCTGTCCCAGCAGCACGAGCGTGATAATGACCGCAGCCGCCTCGAAGTAGAGCGGCGGGACGCC
>CAKQWG010000034.1 GCA_934278005.1 uncultured Pirellulaceae bacterium | reverse complement strand
AGCTACTTAAGTGGCGTAAGCTTCTAGCTTGCGCGCGTGGCGTAAGCTTCTAGCTTGCAATGCGTGGCGTCAGCTTCGAGCTTGCGACCGATAGAGAAACACGAATGGCAAGCAGGATGCTGACTCCACTTTGGCAAGCAGGATGCTTACCCCACCTTCCAACTCAGACATGTTTTTTCATAGATCAAGAGTAGGCTCTATGGCTGTGCGCAGCTTTCACCCGCCATGCCTCTGGAGACGGCGACTTGCAGCGCTCGCGTTTTTATTTCTTGGACTGTGCGGTCATGCCTTTGTCTGCGCGGCAGCACAAGTACCGGCGGCGAGTGAGAAAGATCAACAGGCGCGCGTCGCTGCCTTGATCGAACAGCTGGGAGACGAAAATTACCATCGCCGCAACGATGCCAAGTGGGAGCTAGAACGCATTGGCCTGGCCGCCTTTGAAAAACTCCGCCAGGCCGCACAGACTCATCCCGATGCGCAAGTCGCTCGCGCGGCGCGGTATCTGATCGACAGCCAAGATGTTGTGTGGTGGCTCGAGAGCGATGGGCTGGAGGTGCGCGAACTGCTCAAGAAGTACAACGAATCCAAGAGCGATCAGCGTGATGCGACACTGCAGAGTCTGTCGGACATCGGGTCGCCTGACGCAATTCTAGCACTATGCCGATTGGCCAGATTCGAAAGCAGTGAACTGCGGTCCAAGTCGGCGGCGCTATTTCTGATGCAGGCGATCTCCCTCAGACTAAAAAGCCTGCAAACGCAGCCTGGCTCGGCAGAAGCAGCCCAGCTTAGTGGTTCAATCGCGTTAACTTTGGGCGACAGCCAGCGCACGGCCGCAACGTGGCTGCGGGCCCTGATGGCGGAGCTGGATGCAGACGCTGCGGCAATTCGCACTGGCGAAAGTACGACTGGCGAAAGTACGACTGGCGAAAATGCGCAGGCCTCAGACCGAGATGGTCAGCCAACGCAAGTCGACCGGGCCGGGGTGGCTCGCTGGAAGCAAATAGTCGAGCAGGAGTTGGCGCTGGCTGAGCAATCGGTCAAGCCATCCGCAGCGGGTACGCTCACGCAAGCTGCCGAGAGTCCCGCAGAGCTGTTGATAACGCTGCGACTCTATCGCTGGATTGGTACGTGGGTCACCGAGCGCTACGGTCGAGCACCGGCACTGGAGTTAGTCCGCACCAGCTTGAGCCTGGTGGGCCAGGATCCACAAGCTCTGGTTGCGTCTGCGGCCTGGGCCATCGAAGCTGAATTGCCCGAACTGGTCTCCGAATTGGCGGAGCGTTATCCAGATCAGTTCAGCCAAGAGCCGCAACTGGGCTATTACATGGCCGAAGCCCACTTGCGTCTGGGCGACGAAGCGGCAGCACAACGCGCCGCGGAGACCGCCGGCCAAGCTGTAGTCAAACAATTGGATCAACTTAAAAATCTTCCGAACTTGAACTTGGAAGACATCCAGGCTAATCGCCATTACCAATACGCGCGACTGCTGGCGCAGCGCGGGCTGTTTGCGTGGTCCGAGCAGCAGTACTTGAAAGCGGTGGAGCTGGATTCGCGCATTGAAGCCGGTATTCGCGCCGATCTGGCCCAGTTTTACTGGTTCGGCGGCGAGTACGACAAGGCGGCCCGAACGCTCCAACCGCTGGCCGAAGAGGCGATGGCCAACCGCCAAACAGAATTTCCGGTACAAGCTGACATCTATAGCAATCCGGCTGGAATCTTGGCCAGCTATCATTTCTACAGCGGTTTGGCCGCGCTGGATCGCGGTGAGAAATTGGAAGCTAGCACGCAGCTGCGGCGAGCAATTGAAGTCGACGGAGCGTCGCCCAACCCGGATGTGGTGATCGCTCTACAGCGACTGGGTAGCGAAGAGCCATTTGGTGACTACTTTCAACAAGCCTTTGAGCGGATGAGCAATTCATTGCGGGTCCGCGTGCTCGAGGCCGAAGAACAACTAGCGCGATCCAACGACCGTGTCAGCCGCTCAGTCACCGCGCCGCGCCTGGCTCAAGAGTGCAATCAACTCGCTTGGTTGCTTAGTAAGTGCGAGATCAGCACGGCCGAAGCGCTGAGCCTGAGCCTGCGCTCACTGGAGCTCATGCCTGAGGAATCCGTCTACCTCGATACGCTTGCCCGCTGCTACTTTGCTACGGGACAGCTTGAGGATGCGATCCGAACTCAGAAGCAGGCCATTCGCTCGTCACCCCACGAGCGTCAAATGCTTGGCCAGCTAGCCGAGTTTGAAGCGGCTTTAGCCGCGCGCGGCGAATAACCGCCCGCCCCGCTCCACCGAATGTTCAATGAGGTCTCACTTGACTGAACCGCTACCTCGTTTTTTCCGTCTGCGACAATCCTTCCCTCGGCCGCGACTCGGCGACCTACCAAGCGCGACCATGTCTGCACTGGCCCAGTTTGTTCATCGCGATGTGCGCGATCAAACCGTAGCCATCACGGTCGGCAGCCGCGGAATCGCCGACGTAGCACAGGTTACCAGAGCCTGTGTCGATTTCCTCAGACAGCGTGGGGCCATGCCCTACTTGGTGCCGGCGATGGGTAGTCACGGCGGCGCCACCGCAGAAGGTCAGGCCGACGTGCTGGCTCGCCTAGGCGTCACCGAAACGACGATGGGATGCCCTGTCCGCAGCTCCATGGAAGTTGTGCAGGTGACTACCGCCGACGAGGGCTTTCCGGTTTACTTCGATCGCGAGGCGCTGGCTGCCGACCATGTGTTGGTCGTCAATCGCGTCAAACCTCACACCAAATTCTCCGGCGAAATCGAAAGTGGCTTGATGAAGATGATGCTCATCGGGCTGGGCAAGCGCCAAGGTGCCGAGGTGTATCATCAAGTAATTGCTAAGTATTCGTTCGATCAAATCGTCCGCTCGGTGGCCCGCGAAGTCGTCGGCCGGTGCCATATCTTGGGTGGCTTGGCTATTTTGGAAAACGCGTATGAAGAGACGGCCGAGGTCGTGGGAGTTGCGGCCGATGAGATCGAAGCTCGCGAACCAGAGCTGCTGCGGCGTGTGAAAGCCTGGATGCCTAGACTGCCGTTTGACCAAGCCGACCTGTTAATTGTTGACTACATCGGAAAAAACATTTCCGGAGCGGGCATGGATACCAATGTGATAGGTCGCAAACGCAATGACCACGCCGCCATCGATGGCGATAGCCCGGACATCCATCACATCTACGTGCGTGGCTTGACACCTCAAACACACGGCAATGCCAGCGGTATAGGCTTGGCGGAATTGTGCCATCGTCGAGTCGTTCAGGCCATGGATCGCCATGTTACATTCACCAATTGCATCACCGCCGGACACGTTACCGCTGGCATGCTTCCTATCGATTTCGCCACGGACCGACAAGCGCTATCGACCGGTTGTCAGTTGGCCGGTTATGTCGCTCCGCAGCGCGTGACGGCTCTTTGGATTCGCGACACGCTCAGTCTGGCAGAGGTTGAATGCAGCGAGGTATTTTACGAGCGTGCGCGCGGCCTAGCTAACGCGGAAATACTGAGCGAGCCGAGCGAGCTGCAGTTTGATCAGCACGGCGATTTGGTGCCACGCTTTGCCTAACTGGCGACTCTGAAAGAGCGTCTGGGGCCTGAGCAGATTCGACTCAGCCCGAACAAAACTCAAGCGGACTGGCTGGCCGCTTCGATGGCTAATGAGAGGCCCTTGAGTCGCCGAATGACGCTCAGGAATTTGTCTTCGTTAAAGGGCTTGCGAATGTAGCTGCTGACTCCCAGTTCTTCGCACTGATGCTGATCGCCGCCATCGTCGCTGCTGGTTAAAACTACCACCGGGATGTTCGTTAAACTCTTATCCGTACGCAACTGCCGCAGTACAGAAACGCCGTCGGTGTCTGGTAAGAACAGGTCCAGCAGCACCACGTCGGGCCGCGGTGCGCGGGCAAAGACGCTCCGCTGGTAGAGGAACTCCATCGCTTCACTCCCATCGCGGAAGAGGCTCAAGCGATGATGAATGCCACATCGCCGCAAGGCCTCGATAGTCAAGCGTGCATCAACTAAGCTATCCTCGATCAACATGATCTCGAGTGCTTGTCCCGTACCTGCTGGATTCACCCACACCATCGGTTCTATCCATTTATTTTGAAGAGCGTTGAAACGAAGTCGCCGCTTGTCGCTAGATTGCGTATGTGTACTCCGCAAATTTGTGTCGAAAGGCGCGCATGGGCAATCCAATAGCCGCCCGTGGCCGCGGCCACTTCACATTTACCACTTAAAACCCAGAGCGCTGCGCATTAATTCCGATTCAAACTCTTCGTGGGTATAAAAGGCTTCGTCAAAACGAGTGAAACTATCCAGGTATGCATGAAGGTCGCGGGCAATGGTGCCACGATACTGAGCTTCTTCGACCTGCTCGCACAATTCGGTGATCTGCAAATACAGTTCGCGGTGTTGCAGCTTTACTAAACTCGCATCTGGCATCCCCAAACCGCCGATACGCGCAGCGCCTTCGATGAACCCATACGTCTCTTCCAGGGAAAACTCCAATGCTATCGATTCGCGGAGCTCGCTCATCAAGGCTACCAATTCATGCGCCAGGCTGCGTGGGTCGCCAGACTCCCTGCGCAGGGCATTTATATCGTGCAGCTCGTGTAGCACGGCCCACAGGCGCAAATTTGAATCCTTGACCTCCTGTAGAAAGGCCGCGTTGACAAGCGTCGTGTTCGTATTGCCAGCCATACTGATCATCATTTACTCCTTTGAAAAACTACCGATAGCACGAACGATGCGCACAAGCCGTTCAAACTTCGAGGTTATCGAAGTAGGGTCGAAATGAGAAAAGGCCCGTTGGCTTCGACGCTTGGCGCAAGATAAGACAAGCTGCATTTTAGCGGATTGGCTGTGGCCCGCTTCACAAACTTTGAAAAAATCTTGCGATGTTTGCCTGCGACTGGGTGGAACGCGCCGACTTTGCGGCCCGCGCCCCTCACCACACCCCCTAAAACAGCCATTATCACAGTAGTGGACCGTGGTGGGGCTGAGACGGTGTGGCGGCCTGAGACTTCTCAGTCGCTTGACGACCCAGCTCGCCGGCCATGGTTAAAGTCGAACACGTTGGCCATGCCTAACGCCTCCGTACAAGAAGCAACTAACTATTCGGTAGAATTCTTTTGGGATTTCTTAATTTGTCAGGTGCGGTCGGCACCGCCAAGAAGCTGAACTGCGGAGTTGATCGTGACTTGGTCCAATGTGCCTGTACCGGCCATTGGCAGCACGCGATGGTGTAGGCTACCGGTTTAGCTATTTTATGTCCTCAATCGCGTAGTGCAAACCGCATGCTGAATATATGAGGCGTGTGGCCAGTCTGGCCAGAGGCGAGACTATCTGCGGCGCATGATTTGCAAAATGGACCTATCAGCAGAAATCTCGACCGGTCACCGGCGTCGCAGAGACCGTGCTCCGCTCACTTGCCGTTGGTTTTTCCTTGAAACGTCTCTCGGCTGGCGGGCAGAAGCGGCCCTCTGAACCGTCGAGCAGCCTGCAAGTTTTTGCAGACACCCCACGTTGCTTTGCAGATGAGGAGACTGTGCACTTAATGCAAGTCTTTGCAGACAACATATCCACCCAATCGCTCTAGGTCGCGTGCCGAGAGGCATTCGCGGCTCACAAAGGCAATCACGAATACTATGCCCACCCATCGCCTCCCAGCTATCGGCCTTGCGCTGCTCACGCTTTCACTCGCCGCCTGCGGCGAGTTTGGGACGCACGCTTTTACCACCAAACATCTCGATTCGCAGGAACTCGGCGAGAGTCTCCAGCAAACGGCGCTGCACACCAGCGGTCACTCTGCGGTCCGGCTTGATGACGACGGTCACGCGGCTGCTCCGCACGCGGAGCACGCGCATGCTGAGGGAAGTCATGCTGGGGGAGGCCACGGCGGAGCACACAAAATTATTGTCACAAGTCCCGTCACCAAGGATGTTGTGACTACCGAACGCTACGTGTGCCAGATCCACTCGCAACGGCACATTGAAGTCTGTGCCTTGGAGGGAGGCTATCTAGAAGCGATACCCGTTCGCGAGGGGCAGCGGGTCAAGCAGGGGGATCTGCTGTTCAAAATCCTCCCCATTCTTTATGAGGCCAAGCTGGAGTCGGATATCGCCGAAGCGCAACTAGCACAGATTGAGCTCCAGAACACCAACAAGTTATACCAGCAGAAAATTGTCGCGCAGCCCGAAGTAGCCTTGGCCCAGGCCAAGTTAGCTAAGGCCCAGGCCAATGTAAAATTGGCTCAAGCCGAATTGAATTTCGCTAATATTAAAGCTCCGTTTGATGGCATCGTCGATCGTCAGCATCAGCAGCTCGGCAGCTTGGTCGAAGAGGGTGCCATACTGACGACGCTCTCAGACAACAGCGTCATGTGGGTCTACTTCAATGTGCCTGAAGCTAAGTACTTGGAATACGAAGCCGATCCAGCGAAGGCTGATTTGAAAGTGAACCTCAAACTGGCCAACGGGGCCATCTTCCCACAAGCCGGCCAGATTGGAGCCATCGAAGCAGTCTTCAACAACGAGACCGGCAACATTTCCTTTCGAGCCGATTTCGAAAATCCCGACCATTTGCTGCGGCATGGTCAGACCGGCACAATCCTGCTCAGCCGCGTAGTCCATGATGCGCTGGTGATTCCGCAGCGAGCGACCTTCGAAGTCCTGGATAAGAGGTATGCCTTTGTCGTCGATGAGAACCAAGTTGTGCATCAGCGTGATATCGCTATCAAAAGCGAACAAGATGACATCTACCTGCTCGAAAGCGGACTTGCCGCGGGCGAAAAAATCATCCTGGAGGGGATCCGAGAGGTTCGTGACGGCGACCAGGTGCAATACGAATACAAAGCGCCTGAGTTGGTGCTGAGTCATCTAAAGTACCCCGCACAGTAGGCTTGTCGGCCTCATATCTGTGGAGCACAGGCAGTGAAGATGAGCCGTCTCGCTCACTGCCCGGCGTGGAGCGCCGTCGCTCTGGGCGAACTGCGTTGCCAGGTCTGTTTCAGTAGTGCACACCGGCCGAAACACCTGGCACAAATGCTGCCGATGCCGACCGATCGGCCCACGCACCCGCGTGGCGGACGCGAATCGAATTAGCTAGCCCCAATTATTTGCACCTAACGACTGCCGCTACAAAGCCTCAACTACATCATGTTTGCGAAAATTCTTCATCGTCCTGCCTTCGCGATCGTCGTCTCACTGTTGATCCTGTTCATGGGTGGGCTGGCGATCGTCATGCTCCCCATCTCGCAGTTCCCCTCGGTGGCGCCACCAAGTGTGCGGGTGTCCGTATCCTATCCGGGCGCTAGCGCCAACATTCTGATCGACTCGACGATGGTTATCTTGGAGCAAGCCATCAATGGTGTTCAGGGCATGCGCTACATGTTGGGGGATGCGACCAGCGCGGGTGAAGGGACGATTCAGGTCATTTTCGAACCTGGTACCGATCCCAACGTAGCGGTCATGAATGTTAACAACCGCGTGCAGGCCGTGAAAAACAACTTACCCCCTATCGTGGAGCGTGAGGGAATTATCGTACAGCAGAACATGACTAGCATGCTGCTCTACGTGAACGTCTTTAGCACCGATCCCAACGTCGACCAAAACTATTTGTACAACTACGCCACCGTTAATGTACAAAATGAGCTAAAGCGGATTCAAGGAGTGGGCAGCGCGTCCATTCTTGGCAACCGGGCTTATGCGATGCGCGTCGAATTGGACGTCGATCGCATGCGAGCTTATGAGGTGGATGCTGAAGATGTCATGGAGGCCCTCAAAGATCAAAGTATGATTGGTTCGCCCGGTCGGCTTGGCCAAGCCACCGGCACGACCTCCCAGACTCTGGAGTACGTACTGACTTGGGTCGGGCGATATACCACTCCGGAACAGTACGAACAGATTATCGTGCGGGCCAATCCCGAGGGGGAAATTTTGCGTTTGGCAGATATCGCCAAAGTCACCCTGGGCTCCTCTTTCTACGATCTCTATTCAGACATCGATGGCCTACCGTCGGCGGCTATCGTGCTCAAGCAAACGCCGGGCTCCAATGCGGCCGAAGTTATTAGGCTGGTGAAAGAGAAGGTTGAGCAAATCAAGAAGGAGTCCTTTCCCCCGGGGATGGATTATGCCGTCACCTATGACGTCTCAAGCTTCTTGGATGCTTCGATTGAGAAAGTATTGCACACGCTCTTTGAAGCCTTCATTCTGGTTTCGCTGGTGGTCTATCTATTCTTAGGAGACATTCGCTCTACGCTGATTCCGATCCTAGCCGTACCGGTATCGCTGATCGGCACGTTTTTCTTCATGCTCATGTTTGGCATGTCGATCAACCTCATCACTCTTTTCGCACTGGTACTGGCGATCGGGGTCGTGGTCGACGACGCGATCGTGGTGGTCGAGGCCGTACATGAGAAAATGCAAACCAAGCATCTCTCCCCCTATCGCGCGACGCAGGAGGTCATGCATGAGATCAGCGGTGCGATCATCGCTATCACGTTGGTGATGACGGCTGTGTTTATTCCAGTCACATTTATGACCGGACCAGTGGGCGTGTTTTATCGCCAGTTCGCGCTGACCATGGCCATGTCCATTGTGCTCTCCGGCTTGGTGGCTTTAACTCTCACGCCGGTACTATGCGCGATGATTCTCAAGCCACATTCAAATGGCCAAAAGCAGACGGGCCTAGTCGGTTTGATCAACCGTGGCCTCAATCGAATGGCGGGCACCGCTGCGCCAATACTGCGCGCGGTACTGTGCTTGCTACTGGGCGCTGCCGCAGGGGTTGGCGTGTATTATCTGCTCCAGGTCGAGTTGGTGCACGAAGTAATCTCTGAGCAAATACCACTAACTGAGAAGACACTGTGGGTTATCGCTGGTGTCGTGGCTGTGCTAGCCGCACTGACATTCCGAGGGGTATTCTCCGGCAGCGAGGGGAGTCGCAAGGTGCGTGGGCCGATCGGCATGTTTTTACATGTGTTCGACCGGGGTGTCGAGAAGTTAACTATCGGCTATGCGGCCATTCTCGGGGGCATCATTACTCGTCGAATCCTAACGCTGGTAATTGTCGGCGTTTTTGGCTATGGCATTTTGGTGGTTAATAAAGTGCTCCCCACAGGATTTATTCCACTGGAAGACCAGGGCATGATTTACGGGATTGTGCAAACACCACCGGGTTCGACGCTAGAGTACACCAATTCCAAGTGCCACGAGTTGGCGGCGATCTGCAAGGAGCTGGACGAAATTGTCTCAGTCTCTTCGATTGCCGGCTATGAAGTTTTGACCGAGGGACGCGGCTCAAACGCGGGCACCTGTATCATCAATCTGAAGCCGTGGGCAGTTCGCGAAACCACCTCCAAGGAGATCATTGAGGAATTGGAGGAGAGGGGGCAGCAGATCGCCAACGTGAAACTGGAATTTTTTGAACCCCCAGCCGTTCCTGGCTTTGGGGCGGCCGGCGGTTTCTCGGTCAATCTACTGGATAAAACCAATAACGGTGGCTATGAGCTGCTGGGAGAGCAAACTGATAAATTCATGGCTGCCCTGGGCAGGCGCAAGGAGCTCAAAGGATTATTCACCTTTTTTGCTTCAAATTATCCTCAGTACGAATTGGTGATCGACAACGACGTGGCGATGCAAAAAGGAGTGTCGATCCGCGATGCGATGGACAATCTATCTATTGTGATCGGTAGCACATGGGAGCAAGGCTTTGTACGCTTCGGCCAGTTCTATAAAGTTTATGTCCAGGCCAAACCCGAGTTCCGCCGCTACCCGGAAGACTTGGAGAGTCTGTTTGTCAAAAACGACAAAGACGAGATGGTTCCCTATTCGGCGTTTATGACAATCGTAAAGAAGCAGGGGCTCAATGAGATTAGTCGCTACAATTTGTACCCTACCGCACCGATCCAGGGCGCGCCCGCCGCAGGTTATAGCAGCGGTCAGGCGATCGCGGCTATTAAGGAGGTCGCTGCGGAGACGCTGCCACACGGCTTTGACATCGACTGGCAAGGCTTAGCCTATGATGAAGCCAAAGCGGGCAATACGGCTGTGTATATTTTTGTGGTCGTGGTGATCTTCGTCTATCTCGTCCTGGTCGCCCAGTACGAAAGCTTTCTGCTGCCGCTGGCTGTCATCTTATCTCTGCCGGTCGGACTGCTCGGCTCCTTTGTATTCCTCAAAGCCATGGGCCTGGCCAATGATGTATACTGCCAAATTGGTTTGGTCATGCTCGTCGGACTATTAGGAAAAAATGCAATTTTGATCATCGAGTTCGCCGTTCAGCGCCGGCAGGATGGATTGAGCATAAAAGAAGCAGGTATCGCTGGAGGAAGACTACGTCTACGACCGATTCTTATGACGTCGTTCGCATTTATCGCTGGCCTGATCCCGCTGGTTAGAGCCACCGGTGCTGGTGCGATCGGAAACCGTACGATCGGCACCACAGCCGTCGGCGGGATGCTGTTGGGAACTTTGGTGGGAGTGCTACTGATTCCTGGCCTGTACTACATTTTTGCTAAACTCGCAGATGGCAAGAAGCTGCTGCGTAATGAAACGGCCCAACCGCTCAGCGAGCGTCTGGAACAGGGAGCCCCGGCCCCCTTTGAACCAACACTCTAAAGCAAAAGGAACCGATTGCCCGAGGGATTCCAGGGCTAGGCTGGCAGCGTCTCACCGCGTACGCCTACCACGGTTTACTGCCACACGATGCCCTCGAACTCTCGAGAGGGCTTCTGAGGGAGCAGACTCAACATACGTCGAAACCTGCTGATCCAACGTCTGTGGATCATAGGTTCCGATCTTCCGAGCGACATGGATGTCGATCGGTGATGATATATCAAGGATGAAAACTATGGACGGCTCTCTACAAGGTGCGTCGGCGAACAGCAACAAACGCCGCGCCCTGGCAGCTGCACTCGCAGCCGGAATTCTTCTAGCGGTGCCCGCGTGCAATATTCCGGAGCTGCGACGAGCCCAGCCTGGCGCGGCCTTGCCGGCCAGCTACAAGGGAGCCACTAACGTAGAAGACCGTGGTACCGATCTAGCTAACTCTGCACAGCTGGGCTACCGGGAATTCTTTAGCGACCCCGCCCTGACGGAACTGATGGACCAGGCACTAGTAGGCAACCAAGAGCTAAAGATCCTAGCTCAGGATGTCCGCATCGCCTGCCTGGACGTCCAGCGCAGACGAGGAGATCTGTTCCCATTCTTCAGCCTTGGCGCACGAGCCGGGCTTGAAAAGCCCAGCTTATATACTCCGGCAGGTGCCGTTGAAGAACAGTTGGAAGTGCTGCCTGGAAAATCGTTTCCGGAACCCCTGCCAAACTTCCTGATCGCCGCCGACGTGGAATGGGAGATCGACATTTGGCGCAAGCTGCGCAACGCCCGAGACGCCGCGTCGCTACGTTACCTGGGCACGGCAGCCGGTCGGAATTATGTTGTGACCCGCATGGTTTCCGAGGTGGCTGAAAACTACTACGAACTACTGGCCCTGGACAACCGTCTAGTGACTCTGGATAAAACCATCGCGCTTCAGCAACAAAGCCTTCAAGTCGCCAAGTCGCTGATGGATGCCGGGCGTGGGACCGAGTTGGCAGTCCAGCGTTTTGAAGCGGAAGTGCGCAAGAACCAGAGCGAAAAACTGATCATTCAGCAACAGATTACCGAAGCGGAAAACCGCATCAATTTCCTAGCCGGCCGCTTCCCACAGCCAATACCGCGGATGCAAGTCGAGTATGTCGACCTCAATCTTCACCCGCTCAACGTCGGTGTGCCGTCGCAGCAGTTGCTCAATCGCTCAGACATCCGCCAAGCGGAACGTGAAGTGGCCGCTTCAGGACTGGATGTCCGCGTGGCTCGCGCACGCTTCTACCCGTCGCTGGTGTTGACCGCTGGCGTGGGTGTGGAAGCCTTCGATACAAAGTACTTGCTGTCCACTCCCGAATCGCTGATCTATAACACGGCCGGTAACTTGGTTGGACCACTGATCAACCGAAAGGCGATCAAGGCCGACTATCTCACCGCCAACGCTCGACAGCTCCAAGCGATCTACGACTATCAACGCACGATTCTCACGGCTCATATTGAGGTCGTCAATGGCATGGCCATGGTGGAGAATTATGCCCGCAGCATTGAAACCAAAAAGCAACAATTAGTTGCTTTGGAAAGCTCAGTCGACGCGGCTACCAAACTGTTCCAGAATGCGCGGGGTGAATACTTGGACGTATTGCTGTCACAGCGCGACATGATGGAAGCCAAGATGATCCTTATCGAGACCAAGCAGCAGCAGTTAAACGCCGTCGTCAATACTTATCAGGCTCTGGGCGGTGGTGGACGACCGGGTGTTGGCCGCGATTTCATTCTCGATCAAGATCTTGAATTGCACGAAGGGCCGCCGATCTTAGATCCAAGTACTGCCATCAGTGCGACGCCAAGCGATGCGCAGAATAGTAGCGATGCGCCCGAGGCCGCCACCGCACCCGCTGGCAGCTCCGTCCCTGGTAGCGCCGTCCCAGGTAATGACGCTCCGGCTACTGAGGCTGTGCCCGGCAGTAATGCTGTGCCAAACAGTGGCGGCGTTGAAGACGCAACGGACCAAGCCGCTGATGGCGGCATACTGAAGGCAGCCACCAATTGGTTCCGCCCGAAGCTGACCACCTCCCAGTGAATTTGCTAAGCGTGAGCTTGTAGTGGCGTAAGCTTCTAGCTTGCGATGCGTGGCATAAGCCTCTAGCTTGCGATGCCCTATGTTTCCGTGGCAAGCAGGATGCTTACGCCACTTGGGCAGCAGGATGCTTACTTCGTACTGCGCACCTGGTGCAGAGGCTTTAAAGCTAGGCGATGATGTCTTGGATAATGCGGCCGTGGACATCGGTCAAGCGAAAATCGCGACCGGCCCAGCGGTATGTCAGCCGCTCGTGATCAAAGCCCAAGAGTTTCAGCAGAGTGGCATGTAGATCGTGCACATGCACACGATTCTCCACCGCTTTGAAGCCAAATTCATCCGTAGCTCCGTGCACATATCCGCCGCGGACGCCGCCGCCGGCCAACCATGTGGTGAACCCATAGTGATTGTGATCGCGCCCATTGACCTTGCCCTGATTCGCCCCTTCGGTGGGCAGCTCTACCGTGGGCGTCCGGCCGAACTCACCGCCCCACATCACCAGCGTGTCTTCTAGCATGCCGCGCTCTTTGAGATCGCTGAGCAGCGCGCCAATGCCGCGATCGCATTGCCCTGCTAAACGACGGTGCTCAACCTCGATGTCATCATGATTGTCCCAGGGCTGGCCTGCCCCGTGCCAGACCTGTACGTAGCGCACGCCATGTTCGACCAAACGCCGCGCAATCAGCAGCTGGCGAGCTTGCACGCCTGGGCCATAGGCGTCGAGCACATATTGCGGCTCACGCGACACATCGAATACTTCGGCCGCCTCCATCTGCATGCGATAGGCCAGCTCGAAGGACTGGATGCGCGATTCGAGCTGGGCGTCCTCCGCGCGAGTGGCTTGATGCAAGCGATTCAAATTCTGCAGCAAATCGACTTGACGGCGTTGATCGGCGAGCCCCATGCGCTGGTTGTGCACATTCTCGATAAGCTTCTCGACAGCTTCGTGCTGTGTATCGATGTATGTCCCTTGATAGACGCCCGGCAAAAAACCAGACTGCCAATTCTGCGACTCTTGGATGGGATAACCGCCAGGGCACATCGCCACGAAGGCTGGCAGGTTCTGATTGTCGGTCCCCAGGCCGTAGGTCAGCCAAGAACCCATACTGGGCCGCACCAGTCGAGCTTCTCCCGTATTCATCAGCAACAAAGAGGGTTCGTGATTAGGGACGTCGGCGTACATCGAGCGAATCACGCACAGGTCGTCGGCATGCTGAGCCACGTGGGGAAACAATTCACTGACATCCAAACCGCTTTCACCATACTTGCGAAAGCGGAAGGGCGATGCGAACAGTGCGCCTGTCTTGCGCTCGGTCCGTGGCGTGTCGCCTGGCATGGGCTGGCCATTGTACTTCAGCAGCGCGGCCTTGGGATCGAACGTGTCCAAGTGGCTCGGGCCACCGTTGGCAAAGATATGAATCACGCGTTTGGCGGTGGCCGGGAAATGCGGCTGGCGCGGCAGCAGCGGATTGACGCCACTGGGAGACGCCTGGGGAGACGCCTGAGGGGATGCCTGCGCAGCGGCAGTGGAATCTGCCAGCAAGTGCTGCAGGGCCAATGCGCCGAAGCCCATACCACTGCGGCTGAGCAGCTCGCGACGCGATAGAATAGCCGGTTGATGTTGCATGTGTGGTAATCCAAATCAATCGATGTATGCGAGTTCATTAGCCGCCAGCAAGGCGCCGGCCAACTGCACCAGCGGTGTAGACTGAGTAGCCGCGCCGTCGAGCGGATCGTCTGTCGCCGCCTGCAGAAATTCGTTCATCAAAGTTTGCTCCGCGGCTGTGGGCGCTCGGCAGAACAACTGACTGAACATCCACCCAGCTTGAGCGCTGGGTATGGAGGCAGCTTGCTGGCCGCGCTGCGCAAACTGCTGGGCCAAATCGGAAACAAATTCGCTGTTGAGCAAGTACAGCCCCTGCTGAGGCACACTGGTCTGGGCCCGAATTGGAGTGTGATTGTCAGGACTGGCCGCATCAAATGTGCGAAACACCTGAGGCAGGTTCTGCCGATCGATGTAAGCATACACGGTCCGTCGATGCGAGTAGGAAGCGGTTTCGATGGTTTCCGAAGGGCCATACAAATGTCGATCGAGCTGCCCCACTCGCACCAGCAGCGTATCGCGAAACGGCTCGAACTCCAGCCGCCGTCGATTCATCTTCCAATACAAAAAGTTTTCCGGGTCCACCTCGGCACAATCGGCGCGATGCTGACTGGACTGCTGATACACACGCGATGAAACGACCGTCCGAATAAAACTCTTCATGCTCCATTGCTGGTCGATCGAGAGCGTCACGGCCAATTGATCCAGCAGCGCCAGCTGTGTCGGCTGCGGCGAACGGATGCCCAGGTCGCTAGGACTTTCGATCAACGAGCGACCAGTCAGCTGCAGCCACAAACGATTGGCCATCACTCGCGCGGTCAATGGATTTTCAGTGGAAACGATGTACCGGGCGAGCTCAACTCGCCCACTGCCTGCCCCAAATGGAGTTTCGTCGGGCGCTAGCAGGCTGATAAAGCGACGCGGAACCGGATCACCGCGCCGCCCCGGGCTGCCGCGGATCAGAATGAACGCTTGGCGATCTTCAGTCGAGTCGACCAACCTGTGTGGCCACGGCTCGCCTCCCGGCTCGTCGGTGTTGTAAAACACACCGGACAGAGCATAGTAGTCAGCTTGGGTAAGTGGGTCGAATTTGTGGTCATGGCAGCGGGCACACGAGAGCGTCATTCCCATCAACCCACGCGTTACCACATCCACGCGATCGTCGACAATGTCCAAACGGTTATTTAAAAAGCGGCGGCCCAAGGTCAAAAAGCCCAGGGCTGGCAGATTGTCGCTGGCCCCAGCCGACAGCTGGCTCTGTGCGAGCTGCGTGCCGCCGGATTGACCCGCGGCTGGCTGCGTGTCGGCGGGCTGGCTCTCGGCAACTTGATTGTCCGGCGCCGGCTCACTGGTCGAGCTAGAGCTAGGGACAGGCGCAGCGACTGACTCAGCGGGCGGGGGCGTGAGCAAATCGGCGGCCAACTGCTGAGTTACGAACTGGTCATAGGGCAGGTCCTGGTTAAAGGCTCTAATGAGCCAGCTGCGATACTGATGCGCTCCGGGATACTCTCGATCCTCCTGGAAGACATAGCCCTTATTATCTGCATAGCGCGAAACGTCCATCCAGAAACGCGCCCAGCGTTCACCGAAACTCGGAGCGGCGATCAGCCTGTCGATGAGTTCCGAGATCACCGCAGCGTCGTCGCGGGGATCGTCCAAAACCTGCTCGGTCTCACTGGGCGTCGGTGGCAAACCGGTTAAGTCGTAGCTCAGTCGTCGCAGTAGCGTAGCGCGGTCAGCCTGCGGTGAAAGCGTCAGACCCGCCGCGGCAAGTTGCGCGCGGACGATCGTATCAATCACATTTACATCAGATAAATTTTCATCACCCGCCACTGAAGCATTCTGAGAACGACCAGAACCAGTTTGAGAACGAGCTGCCGGGGACGGTGAATCCGAGGCTGCGGCGGCCAGCGCATCGTCCACTGCCGGACTCCACCGCTGTGGCGGGCGATATGCCCAATGGGTCCGCACCGCTTCGGCTCTTGGATCCTGGCCATGAGCAGCCTCCTCACTGGGCTCCCCGCGAAGAGCTTGGGGGACGGCGGCGCCGTCGGCTATCCACTGACGCAAGACCTCGATGGCTGGCTCGTCCAGCTTCTGCGACGGCGGCATTTGTAAGTCGGCCTCGGCATACGTGACCGCGCTCAACAAAATGCTCTGGTCCGGCTGCGATGGGACGATCGTCGGACCTCGAGAACCGCCATTGAGCATGCCAGCCAACGAATCCAGCATTAAATTGCCGCTCGAATCGCCACTCTCATGAGAATGGCACTCGTAGCAATGCTCTCGCAGCAGCGGAACGACGCGCTCGACAAAGAACTTTTCTCTGGCAGACTCGCCCGTTCGTGCGTTTTCTGCGGCACCGGCTGCGGTCTCGTCTGCGGTCTCGTGTGCGGTCTCGTCTGCGGCCTTGTCTGTAGCGTTGCGAGCCACTTCATCGCCAGCGGACAGTCTGTCGGCGGTCGCTAAGAGAACGACCGTGAAAACTGCCGCAGCGCGCAGCTTGATCGAGATGACGGAAATCATTTTCACAGATTAGTGCTCATCAGGAGGGAGGCGAGAGCGAGATGCTAGGCAGGTCGTTATATTATGGCCCGAAGTCGTGCTAAGTTCAATCGCTCGATCGATGTGCCAACCGCCCGAACAACCTGTTCAGTGCACAAACGTACCCACAGTGGCGGCGCTGGTGCACGTTAGCCCTGCAGCGTAGTCTTAGCCTTTCGACCAGTCGCAGCTTCAGCAAAGTCGAATAATCGCCAATAGATCCATGAACAGTTCCCCACCGCAAAGCCCTCCCAACAAGTCCCGCGACGTACCCGAGATAGGTTCAGCCAAGCAGTCGCTGCGATGGTTGGGTGTGCTGCTAGGCCCCTGCTTGGCTGGCGCGGCGCTGATTTGGTTACCCACTCAGTTTTTGGATGCAGGTGGAGCGACGCATCCGTTCAACTGGGCGGGACGAGCCACGCTGGCGGTAATGATATGGATGGGCGTGTGGTGGCTGACCGAGGCGGTGGAGATCAGCGTGACGGCGCTGCTGCCCATTTTGCTATTTCCTCTGCTGGGGGCGACCACCGTACGTGAGGCGTGTGCGCCCTATGCCGATCCGCTGATCTTCCTATATTTCGGCGGCTTTATCCTCGCCCTGTCGATGGAGCGCTGGGGCTTGGGCAAACGCATCGCGCTGTTGACGCTGCGCACTATGGGCACCTCGGCGCGAGCCATGGTGGCCGGGTTCATGCTCGTGACCGCGGTGCTGAGCGCTTTTGTGTCCAACACAGCAACTGCAGCCATGATGCTCCCCATCGCGCTGAGCGTAATTGGGCTATTGCAACGCCAAAGTCAGCAGCAGCCTGAGCTGCAACCGGCAGTGGGCCGATTTGCTAGCTGCCTGCTATTAGCCGTAGCCTATTCGGCTTCTGTAGGTGGAGTCATGACCATAATTGGTACGCCCACCAACACGTTCCTAGCCGGATTTTTGAGAGACAGCATTGCCGAAGAGTATCGACTTGAACTGACTTTTGCGAACTGGCTGCCGATCGGTGTTAGCTTCGCAGCCGTGTTTCTGCCGGTTATGTATTGGGTTTTGACGCGTATACTGTTCCCAATCGGCGACATCGCCCTGGAAGGGGGCCGACAGATGGTTGAGCGCGAACTGAACGAGCTCGGAAAAATGAGCCGTGGAGAATGGAACACACTGGCAGTGTTCGTGCTCACAGTTGGATTGTGGTTATTCCGCCCGCTCTTGAGCAGTCTGCAGATCGAATGGGGCGGAGTCAATTATCAGCCACTGGTGAACTTATCCGATACGCTGATCGCCATGGCTGCGGCTCTGCTCCTGTTTCTGACGCCAACTCGTCGTGTCCCACTTGAATTTACCATGGACTGGGCAAGTGCTTCGCGGATGCCGTGGGGGATCCTGATTCTGTTTGGCGGTGGCCTGAGTTTAGCCGCCGCCGTTCAAGCCGGGGGCGTGGCGGAATTCATTGGCAGCCAGGCCGTAGGAATGGCCGCGCTGCCACCACTGCTGCTGATTTTATTGGTAACAGCCACTGTGGTATTCTTGACCGAGTTAACGTCGAACACCGCGACTACGGCCTCACTAGTGCCCGTGCTAGCGGCGCTGGGACCGGGCGTGGGTGTCCACCCCTATCTGTTGATCTTTCCCGCTACCGTCGCCGCCAGCTGCGCTTTTATGCTGCCGGTTGCCACTCCACCGAATGCTATCGTGTTTGGGTCCGGCCGAATCACAACAGCCCAGATGGTGCGAGCTGGAATGGTACTGAATCTGATCTCAATCGGTTTGATCATGCTGTTGACGCTGTGCGTGATCAAACCATGGCTCGGTATCTGAGAGTGGTGCACATAGCGAGCTGGCGGGTAGTTTCATGCACAATGCCTGGATAAGGCGCGGGTTAGCGATTGCATGCATTAGCAAACGGGGCTGCCTATACGAGCTAGATTGCCAAGACTGTGACATAGCAACTGCGCGCCACGAAAGAAAGGGTATTTTCGACAAGGTTTACCTAGTGTGATTCAACTATCTTTCGTGGACTATCCGATACTACCGGCACGACCAGAATTTTGTGCGTCCGCCGGTCTCTGATGAGGCTGGACGCGTGGGGGCGATTCCGTTTGCTACGGTGGAAGGTAGTTATGTCGGTGCTCAATATAGCTTGGCGAGTCATCGCCGCGGTTACTGTGATGGTAGCCAGTCCCAGCCTAATGGCTCAAGGGAAAAACTTACCCAATGGCCCAGCGTTCCATCCGTTCGCTGAACCCTTGGAGTTCGATCCTGATTGGCAGTTCTTTGCACCCGTCGATGTCGACGCGATGCTGGATCAGTCGCCGCGCAAACGGGCCCCCACGGGTTGGTTTGCCACCTACGACAGGACCCATCTGTGGGTCTCGCGGCCCAACACCGAAACCTCCGCTAACACGGGCGACTTCGGTTGGGGCAATCGATTTGATGTGGGGTTTATGACCTCAGAGCGAACTGGTTGGTTTGCTAGTTTCCGTCACATTGGCGGCCCGAACGTCTATGACAAGATCTACCAAGAGCGGATCAACCGTGTTAATACGGCCGATGTGAACAGCATAACCAACCCGGTTAGACCGTTTATCGATGCCAACGATCCCCAGCTGGGCACACGTGCTTACATCCTGGCGGACAGTTTGAATGTGTTCGGTATGAGCAACTTTGAACTCAACAAGACCTGGCGCCGCGAGCCGTATCGCTATGGCGGTATCATTGAGCCGATGATCGGCTTCAAGTATACCACTGTCGACGATTTTGCGATGAACCAGAACTACACCCGAGACGTTACGCAGATCACTGCCCCATTCTCGCCGCCGACCACATCCACGCAGTTGGAAAGGTTGATCTCCGATGAAACTACCATTAAAAACCGCATGGTCGGTGGGCAGCTGGGGGCGCGTTACTTCACGCACTACAACCGCTGGACACTCTCGAGTGAATTGCGAGCCTTTGCGATGGCCAACTTTCAAGCTCGTGAATATGCCCGCCGCGTATACACGACTCAATACGCTGGTGCACCTGCGATCAACACTGGCGTGGTCGCCACGGACTACACCACCGGCACTGGCTTTGTCCATGCCACCAATACCGAGTTCGTCTTCGGTTTCGAAGCTCGAGCCGAAGCGGCTTACCAATTCACCAAAGCCTTTGGTATCCGCGGAGGTATCGATGTGATCGATTTTGCAGACGGGATTTGGCGAGCCGCCAACCCGGGCTTTGGCAACATCAATCAACAAGACCAAGATGTGCAGCTGGCAGGCTTTAGCCTAGGTATCGAGTTTAATCGCTGATGCGTGCGACCGCCTTCCACCACGCATAAAGCTCTCCAGCCCAGGGTCAGCAAACCCTGGGCTTTTTTCGTTGATACGCGCAGACCAAGTCTACAGCGGAGTAGCACACAGCGCGCGATGTCGCTCCTGCAAACTGGCATCATCGGGAGCCAGTTCAACCAACAAGCCGACGTAGCGCCGGGCCGAGTCGATCAAGCGCCAGCGTTCGGCCAGATCAGCGGCGGCCGACAGCGCGGCGAACTTAAGCTCGTGTGGCGGCGATGGAACGCGAAACAGCGCCGCGCGGCGATAGGCCGACAAGGCTTCTGGGATCCGCCCAACCTGTTCCAACACCTGCCCCAACTGGTAGGCCGCCGCACTGCGCAACTTGGGTTCCTGCATCGCCCGCCGCAGCGCATCGATTGCCGCGGGCGTCTGCCCCAAACCATGCAAGGCTGTGGCCAGCGGCAAATACAACTGAGATTGCTCGGGATGCCGCTGCAAGCGAGCTCGACAGACACGCTCACGTAGAACATTCAGCTCCAACTGCGATTGCTCAACCGCGGCCTGAGTCAACTGAGTAGGTTCGCTGCGATGCGCCCGCTCGACTTGATCGTTCCACTGCAGTGACCGCGCCAACTGCGCCTCCTCTAGCAGAAACTGCGCCTGCTCTACGTCCGGGAAACGCTGACAGGCGAGCTCCAGTACGCGCCGCGCATCGACCCACCGCTGGCTGCTGAAGTAGTAGCCAGCCAACTCGAGATACGGTTGGACCGTCAGTGGGTTTTCCCGGATCGCCCGCTCCAGCATTTGAAATCGCTCAAGCGGCACGGTCCGCGTGGCCGGCGCCTCAGCGTCCGCCTCCAGAGCCTGGTCCGTTGCCAACGACCGGCGGCGAATTAGCAAATCTTGAGGATTGATAGGTTGCATCGCGGGTGAACTTGGTAAACAGGATTTGCCAGCAGCCAGCTGAGCCATACAGAGCCAGCTGAGCCAACCACTGCAGTGTTAATGATATATCTTAATATTCTACTCCACGCTGACATTCTACTGCACGGCGACATTCTGCACGGCGACATTCTGCACGGCGACATTCTGCACGGCGACATTCTGCACGGCGACATTCTGCACGGTGACTATCGCTCCCTAGTCGGGCTACGCCGCGCGGCGATACCGCGCAGGCGGTCGCCGATGCGCGTGACCAACAACGCGATTGGCTCGCCGTCGGCGCGCGAATACCGCTTTTGGCAAGCGTTGGCATCGATGTGCAGCTTGATGGGATGCACGCCACGCACCTTGACCTCCACTTGCCCGGCGCCAAAACCTCGCAGCCATTGCCGGATCTTGCGGTCATCCCAGGCTAAAACGGCAATCTGCTCGAAAGCTTGCGCCCACGGAGACTGCACCAAAGCATCGGAGCTGTAATAGCCGTGCGCCTCAGAGATCGGGCGCAGGCCATGTTCGCTAGACCACACGCGCTGCAAATCAGCGGCATGGAGAGTCGGATGCAGGTCGTACACATAGCGACCGATGTCCATTTGCGAGGGCAGCAGGTCAGCACATTTAGAGACCTCGGCCTGGTAGACGTGGTTGATGCCGGCGAACCCTTGAGCCGCGTCGCCCGGTTCGCACAACACGGCAGAGCGCAGTGGTGTGACCTGCCCCACATGGTCCGTTGAAATCTGTGGTCGCTGCCCGTCGGAGTGTAGCGCGAGCTGGCGCGGATCGAGGTACCGCAGTTCGCCGGACAAGAGCAACAACTGCCGGCATTCGCCCTGGCTGCCCAGCCACATCCGCGAGCAGGTAGCGTCGAGGGCAGCCGTCAATTGCTCGTCGGTGCGAGTTGAAGGAGCGAGTTTGATAACGCCTCCTCTGCACTGCCGCGACATGTGCAATACCTGATCGAGCGCCGGACTGAAGGCTTGAGCATCCGTGGTACGCTGGCCATCGGGCCGTCGATCGGGATCAATGCTCAGCCACGACGTGTTGGACGCCCATGGACTGGGCAGCTGGTCAGACAGTCGGGCCACATGAACGGCAACGTCCAACCCGTGTGTGCGCGCGTTGTCCTGCGCCAAGGCTGCAAGGGCCGGATCCGCATCGATGCCGAGCACATCTCCGCGACCAGCCAGCGCCACAAGGTCCGCTCCAGCCCCGCAGCAAGCATCGACTACGAATTCACCGGCTGGGAACAATCCTGCCTTGAACTGGGCCGACCAATGATCGCTGGCTTGAGCCAGGCTAGTGTCGGTCCACAACCACAAGTCAGGCTGCGGAAAACGATGGCGGCTGCGCCAGCGATAGCCAATCTGTCGACGCAGCAGTTCGCACTGCCACGCCGCTAAATCGCGTTTCCACCGCGCCTGCTGGACCTCGCCGGTAGACTGCAACAGTGTGCGGCCGTGCGCAATGAGCCAATCAATTGCCGCCGGCGGATCGAGTGAGTGAGACACGGCAGCAGACTAAATCCGTTTCTAGCGATTAAATGGGAGGCCGACGCTAGGCTTGAATCGGCCGTTCGATGCGTCGATAAACTCGATACGCCGACCTTGGTTAATACCCGCGCTATGGCGGAATGTTCCAATGAATTGATCCAGCATGTCCGAATCATTTTACAAAAAGCCTCTATCTGGCCTGCTGTTATTAGCCGGGGCCGCTGGTGGTCCCTACATGTTGATGGAGACCGATGCCGGCAAAAGTGCAACTGGCGGGCTAACCCACCTCGTCGGCGCGGGACCTAGCCCGCCAGCGGCGGCTGGTATGTACGGCAGCGGCTATTTGAATTCGACCGCCGCGCAGGGCCTGACAGGTGCATCCGCGGCCGGTCATCCCGCGGGCAATCTGCTCAATCCGCCGCTGGTGGAACACGACTTGTCCCAGCCGGCGATTCACTCCTTGCCGGAAGTGTTGCGATTCGACATTTCACCGGGCTGGGTGCTGGACCGCTTCCCGCGCGTCACGACCGTGCTGGCAGATATGCGCATGGATGGCCTCCGCGTGCCGTTGGTGACCGGCACCACACCCAGCGACATCGCCGGGACGCTGACCTATAGCTTCGATCGCTATCAGCGCGTGCAGCGTCTCACAGTCCAGGGGACTACCGGTGACGCGACCCGCTTCATGACCGAACTGCAACAGCAATATCGAATGCAGCAAGTTCCATCGCTGGGAGGCGTTTTGTACTTATTGAGCTGGAATGGCAAGGCAACCAGCGTGGTTCATATCGAGCCTGCCGCTGTCATCTATGCTGATTCGCCGTACTCGAGATTCAACGTCTTGATCGAGTTGAATCAAGCCGGCCTGGAATACGGTTTAAGCCCCGCAGCCCAGCAACTGCTGGATGCGGGCAAAACAACCCAGCGCTGGTAGATTATTTCTTGCGGTGACGGATCTTGGCACGCATACGTCGCTTCTTGCGGCCTACTTTCCGACGTCCCTTGCCACTTTTCTTTACACCCACTTAAGTACTCCCGCAAAAATATATTGTTGATTGTGAACAGATAGCACCGGGCCAAACGGATTGGGCCCATTTTTGGATAGCCGAAGTCGCCAGAGTTTGGATAAACCGTGCGACTTCCAAACTCTGGCGAGTGCGGCTGCTTGCGAATTCAGACGCAAAATCCTGGCACAACGCTTAAGTGGCGTCCATTGTACTGCAAACGGTGGACATTGCGAAGGTGACTTTAGAGCGATGCTTAGCCGCTGAGACTGCCAGGGCTCTGGCCGCCACTAGGCTGTGAGGCAACGCCCTGTGAAGCAACGCCCTGTGAAGCAACG
>CAKQWG010000033.1 GCA_934278005.1 uncultured Pirellulaceae bacterium | reverse complement strand
TTGCGTCGCTGCGACAGTCGCAGCAGCAGCGGCGGCACATAGCGATTGAGCAGGCCCAGCATGATCAACCCGCCGCCAGCCCACGCCCACCACCGCGGCGCTTCATAGCTGGGGTGATGGCTCCAGGCCAAATACACCCAAGCCGGCACCAAGACCGGTTCAATCAACGTCAGCACCGACGCTTCAGCACTGGGAGTGTTGCGCAGGCCCCGCGCGAACAATAGATAAGGTATCGACATCTGAAACACGCCGAATAGCCCCAAGGCGACATAGCTGCTAATCGGAATCTGTGCCGAACTGGTCCACACCCAAGGCGATAACAGCAGGACTGTGGCCAAGTGATTGAGGGTGATCAGCCAAGCCGAGTCGACGTCGCGCAGTTGCCGCATGGCCAACACCACGCCAGCGAAACTGACACCGGACAGGACCCCCATGGCAGTGGCCCTGAGGTTGCTGCCACTCCACATCTCCATCGACAAAATCAACAGCACGCCACTCAAGCAGAACAAAATCATCCACATATCCGCGCTCACTACCCGCTCGCGCAGCAGCAGCACGCCGCCGATCAACACCCAACCCGGTGCCAAGTACTGCAACCAAATTGCGTTGGCCGCCGATCCGTGGACCATGGCCGACATAAACGACCAGACCATGACTGCGAAGCAAATCATCATCGGCAGCATAGGCCACTGCCACGCCGGTCGGCGGATCATGGGGAGCAAGATCAGCACAGCAAATCCGCTCCGCCAAAAGGCCAGCATCACTCCACGAATGTCCTCAGGCCAGCCGTCAAACCAAGGTGCCTTGGCGAAAAAGCCGCTCGTGCTCCACAAGACGGCCGCCAGCACAATCTGCACTCGCCCCAGCCATGGTTTGCCCTCGTTTGTCAATCGCTTCCGTCCAAGTTCAATTTTTGAGTTGCCGTTAAATCGGAGCGAATTGAAGTGAGTGGGCAGCGCGGCAGCCCAACTGTGTCACCCTCTGGGCAGCGCCGGTGTGTCGCCCTCCGGGCTGCGGCCGGTTTACACCGGCCCGGTGGCTGACGCCACCGGCAGGGATGTGCCGCCCTCCGGGCTAAACAATCAGGGCTAAACAATCAGGGCTAAACAATTAGAGCTAAACAATTTGAGCTAAACAATTTGAGCTAAACAATTTGAGCTAAGCAATCAAGCACTAAGCAATCAAGACTAAGAACTAGGACTAAGAACTTAGGGCTAAGCAATGGAGGCTATGTGGAGCAGGGCTCTGAGCCGGGCAATGCGCTTAGGATTGTGCGCAGAGGTTGCACGCTTTAAACCGAGCGGGACAAGCTGGCTTGGCTGACTCGAGACACAATCAGACTGACGATCACGAACAATAAGTTGGCACTGACAAACACGATCAGCGAGATTAGCGCACCGCTGGTAAAGCCATAGCTGTGCAGTCCAATCCCCAGTTGGTTGGTTCCGAACCAAGACCAAGCGGTAACGATGTTGCCCAGCACGGCGAGCACAGCGAAACCTCGTGCGCCGACCTGCTTGTCCCACCGCGCGTGCAGTAGGATAGCATTCCACAGCACAATCATCATCGCGCCATTCTCCTTCGGATCCCAGCCCCAGAAACGTCCCCAGCTGTCATCCGCCCACAGGCCACCGAGCACCGTGCCGATAAAGCTGAAGAAGATGGCAAAGCAGATCACACCATACATCATGCGATACAAAATCTGCTGAAACGCCACCGACTGGGGTGCCCTACGCTCGGGCGGCGTGGCGTCATAGCCGATAGCCATGCGATGCACCAGCGCGCACACCCCCAAAACACCCGCTAAAAATGTCACGGCATATCCCGCCGTCACCGTTATCACGTGCGTAGAGAGCCAGAACTGAGTGTCCAAGACCGCTTCCAAAACGTGCAGCGTATCGCGAGTGTCTAGCGACCGGGCCACGCTAAGAGTGGCAATTCCGATAAAACCGCTGACCAAGTTTGCGACGCCGATGGGATACACGACCTCGAGTATCAAACCCACGATCACGCAGGCCCAGCCGATGAACACAGCCGACGAATAGAGGTTGATCACCGGCGCGCGGCCCGAAATGTAGATCCGCGAAACGATGGCGATGGTGTGAATAATGAGCACTCCCACCAGCATCCAGAATGTGGCCTTGCGCAGATTCTCCGAGCGGAATAGAAAGCTTGCAAAGGACAAGACAATTGCTACTAAGTAGAGCGCAATGCCCTGCGCAGTTGGATTGAACTTGTTTAGCCAGCTCTCGGTGGCGGCTTTGTCGAGCGTCACGGCAGCCAGCGGCATATCAGCCAACAGATCGTGATACTTCTTGATGGCTTTGTTAGCCGCCGGCGCGTCATCTGCGCGAACGGCATCGATGATATCGGTAAACGCTAGAATAGCCGGATTGGGTCCGCCTTGGGCCATCCCCATCCGCTGTCCCAAAAAGGTTGCAAAGATTGCTGGCCCGTAGGCCTGCCACTTGGCAGTTAACAAATTCTCTTGCGTGGCTTTGCCCTGCGGTGGAATGACAGCCGGCGGCCCGCCAGCTTCCAAATTCTGCATCATCTCGAAGACTTCCATGACCTTGGCGACAAACTGCTTGCGCTGTTCTTCGCTCGGTTGATCCCCCGGATCGGGAATGGGCGGCAACTGATATGCATAGGACACCAGATCGAACATGTTGAGCTGCTGGTGTACGGCGGCCAGCTTTTGCTCGCGAAAATCGAACGAATCCGGATCGCGATTGCCCTGCCGCAGCTTGTCGATCTCCGCGCGGAACTTGGGCATGTTCTTGTCCAGTTCATTGAGCGAATAGCGGAAGCCTTGACGCGGCTCCAGATCGAACACGTCGCGAACCTCATCGGCATAGATGCGGAATACCCGCGCATCGCGGACCCACTCCTCACCGGCCATGACACCCAGCAACCACTCGCTCGGTGAGTGCTTGTTGCCCGCGGAATCCTTGACATACGGCATGGTGCCAAACACCGGCTTGCCGATGAACTGCAACATATTGCGCGCCACTGAGTCAAACGGTTTTATGCGCCCTTCATGCTGCACCGGCAACTCGGCCACCGCCGCATAGTCGATCTGTGAGCGACTGGTAGCATCAGGTCGCGCAAAGTAGCCCGCTACCAATCCGCACACGCCCAGCCCAATTCCCATCATCGCTAGCCGCATGCCCAAGCTGCTCTGACTGACTGGCCGCACGCGCTCGGCTGTCGGAATAGCTCCCCGCGCATAGCGGTTGGCGAAGCTTAAAAAAGTTCCACCAAAGTGCGCAGCCATGCCCCAGAAGACCATCATGCAGGCCATGTACGGGATGACCCAGCCCATGTTCTCGACTACTTGAAGCCCCGTGGTCTCAATGGTGCCACCGCCGGCTGTAGGGATCTTGTTATAGCGGCTTTGATAGAACGTCTCGCCCTTGTAACGAATGGGGTTGTTCATCCAGGTCTTCGCCTCTTGCGACTGGCCCGTTTCGCGGTCCGTGATAACCAACCGCGATGAATAATCCCGCGCGGTATCGGTACCGCTGTAGTTCATCTTTTCGACGTCCTTCAAGTGCACGTCGTAGGGCTTGCGCTCCTGCCGGAAGCGCAGGGCGAGTTCGAACGGTTTGCCGTCGATCTTCACCGGTTCGTATTCGTCATGTTGCATCGAGACGGTCAACTGCGCGATATCATTGATGCGCTGGCTGAGCATCAGCGTATCGATCGGCTTGTCGGTCTGCTTATCGATGACCTGCACGTACGCCGCGGCGATGTTAGTGGCCTGCATAGCGCCCCCCTCGGACTTGGCAGGCAGGGCCATGTACTGCAGACCGTTGCCGGCAGTGGCCGGGTTATCGAAATCCGCTTGCACGGGCGCCAAGCTACTGTTCTTCATCCACCGCACAATCTTTAACTTGGCCGGTAGACTCGCATCGTCAATCACTCCATCCGCCCTGAGCACCTTGCGAATCAACGACTCGGGAATCGCATATACCACGTCCTCGTCCGGATTGCTGGTATCGATCAGAGCCAATTCCAGCTGATCCTCGACCACGGCCAAATTAGTCGTATCCCCCTCAGCCAGGCCCATCCGCTGCTCTACTTGCCGATCGCCGAACACAAACTGACCTACCATCAGCAGGCCCACTCCGGCGTGAATCAACACATTTCCACCCCGTTTGCCAAACAGCATCCACAGTCCAGCTAGCACTACACAGGAAGCGATCGAAGCTTGCACCAACTGCCAGACGATCCGCAGGCCAGGGTCATCCAGTCGCACCGACTCGCCTCCGAACAACAGCAAGCCGCTGACCCAGAACGAAATGGCCGCCGCTGCGGCTAACAACACGCGCGCCAAACCCGGCAGCTTGGCCAGACTGGCGTAACCGATCAGCCCCACCGTCATGACGATAAAGCCACCTTTAAGCAGGCCCCACAGCGTGTCGTAGGAAATGGGTGGCGCACCCTGAAGGCCGTCGGTTCTATGTCCGGCCGCGATGACCGCCACGATCAATGCCGTCCCTCCCAGAGCCACCGCCACGCCGGCTACCAATTGCAAGCCGCGGGCGCGCATGGAAAATCGCGTTACTTTTGCAGCTACCAAATTGATCAGTAAAATCAGCCCGATGGTCGCGCCGCCCGGAAAATAGAATCCCAGGCCGCCTAAATACGGAGCATCGTGCGGGAACAATGTTCTGGGGAACAATACATCGAAGGGAATTTGAGCAATCCAACAATTGAAAAACTCGCGTTTGACTTCGGCTAGGTCCATCTCATCCTGGGCCAAGGTGCCGAACAGGATGATCAAGATGCCCAGCGCGAACATCGTCACAGTGATCTTCAGCGATCCCATTAGCTTCAAAATGGCATAGGGATAGGAGACCGTGCTTTGCGCAGCAGAACGGGTCGCGGAGGATTCTTTCGCGTAATTACCAGCCGACATGTTTAAGTACCTTCGATCAGTTCCACTCGATTGATTCTACGAACGCGATGAACGCCGCGCGCTGGGAGCTAGCCAGCGACGTGGGGCCTTTGAATTTCACGAACAGCGATTGGCCATCCCGCCACGGAATATCAGCGATCAAAATCGTTTCTGACGCATCTGCATCAGAGTCTGCATCTGCATCTGCATCAGAGTCTGAAGCTGCACTCGGCTCGGCCGCTTTAGCTGCAACTGTGTCTGATGCTGTACCGGCGGCGACTTCGGCGTCGACAGCCGCTTCGGATCCGCTTTCTGCACTGGATTCTTCACCAGATTCTGCACTGGATTCTTCACCAGATTCTGCACTGGATTCAGTCTGGTTAGCTGCAGGTGTAGCAGCGGGCCCGCCGATCGTGTACAGCTTGGCGGCCACTTCGTGCACGGTCACATCCTGAGCCTCCGCTAAAATGCGTGCGGTAGTCTCAGGCTTGGACTCCATACCAACTTGACCAAGCCAAATGCCGATATTGGCTTCAATACCACCCCCCGCAGCGATCACTGTAACTTCGCCCTCGGCCCCAGCTTGGCTGACAGCAAACGATGCCATGCGCATCCCGCTGGCAGCCTCTTCCTGCCACCCCTGCGGCACCTGATAGGTAATCGGCTTGCTCGCTGCGGCGTTTTTTGGGGGCGCGGCGGTGTCTGGCGTAGTCGCGCCACTTGCGCTAGAGGCGTTGGCTGTGGGAGCCTGCCCGCCAACTGCCGGCGGCGGTTGACCGCCAGCGCCACGGTTCATAAACGGCGCATCCATCCCGCCACTACCGGTTCCGGCAATGCTAACGAAGTAGGCTTTAGCGGCCCCTTGTGAGAGTTCCGGAAATTCCTCAAGCTCACGCGACATCTGCTCCCATTCCTGCTGGCCCAGCGACAATTGATTGCGCCAACGATTGATATTGGAGACGATGTAGCCGCGCCAACTATCCTCGCTGGCATTGCTGGTAAATGGCAAACGCGTGACTGTTGCCGTCAAGCCGGCTTCGTCGTTAGTCAATTTGCCATAGGTGATCGCCTCGGGAGTAATCTGCTGCTGCCAACCTTCATGCAGCTTCCAAGTTGGCTGGCCAGCGCCATCAAAAGCGACTGACTTGACCATGCTGCGGAACTCGGCGTCGCTCTTGAGGACCTTCTCTGGATCGCCGGTCAGTTTAAAGAACCAAGCAAAATCTTGATTCGGTACGATGGCTGCCAGCATCAATTGCTTGCTGGCCGGTGCGGCGGTTGACGATCGATTCGCCGTAGCAGAATTGCGCTGCGTCTCACTTTTAGCCACGGTGTATTGGCGGATCGAGGTATCCTCCGCACAACCGAGCCCAGCCAGCACCAGAGTAGCTAAGCTGCACCACCGCAGCTGGATGCAATTATTCACTAGCTTGCGTCCCAAGTCGATCAAAAAACTTCGGGCGGAAGAAACCATATGTTTGAAGTCAATCAGCAAAGAGGTATGGGGCGGGGCGATAGGCAGGTATTGCCAGCTGCGACCCCGCCGTTCTGAACGGCAGCCGCACTGCATTATGCTACGCATTATTCTACGTCATCGGCCTACTTTTAGGTCGCTAACGCGGCGGATTTGGACAGCCGTGCAGGCGTGGCAAATTGCCCTCGGGCCCTACAGACTACGCCCAGCGAAAGACTTCGCTAACGCACGGGCTGGCAACTGGGTGGGAGAGAACGAAGTGGGGGTGGCGGGATCCGCAGCGCAGCGGCTTGCCATCTATTCATTATAGTGCCAGTTAACTGGCCCGCCACTTCAATTCGCCGTCGCCGGGTGGTTTAACCGCAGTCTACCCCGGTGCATGTACACTTTCAGCATGATGGTGCAGACAGAGTCGATTGCCACAAGAATTGGCCATAACTGCCGCCCCAGCTCAGCTACTGTCCCCGCGCCCTAGGCTGCCAACGCAACTCGCCGGGCTGAGCCAGCGCCGGGGGCGAGGCGGGCGCCTTGCCCGCACTGCCGGAGCTCGCCGGATATCCGCTTGCAGGATAGCTGCCCGAAGAAGTTAGTCCAGAATGAGGCAGGCTGGAAAGCCGCCCAGTGCCGCCGCCTTGAGACAGACGAGCGAGCAGCTTTTCGCTCTCGGCCAACCTAGCTGCCTGCAATTGGTTGGCCTTTTCCAGTTCCGAAGCGCGATCGCGCTGAGCTCGAAACTCGGATAGTAAACGATCGTTTTCGCTCTGCAACTCTTTGACCAACCGCGAGTTGCCAAACGAGTTGCAACCGCTCATCGAACCCAGCACCAGACATGCGCAGGCGAGCGCTGCCACCAAATTCGTTGGCCGCGGAGTTACTGGAAAGGGCTGTAGTTGGCGCACCGCACAGATTCCTTTCTTGCGATCTCCGGTCGATGGTCAAAATAGTACGTTAGCCCTAACCTAGCAACTTGTCAGGCATTGAGTAAAGGCTGATTCTTCCGAGTTAGGCTCAAGTCGCGATCCATGCCCTGGCCAACACTACTTGATTTCGATGTTAAACGTAGTGGTCTCTGCTCCAGCGGTCACATTTGTCGTCAAGCCAGACGTCGCCGGGTTGTGGAACTTTGGGGGGACATCGACAAAGGTCAATGTGGAAAATTACTTCACTCCGAAGGCTCCCACCAACATTTCCGTAAAGCCGCTGGTCAATGCGCTCTCGTTGCCCGCCCAGGCCCACATGTTGCGAACGATGTCGGTCACCAAAATCCCCGACAAGCACATCAGCAGCAGGATCCCCAATAGCCCTAGAACTTGTGGCATGCTGTAGGGAACCTCGGGGGTGCCCATGGCGACTGGAGCACCGACCGGAGCCACTTCGCCAAAACCGACGTCTCCACCGGCGTCTACATCGGCAAAGGCATCAAAACCATCGGCAGCGGGCAAGGCCACCTCGGCGTCGCCGAACTCCGACGAGTCCTCCAGCTCGATGACCTGCGATCCGCTGTCCTCGTCTGTGTCGAGTGCACCCGAGGGGGAGAGCTGAAACTCTTCATCTTGCTGGAAATCCACGGCCGAGCCCGCACCCGATAACCCCGCGTCGGAACCGTCAGCGGCCAAGTCCAATCCCGAAATGCCGCTCGCGGCCAGATCCAGTGGTTCGTCCTCCAACGAAATACCACTGTCCGCCGGACTCATCAAATTGATGCCACTATCGGTCGCTAGAGCCAGATCGCTGCTGCCGGCCAGCACCAAATCATCGTCATCAGCCAGCTCGAGATCGCTGCCGCTGAGCCCTAGGCCAGACGAGTCAATCGACGGGTCACTATCCCCTTTAATCAGCTCGCTGCCGACCGCCATGCTCAGATCGGAGTCACCCAGCACATGGGAACCCTCGCCGCTCAAGTCCAAACGATCGGAGTCGGATAGTGGAACGTCACTCGCATGCGATCCGGCCAAGACCACGTCGGAGCCTGCCAAATCGAGATCCAAATCGCTGCTAACGGCCGAAGTCACGTCGGAGCCCGACATAATGTCCGCTCCGTCTTCTGCTTCAAGGGCCAATTCGTCGTCGTCATCATCGCTGGAAGCCATCAACAATTCGTCATCGGTGGCCAGTTCCAAATCGCTACCAAGCTCGCTGCTAAGGTCGCTGCCCAGCCCAGACCCTTCCACAGACAACTCATTCTCATCCGCCGCAGACTGGCTGCTAACAAGCCGCACGTCGCTACTGCCATCGGATGAAGCCACCAGCGAGACATCGCTATCCGGCTCCACACCCGACTCGGCGGCGGCGGCATCGCTGCCCACCTGGCTGCCATGCGAACTGCCCAACCCCAACGCCGATTCGGACATCAGGATCGACGATCCGGCGGGATCTTCGTCCAGAGCGTCGCCCATCATCTCACCGGCCACGCGCTCGATCTCGGTGGGTTTAAATTTCCAGCTAGCTCCATCGCGATAACCGAAGATATCGCCCCGCGAGAGCATTTCCACTAGCTCGTCAGAACTAACTCCAAGCTTCTTGGCAGCTTCATCGAGCGATACAAAATTAGACATGCTGAGGAGAACTCCTTGGCCGATAGCGACAGAACAGAGGCAGCTTAAGCTACCTATCCTAACTAAAGCTCCTGTAAAAAAGAAACCTTAGCACGCTTATTTTACGCCAGAAGCTGCGAAGGATACCAAACCTACCGGTTTTACCCTACAAATCCGCAGTTTGACGGATTAGAGACGGCTCAACAATAGCTTCCCGCGGCGCATGAGGCTACCATGCGCAGGGCGCGGCACGATGCAGCACCACCCCGCCAACCAGCCGTTAGTCGCGGCCTGCGCAGGTGAAGGCACTTCACAGCACTCCACTTGTCTGCTGCAAAGCCTTTGATCCTTCTTTGCAACTAGGGATGTTATTGTTGAGCAAGCCTGAAGTCTAAGGCTGAGCTTGGCGCAGCTCGCTAGGCAGAGGTGATTGACCGTTGAAGTGCTCCATCTGCAAATCCCACCGCAGATTGCGAACGCTTTTCAGTTGCAACTTGCCCGTGGACGGCTCGATGTGATAGACGGCCAGCGACTTGGCCTGTGGATCGAGCACCGACAACTGCTGCACGCCGCCGGGCAGCAGGGCGGACTGAATCTGCAGCGCACCTTCCAAGCCGCGACTCTCGGCCGATTGTTGACTATAGGCGGTCTGGCCGTGCCTGGTGGCCAGCGATGGCGACAGCAACCAAAACAGGACGCCCGACACCACGACAAATCCTATGCGTCCCACCCAAGCATTCATATTGCAGCTCTGTTCAATGCGGAAATGGTTCGATGCGAGACGCGCCCACATCAGATGTCTTGAAGGATGCGCTTTTACAAACTGGCGGTTCGCACGGCAACGCCATTCTCGCGGTTGCTGGCCGGAAAAACCGGCCTGGACGCGCAGACCAGCGTTTACAACAATCCCGCCACAGGCTCCCCGTAGTTAGACCGCTGCAAAATCCACAGCCCAATCGCGCAGACCGATAGCCACACTAGCCAAGGGCTGACAAGGCTCGGCAAGGCACGAGCGGTTCAGCAGGCGGTTTAACCAGCGACGATGACCTAAGACCTTGGCCGTTTACATGGAAGTGGTGACACACGTGAATTCGAATCGTCGCACTCAAATGCAAAGCTGCAACCTCCCGCTGCCACAGGTGCTACTGATCGGTTCGGGCCTGGCAGCCGCGTTCTTCGGCCTGATTCTGTTCGGGCCGCTCGACTATGCCATACTGCGGCGGTATTGCCTGGGGCACCCCGTGGCCATCGCTTCGGTGTGTCTGTTTATGATCGGCATGGTCGGCTTGACGCTCAAGTGGGCTGCCGCCTTAAAACAAACCGGCCTGACCAATCGTGCCGCCAGCGGGCTGTTGCGGCTGGTTGACGACGGCCAAGACATTACGCCCAAGCAGCGTCCGGCCTGGTTGGCCGCCAGCTGGCAGTCGCAGGCCGCTCAGCTTCAGCACAGCTGGTTCGGCGCTCGCATAGCTCGCGTGCTCGAACTGCAGATCAGCCGCGGCCGGCGTAATCAGCTCGAGTCCGATCTGAAATCGCTCTCGGAGCTAGAAGCCGACCGTCAACACGACAGCTACAGTCTGCTGCGCATTATCCACTGGGCGATGCCCATGCTCGGCTTTCTAGGAACCGTACTAGGCATCTCTCAAACGCTCAGCCAACTCGACACCGCCACCCTTGCGTCGCAGCAAGGCGATGCGATGAATCAATTGACCGCCGGCCTGAACATCGCCTTCGATACCACGGCAATCGCGTTGATCCTGACCGTGTTTTCCATGTTCATCCAGTTCGCCGTCAGTCGTCTCGAACAGAGCATCTTAAGCGACATCGATTCCGAGGCCAGCGACTGCTTGATCCAGTTTCTTTCGGCGGATCCCTTCGACGCTCAGGACAATCTACTGACACCTGTCCGCGATGCCATGGAAAGCGTGCTGGCGGGCGTGCGGCAGTTGGTCACCGAGCAAGCCAATCTGTGGAGCGATTCGATCCTGGAAACTCAGCGCAGCTGGAGTGCGTGGACCGAGCAGCGCAGCGAAGTGGTCGAGACACAGATCAGCCACAGCGTCGGGCTAGCGCTGGACAAGCACGTGACAGAGCTGAGCAAGCTTCAGGAGGAGAGCAGTCGCCATCAGGACCTGCGTTGGCAGCAGTGGCAGACAACCCTCAGCGACCAAGCCCGGCTGATCCAGGGCCAACAAAAAGAGCTCTACAAGCAGAGCGATATGCTCCACCAGTTGGTCGAATCAACCAGCGACCTGCGCAAACTCGAAGAGACCATCGGAGCCAGCGTAGAGCGATTGGAAAACGTCGGCCGCATCGAAGAGGCAACCGCTTGTGTCGGCGAGGCCGTGGCCGTGTTGGCCACCTGCTTGGAACGCACCGGCGTCATTCGCGGAGCCCCCGTGCGCCCGCGCGTGGTCGCCAAATCGCCACCCCTTCCGGCCGACAAAACGCTCAGCTCCTTGGCCGCCCCCGCTCCACATCCCGACGACCCTATTTCCGAAACCCTTCCATTTCAAGCCAAGCCCAAGGCGGCCTAGTGTCGTGGATCGCTCCACGATCCTTGCTCACCCCACTCCCCATTCTCGACTCCCTAATCCCATCCTTCCCCTAGCCTCTCCCTGTCCCGCTAAACCTTTTTCCAACAACACTCATCCGGTGGCAACAGTCACCGCAATTCAACCAGTTGATGGGCTTGCCCACAGGGCGACACATGAACCAAGCTAACATTATTAATCTCGCCGCGGGAGCCGCGCATGAGCCGCAGTAGCCGACAACGCGATGCGCTAACTCCGTCGCTCTTTCCGTTCCTTGCCGTGCTGCTGTGCACGATGGGTGCGCTGGTGCTAATCCTGATGCTGGTGGTCTCTGGAGCGCAAGCTTCGGCGCTGCACATCGCCGAACAATCCGTTCATCAGGCCGAGGAGGTGGAAAGCCAATTGAAGCTGGCCCGGCATGGCTTCCAAAAGCAGCTCACGGAGGCTCAGATCGACCTAGAGAAAAAGCGTTTGGGGCTGCAGCATCTTGAAAACCACATCCAAGAATTGTTGAGCGAACTCGAGCAACTGCAGCGCACGGTCGAACTGGCCGATGCGGATGAGAAAAGCGAAGACGTTGACCAACAGGCTCGGGCCGCGGCCATCACCGACCTGGAAAAACAGCTGCTCGAAGCACACGACAAACTCAAACAGAAGCTCGACAAACCCGAGGGCGACAAGCCGATCTTCGCTATCGTTCCCTACGATGGCCCCAACGGCACCTTCCGACGGCCGATCTACTTAGAGTGTACTGAACAAGGCATTCGCATTCAGCCCGAAGGGGTGCTGCTGAAAGTTGCCGATCTAGAGCCACCCTACGGCCCGGGAAATCCACTTGACGCAGCCCTGCGCACTATTCGCGCTCAGTACGCTCCGGCCAATCAAGCGGTTACAAGCACGGCTTATCCACTGCTGATCGTGCGCCCTTCGGGCATTCGTTCCTATGCTATGGCTCGTGCGGCGATGAGCGGCTGGGATGATCAGTTCGGTTACGAATTAGTCGGCGAAGAGGTCGACTTGACCTTTCCTGAGGGGGACCCGGGGTTGGCCTCAAAAATCACCCAGGCCCTGAACTTGGCCCGCGAGCGTCAGGCTGCCCTGATCGTGGCCATGCCACAGAAGTATCGTGGCATGTCCGAGCGGGATCGACCGCTGACGGGTGGCTCTGGCGGATCCGATAGCAGTGGCTATGGGTCGGGCGGATACGGGGCGGACGACTATGGCAGTGGCGACGATCCAGCCCGGCAGTACGCCTCAGGTAGCTCGGACAGCTCTGCGAGCAACTTCGCTGCGACTGGCAACTCTGGCGGCGGCCGTCCTGCAGCGGGCCGGCGCGGCGGCTGGGCCAGCGATAACTTCGGCGATCTGTCGGCCGGCGGCGATGGCTTGCAGTCACAACCTACCGCCAATGCGTCGGCGCACTCCGCCGATTCGCTGCTGGGCTTCGGTGGCACGGCGGCCAACGCGGCGCCAGCCGACGGTGATGCAGGTGGCCCGGGCAAAAACGGCGCGGGGGACAGCTTCTTCGGAACAGCCAGCGGGCCTAACGATCCCGCCGGAGGCAGCTATGGCCCCGGTAGCAGCCCCGGTAGCGGCCCCGGTAGCGGCTACGCTTCAGCCGCAGACAGCTCGCGTGGCGCAGGCGGGGCTATGTCCACGGGCGCTGCGGGTGACCCGGCATCCGACAGCCTAGCATCGGCGGGCGGATCATCCAGCGCCTCAGGCAGTGCGTCTGTAAACAGCCCATCAACCGGTGGCGGATCCTCAGCAGGGGCTGCAGGTGCTCACAGCAGCGGCTCACAGATGTCCGGTCAGGCTCCCGGGGGCAATCAAATGGCCATGCCCTTCAAAGTGCCCGGACAAGTCGCCGATGGTTCGCAAGCGAGCTCCAGTGGCAGCTCAGCCAACGACTCAGCCACCAGTTCAGGCAATATGTCGAGCGGCTCTCAGGGAGGTTCCGGCAGCAGTTCGCAGCCCTCGACCGATACCAGCGATCAACAGGGTTCGCCCCAGCTATCGCTCGATAAAACATTTAATGGCCAGAAGCAGGAAGCTGTCGCTCCGGTGGCCAGCCGCCGCGGACGCGGTTGGGCTTGGTCTCAAGGACCACGCACACAAACCCCGGTCGGACGCTCCATCCGCATGCAGTGCTTAGAGGACCGCTGGATCGTGCTGCCAGATTCCGGCCAAGCCAATGACCCGGCCGCTGTTACCATTGCCTTTGACACTACACCGCAGCAACGCGCCGAAAAGCTGGCCAAAGTTGTCGCAGAACGCGTCGACAGTTGGGGCCTGGCGCTGACCGGCGGCTACTGGAAGCCCGTGCTGGTGGTCGACGTCGGAGCCGGGGCGGAATGGCGCTTTAACCAACTGCAACAACTGCTCGACGCCAGCGGACTAGAAATCCAACGCGGTAAATGATGTTCGAGCTCTGCCCCTCGTCGAGCTCGCCCAACTCGCCATCGTACGTTCTGACCCAACTCATAGTTCAACTTTAGCTCCTCAGGCTCTATCGATGCCACGTCGACACGCAGAAGACGCCTCAGTAGGCGAAGACTCTTTTCTGGACACCATCGCCAACTTGGTCGGGATCATGATCATCCTGGTCGTAGTGGTCGGTACGAAGACCAAGGTCGACGCTGAGGCTTACGGGCGCGAGCTGGCCGAGCAAACGCCTACCGAGCAGTTTGAAGACCCGCTGCGGCAAGTCCGCGGACTGCAGCAATCGCTGGCTGAGACTGAACGACAACAGCAGGCGTATGCCATGGAGAGCCAATACCGCAAACTCGAACGCGATAGCTTGTTAACTCAAGTCACCCTGGCTCGCGCTGCGGTCGCCGAGCATCTCCAGTCGCTCGACGCCGACAAACGAGCCAACGTAACACAAGAACAGAAACTGGAAACGCTCAAGGCGCAGCTGAAAGAAGTGTCCGAGAAGATGGGCGCCGCCGAAGAATCCAAACGTCCTAAAATTGTGCTCGAACACTTGCCGACCCCCATGGCCAAGACGGTTTTCCACCGCGAGATGCACATCAAGCTACAGAATCACCAAGTGACAGTTATTCCGTGGGATCGCTTGGTCGACACGCTCAAGCAACAGGTGCCGCTCGCCGCCCGGCGGAACTCTTCAAAAAGCTCGATCGAGGATACCTTGGGCCCCATCGGCGGATGGCTCATGAAATACCGCATGCTGTCCGTCCCCGGCGGCCTGGAACTGGACCGCTTTGAATTGGAACAAATGTCGACCGATCAGGACGAACCGCTGCAGCAAGCCTGCGCGCCGTCCGGGCGACTGTATATGGAACTAGCCAGCCGCAACCCGGCCGAAACGGTAGTCACGGTGTGGATCTACCCTGAGTCGTTCGACACGTTCCGAGAACTAAAGGCGTATCTATTCGAGCAGGGTTTTTTAACCGCCGCGCGGCCTATGCCCGACGGCCTGCGAATCGGTGCCAGCCCCAGCGGCAATCGCTCCTCGGCCCAGTGAGCCTGGTCCGCTGTGGGGGAAGTCGCCAGCAGATGCTGCCTGCGTAGCTAACGGGGCGTCGCGCACAACTGCCACCCGCGGTGCTGCGGCGTTGTGAGCTGGTTTAAGTCATGTTAGGCTTGTGCGCTGAGAGATCCTGCTCAGCTTCTGCACCACTATCATTTATCATTCTTCATCAACGCTGGACAATATGTCACCTTCCGGATCAAGCTCTGCATCCCGCTCCGCATCGTCGTGGATTTCCAAGCGCAGCCAAGCCTTCGACAGCAGCGGCATTCGCAAGATTTTTGACCTGGCCGCCAAGCTTAAAAACCCAGTCAACCTCAGCATCGGACAACCCGACTTCCCGGTGCCAGAACCAGCCAAGCGGGCGACGATCGAGGCTATCGAGCAAGATAGAAACGCCTACACTCCGTCGCAAGGAATCGCGCCGCTGCGAGCCAAGCTCAAGGCGAACATCGATGCGCGGTATGGCCACGCCGATCGCGACGTGTTCGTCACCTCGGCGACCAGCGGTGGCCTAGTCCTAGCCATGCTCAGCCTGCTCGATCCGGGCGACGAAGTCATCATGTTCGACCCCTACTTCGTGATGTACCCAGCTCTGGTCAAACTGGTCGGCGGAACACCGGTGATCATCGATACCTATCCCGACTTCCGCATCGATCTCAACAAAGTCGAAGCGGCCATAACTCCACGCACCAAACTCATCTTGTTTAACACGCCGGGCAATCCGACTGGCGTCACCGCCTCACAAGCCGAAGCGGATGGCTTGGCCGAGTTGGCCGCACGACATCGAGTGGCCCTCATCTCAGATGAAATCTACAGTCAATTCGCTTACGACGGCCCGCTGCCAACCCCAGCGGATACCAACCCTGAGACGATCGTCATCGACGGGTTTTCTAAAAGCCATGCCATGACCGGCTGGCGCGTGGGCTGGGTCCATGGTCCGGCGGCCATTATCGATACCATGATCAAACTGCAGCAATATTCGTTCGTGTGCGCACCACAGCCCGCCCAGTGGGGCGCGCTGGCGGCACTGGACATCGACATGTCGGGCTACACCCGCGACTACAGTGGCAAGCGAGCGCGCCTGATTGCGGGCCTGCAAGACTACTATGAGTTCGCTACGCCCGGCGGCGCATTCTACTTGTTCCCCAAAGCGCCTCATGGCAGCGGAGCAGAGTTTGTAAAAAAAGCGATCGAAAACGAATTGCTCATTATTCCAGGCAATATCTTCAGCGATCGCGACAGCCACTTTCGCATCTCATACGCAGTGCCCGATGCGGTGCTCGACCGCGGCATCGAGATCCTGCAGCGGTTGGCTCGAACCGTTTAGCGAGTTGACAGGCACCATCTACCGCCCAGCCTGCAAGGCTAGGGCCGCCTAAATCTTGCTCCCGCTCCCCTTGGTCAGAGCCATGAAGGCCGATTCTAAATTGGTCTCTTTCTCAGCAAACCGCTGAAATGCAAAACCAGCCGTAATCAAAGCGCCCGCCAGCGGACTGTAGTCGTGCAGTCCCTCAATCAATGTCACCTCCAATTCGCCTGGCGAGTGTTCCGCGCGAGATACGCTCTCGACCAGCGGCTGGGAGGCTAGAAAACTCTCGGCCTCTGCCGCACGATCGGCCTGTGCTAACTGCACCTCGATGATCGACTGCGGACGAACGGTCTTGATCAAGGCTTCGATCGAATCATTGAACCCCATTTCGCCACGATTGATGATCCCGACTTTGTTGCAAATGTCTGCCAACTCCGGCAAGATGTGGCTGCTGACCACAATGGTTTTACCCATCTGGCCAAGCTTGCGCAATAAATTGCGCATCTCAATTCGCGCCCGCGGATCGAGGCCACTTAGCGGTTCATCCAGCAGCAGAACTTGAGGGTCGTGCAACAATACCCGCGCCAAGCCCAATCGCTGAGTTTGCCCTCGCGAGAGCGTGTTGGCATAAGCATCGCGTTTGAAATCCAAATCGACTACATCCAGCATCTCATCGCAGCGCTGGCGCCGCGCAGCGCCTTGAATGCGATAGGCGGCCGCAAAGAACTCCAAATACTCGATGACCGTCATATCGTCGTAGACGCCGAAGAAGTCGGGCATGTAACCGACCAACCGGCGAATCTCCGCGGGGTCGGTATAAATCGAATTATCGCACACGTAAGCTTCACCATAGGTCGGTGTCAGCAGCGTGGCGATGATCCGCATGGTGGTCGTCTTCCCTGCCCCGTTGGGGCCGATGAAACCGAACAGATCCCCCTGCTGAAGTTCGAGATTAATGCCACGAATGGCATACATATCGCCGTATTTTTTAGTGAGATTGATTGTCTTGATCACGCTGCTGGACCTTCTATTTCTTAGGAGCGGACTGTACAGGAATGGCGATCCGGCACCACACGCGATCCATCCCCTGCTGGACCTCCAGCGGTGACACGCCGCTGCTTCCAGACGATCTGTCCTGGTTGCCGTTGTTCTCGCGTGCCGTGTCTTCGCCGTCACTCAGAGCGACCTGGAGAGTGGCCCAAGGCACATCAAGACGCCCCAACAAAATGGCGCGATCCGTCTGCAGCAAATTCGATTGATCCAACAGCGGCTGAAAGCGGTGAGTCAGCGAGGTGTACGACTTGCCACTGGCGGCTTTATAAAACATCATCAACTCTAGCAACCGGTCGATCGCATCACGGTCAGCGGGATCCCAGCGGGTAGTCGACTCTTTGCTGTCGATCGTGCGCCGCCCGTTCAGACGCTGGGAAATATCTTTAGGGATCGTATCGAACGAAATACTTACCGATCCGCCCGCCGGGATGCGGCTGTTCAGACTGTAAAACCAATTGTGGTAGTAGAGAACTGGATCGAGCACATCGACGTGCAGTGGGTTGGCCAGCTCACCCTGCAGCTGATCCACCCCTGGAATTTCCCGCAGATTCGATGTTGCGGTCAACGTGATGGGCTGCGACCACTGAGCGGTGAGGCACTTGGTCCCGGCCGCGGGAATGCCAACGCCGCTCAGCGCCGTGTTGCCTCCGGTCGTCGACTCGACAATGTAGCCGGGCATGCCGCGATCGGTGTTCATCTGCGACAGCAGGCCGCCCAGACCGTATCCCGGCAACCCTTGCCAGTCGACGCTCGCCGCCGGACTGGAACCGTCGACGGCCACCGCCATGTCCAGCTCGCGCGCGGTGCCACTGTAAACGTGGCTCCAGAGTTGCCCATAGGCCACTGCATGCGGGCCCTCACTGCCGTCCGCTGACGAGCTTTCAGAAGCGGAACTGTGGTTCAAAATCTTGCTCGGAGCCACATCGATATCGATAATTTGCGCTGAATTCACGCGCACTTCACTCGGACGAATTTTGGCCAGCAACAGCGTTAACCCGACACAGATAGCCAGTAACGCCACACCAGCCAAGCTCCAGCTCAGTTCCGGACGCTTGAGCCATTTGACCGAGACCAGGTAGTCGACGGGTCCAATCAACAGGAGCACTCCCACTAGCAGCGCAGCGATCTGCCCGAAGGACACGACGCGCACACCAGGAAACACGTCCAGGGTCGCCCGCAGTTGTCCGACCATATCGCTGTAGCCCAGATACGAGGCATCTCCCATACCCTGATCATCCGTGGCGTCGAGGGCCAGTGCGCGCTCCATGTAAGGCGCGATCAACCTGGCCCATAACCGTCCACGATCATCCCAGTTCTCAAAAGCAGCCGCACCTAGATCGCTGGCTACAAATCGCATCGTCCCCAGACCGTGCGAATAAGACATCCACCACGGAACAGACCGCGACAGCGAATCGGTAAAGCTCAGCTCAATTCTCCCACGGTCCGGCCGGATGATCGCGCAGCCAAAATCCTCCAGCGGGTCTTCGGTCCCTACCAGCGACTCCAACGCGGCCGGATTGCTGACCCGCCCTGTACCGATCAATTCGCCGGGCAGCAAGGCGGCCAAGCTCTTCAGGCCCTCCAGCTCTTGCAACTGATCGCCGAGACTAACAATGCCCGCCCCGCCGCGACGGATCCAGTTGTCGATCGCCGACCATTGCCGGGTATCCAGAGCGTGCAGCAACTGTGGATCGCCGCTGGAAATCAGCAGCAGATCACAGCTTGAATAAGCGGATTGGCTTGGCGGTACTTCGGCGGCGGACTGCAAACGCACGACAGAAAAAGTGGCCTGACTGCCATCGGCGCTCGATCGGCTCAGCGCCTCGACGCCCATCGAGGAGCCGATGGCGACCACCAATGGCTGGCTCGACAGCAAACCTCTTCCCAACTCTTGGCCAACATAGGTCCGTTGAAACAGAGGTGGATTTCCGTCCGCGCCCCACACCCGCAACTGCACAGGAGCATTTTGCCGCCCGATGCGAATCGACATCCAAACCGCGTCGCTCGCAGACGATGCCCCAGCAGAGTCAGTGGAAGAGTTAGCTGCAGAGTTAGCTGCAGAGTTAGCTTCTGACGAGATTGCTTGGCGGTAGGTCACGTCGACGCCATCGCCGTCGACCGTCTGCACTTCGACGATGGTCGCGACGGCTTGAATTTCCGCAGCCAGCTGAACTCGCACGGGACACTCATGCCCTAGCTTCCATGTGCCGGCCAGGCCGAATGTGACTTGCACTGGCTCTCGACTCGCCGGCGCTTCGGCCTGTGCAAGCACCGGCTGTGATGAAGCATCGGAAGCCACCGCCTGTGGAGCTGCCTGCTCGCTCCGGAGCGGATCTTGCCCCTCCACTGCTGCGCAGCGAGAAGCGGCTAGGCAGACAGTCGCATATGTCGCTAGCAGCACAAGCCAAAAGGTGGAATTAAAATACTGCAACGGCATAGGAGACTTTTGATCAGTTACCGATAAATACAATACGCAATCAGCAGGCTAAACCGTCTGGACGATATCCGGCGAACAGTGTCCGGCGAACAGTGTCCGGCGAACGATATCCGGCGAAACCACATCAAGCATGAATACGCACGGACCAAAGCTGATCGCTGGGGACACAGTTTAACGCAGGACGGAGAATCTTGCAGGCTTCCGCTAGACATGCGAATCTGGCGACTGCAGCCGACTCATAAAAAGCAGCCGACTCATAAAAAAAGGTCAAGCGACCACACAAACTGGACACTTGACCCGTAGGATTGCGCTGCATCGCTGATGCGCGACTACTCTTTCTTACCGTCTACGTTTCCACCGGGCAACAGGTTGGCCTTCATTCGATCAGCAAATGTCTCATGCTTCTCATCGCCGCTCTTGAGGCCTTCCACCGATTCGAAGATCTTCTTTACCTGATCGGCATACTTCTCAGGCTCCTTCTTGAATTCTTTCAGCGGGAATTCGGCTTTCTCCAATGCCTCGTGCACCGCAGTGCCGTACGGATTGCGGACCTTCTTCTTGTTCTCTTTATCTACGTGGCAGATATTGCACTTGGCTTCATCGGCCAGTTTCTTAAACTCCGCATTGGCGTCTTCAGCTACATACTGCTTATCAAACGCGTCCTTCAGTTGCTTAAATGCAAAAGCTGGAGAAACGGTCGACAGCGCAACGCCGGCAAGGATCAACGCGACACAAAACTTCTTCATACGGGATTCTCCTCGGTTCTTCTTTAAGGCCCACGCCCACTCTAGGGAGGCCCTTACAGATTTAGTAATGCAAGTGTGTACAGTGACGAGTTCAAAATCAAGGCTCTTAGAGCGTAATCGCAGCCACAGGTCGGCCTCCAACTTGCCACCCGCGCGCAGGGTAAGCTAGCCGTTGGTCGTGCATTCTTTCGGCAGCCTACAAGCTGAGCCCATTTATTCTACCCGCTCATTTCCTGCAATCGACAGACTGAAAGCCAATCCGCACCAGAAATTTATCTGGCCGCGCTAAGCGGCAGATTTTTCGGCGTAATGCCAGGCCCAAACAATACATCCTCTACGGCAAAATCGGCGGGTGTGGATTCGCTCAACGGCAATTTTGGAAAACTGGTTTCCAGCCAACGCACGCGCGACTCGCTACCGCGTTCCGTCAGCCAGCCGCTAGCAGATGCCTCAGCAAAACCGAAACTAGCGACTCGCTCCCCCTCTTCAAAGGCTTGGCACATGTCTTGAATGTTGGCATCATACAAATTGGCCACTCCCTGAAATACCAATAAATTGAAATTTCCTGACAAACTAGGGCGGCGTGCACCGTCGATTTGCACGTGGGGTACACCCGCCGGCGACCAATAGATACAGCTCTGACTGGTACGCATCAGTCCCATCAGCGGCGCGCGGGTGCCGCTGTAGCTCAGACGGGCAAATGATTGCTCAGTCACGATCGTGGATTGATTGCAAAACAATCGCACGAACCGCTGCGACTGCGCATCGCCCGTCGGCGACTTGACCTCCAACAATGATCCACTGACCGCGACCAAACTATCAGTCAAGCTAATATCGACGCGATTATCTACGGTCTGCTCGACAAAATTCAGGTCGATCAGTGTCGTCGCACCACGGAACACGCTCATCACCGCTCGCATCACGATGGCATCACCTGCCGCTGCTCCGGTACCGCCGCTTGGGTCATTACCCGACACCACGCTAAACCCCGTCGAACCTTGTCCTGCGTCGGACACACCTCCGCTGGACAGACCGCTTGCAGCAGAGTTTGCGAGCGCCTCACCGCGCACCGTGACACTGCAGTTGTTGAATTCCAACTGCGAACTTCCGTGCAACGCAAACAGTGCCTTGCGCGATTTACCGGCTGCGTCTGCGGTCCGCTGAATTTCGAAGGCCACCCCCTGCACGTTCAGTTTGGCGGACTGCAAATGCCACACGCCATCTGACTGTTGGCTGCCCACCAAAGCCTCCTGGGACACTTCGACCACGGCCTTATCAGCCGTCGACGCACTGCCCACAATCCGCAGCACTCCGGCCTGAGTTTCCAACGGCCGGCGCAAAATGATGCGACCGCGAATTTCGATTTCCCCGGGAGTCGTTGCATCCGTTTTCGCCAGTTGGCCCAGGCGAGCCACTGCGTTAGCCAAGCTGCTGTCCCAGTCGTTTGCATCGACGCCGGCCGGCAGCTCGGCGCTGACCACCAGGCGTCCTATCTGTTTTACACCTTCGGCGCCTATCGTGCTCGGCCCAGCCTCGCCGCTGGTCGGACCATCGAGGTTGAACACAGAATTGATCGCTTGGCTGAGCGTTGGTATGCCGGTGGCCAATGGACTATCGTCAGGGCTTGAGCCAATTGTAGGACCCAGCGGCGGAGCGGATGCCATGTTGTTCACCGGCGACACTGGGTTGTTCAACGACGGCACTGGGAGTGTCGCTGGCTGGGCAGTAGCCGTGTTGCCCGCTGCAGAACTGGCAACGCCGACGACCGGAACAGCCTCGCTCGGTGGGCTGGCTGCAGCAAGCATCGAACCATTGGCCCCACTGGCCACCGCTGTGGACGGGCTGCCTGGCTCTGCCGCATGGCCCTCCTTGCTCGCTCTCTGAATGTCGCCCGCGTCCTCTTTGCCGGCTACTTGGCGCAGCGGAAAGTCCACATTCTCGACGTCGAAACTTCGTGTCGGCGACTGCATGCTGGCCAGCCACAGAGTGCTCACCAGCAAAAATGCCACGGCGACCAACCACGGTAGATTGGCCTCGACCAAAGTCGGTTGCGCAGTATGGTTGGGAACCAACATCGTGCCAGGCGACTGACTGCGCGGCAAGTTTTCCAGTTCAGCCAGCATTACCAAATCGCTGATCAACTCCGCCGGCGTCTGATAGCGATCTTGCGGACGCTTAGCCATCAGCTTCATCGTAATTTCAAACAATTCGTCGCTCAAATCTTCGCGCCATCCGCGTGGGTCCGGCGGTGCTTGACTGCCATGGCTGAGCAGCTTCTGCAACGCGGTCCCGTCGGGAAAGGGAGGATTGCCGGTGAGCATGTAAAACAGCGTACAGCCCAGCGAATACAAATCGCTACGCACATCGGCATCGCGAGGATTGCGGGCCTGTTCGGGCGAGATGTAGTCGAAGGTACCCAGCGTAACACCGCTGGCCGTCTCGTCGGTCGTCGATCGATCCAAGGCCGTATTGCGAGCTAGCCCCATGTCGACCACTTTTGCGGCCCCGTTGGCGGTGACCAGTACATTCGACGGTTTGATATCGCGATGCACCACTTCGCGCTGATGGGCATGCTGTAGAGCTTCGGCCACCTGCCGCGTATAGAACACCGCATCATCGACGCTCAACGGCCCCTGCATCTCTACCAAGTCGCGAATATTAACACCGTCGATGAATTCGAATACGATGTAATTCCACTGCTCCGCCTCGCCTACATAGTAGACTCGCGCGATGTTGGGATGATCCAGCTTGGCGGCCGCTTGAGCCTCCAGACGAAAGCGTCGCAGGGTCTCCGGATCGCGCCGGGCGGCCGGAATGACTTTAATCGCTACCACGCGATCAAGCCGCAGATCCTGCCCGCGAAAGACAGCTCCCATGCCTCCTCCGCCAATCATTTGATCGACGGCGAAATGGTCCAGTTGGCGCCCCTCAAGCATGCTCGCCAGCTCAGACAGCGGCATCGAACGATAGAATTCCTCCGGCGCAGCCACCGGACGCTGGCTAATTACCGTTAGATCATCCTGGCGGGCGCTCGCATCGGACGGGTCCTGGGATGTGAGCATGGACTGCGGCACGTAAGCTACCGTCCCAGACGATGTCGACAGGTCCGACCGCAGATCGCGGACCACTCGCTCGCTCGACTTAGAATTCGATCCATCTTTGCCCGGATCAGTCATTACGCGTGTACCACAACTCGGAAACCAAGATCAGAGGAGATAACAATGAGAGCCTCCCGCAGCTTACAAAGTGCTGTTTAGGATAGATGCCCCAAGAGGTCCGGTCAAATTCTAGCACAACCCTTGGCACCAAGGAAAAAACCACCCTTCCCCAGCGGCAACACCTAGACACGGGGCACAATCACCACTAACGGGTGGTGCGACGGCGAAGTGCACCGGTGAGACTCGAAGGCGAGGCTGACGGTTGAAC
>CAKQWG010000032.1 GCA_934278005.1 uncultured Pirellulaceae bacterium | reverse complement strand
CAGAGGCAGAAGCTTAGGTGTTATGTTCCGGTGGCTGACGGCACCGGCAGGGATGTGCCGCCCGCTGGGCTAAGGGGTGCCCTGTGGGAAGGAGTTCAGTCAGGCTGCAGACCGGTGGCTGACGCAGCCGGCAGAGATGTGCCGCCCACTGGGCTGGGGGGTGCCCTGTGGGCTAAGGAGGCGCCCGCTGGGCTAAGGTGGCGCCCTTCGGGCTAAGGAGGCGCCCTCTGGGCTGGGCGATGCCCTGTGGGCTCGGAGACGCCCGCTGGGCTAGGCGGCCGTGCGGGATAACAGATAGGGCCTTAGTTTCTATCCTGAGTCAGTTGAGCAATGATTTTTTGGTCCTCTTCCGATAGTTTGTCGAGACCGACGCGAATCTTTTCTTGATTAGGTTTTTGCAGGACCGCGGTTTGACTGTCCAATTCCACAAACCTTGCAATGACTTTGAACTGGCCACTAGTGTCGGTCCATTGGCGAGGGTTAGCGCTGGACGCGTTAGCAAAACGGCGGAGTTGCTTGAAAACCGGATCACTGACGATTAGGTCTTGGCGCGTCTGGTCTGCGTCAAACCCTGGTCCGAACGTATTCCAACGAATACGAACGGCCCCGTCGTCGTAGAGTTCGAGAACCGTTACTGGATACCACTTACTTCCCCAACTGCACCCTAGCTGAACGCCGGGTTGAAGCGGGCATTCGGGAGTTACTATTTGCATTCCGCGGGGAATAGCAGTTTGTATGGGGTAGCGTTTGATAGTTCGGACCGGCACAGCCGACTTTTTAGGTGCCTCTGCTGCCTCGTTGGCAGTGCTGCCGGTTGTGGAAGTGGCCGCCGAATCGGGCGAATTAGCCCCACTTGGTGGCGATTCAAGCAAAGCATTGAGGGCTGCTTGCATCTCCTCTCGCGCCTCTTTTCCAAAGAACACGGTCGAGTCGCTTCCCTCCGCAGCATTACCGCGAGTGGAACCAGGTTTTAAATTTTTCCAAGCTTCCGGGATTGGCAATGCCTTGGTTAGATTCGCCGCTAAAGTCGCTTTGCCTTCGGGAGTTTCGAGTAAGGCAAGATCGGATTTTGCAGCCAGCAGTTTATGGGCTCTGACGACCTCTATCCTTTCGACAGGTTGATTTAAGGGGTTTAGAACCAGGTACCGAACGGTCGCTTCCGCGTACTTCGTAGAGACGACAAAACCATCCCTCAGCTCTCTCCGAACTCGGACCTTAACCGGCAACCCTGGGACATACGCCCTGCGTGCTAGGACTTCGTAGCCAGCTGGAAAGACGACCGACGACTCCTCCATCAGCCGAAGCGACGGTTTGAAGGGTATAGGTGTTTTCCTTAGTGCCGGATTGGTAAAATGCTCCAGTTCAGAAAGCTTGGCTGAGACGAGCGAAGGCTTAATGACTGCCGTTTCGACCTGCTCTGGATCTGGGCGATAGACGATCAAATCGTCTGCATCGCGACCTAAGTACTCCACCTGTTTCCAACCATCGTCGATGAAGACGCAAATGGTCATGCCGGGGACCAAGCGCGATAACTTAGTGGTGAAACCTGCCGGGATGTTAGCCTCAAATTGATCCTGCTTCATGGCTCCATCGAGCCATCTGGCAATTGCTTCTCTGTCAGCCGGGTCTGATTCGCGCGTCGTCGCCCGCTCGCCGGCCGCGCCTAACAATAGGGAATTGGACAGTTTGAAGTGATGTTGGAAAAATCGCCGTGTGCTAAGTTCACCGGTGCTCGAGGAAAGCTCTCCGATGAAAAGGATTTCAACACCCTCACTTTTGACTTGCTTAAGCCGTTCCGCTGGGAGGCGTAAGATATAGGTGCTTGGCGAATTGCCAATAGCACCGAAAATCATCCTGTCCCCTAGTGCCGAGTTGCCGAGCCGCACGACCGCCTCGATATGCATTGTCCGTCCGGGGCGGGTTTGCGAGTAACCGAACTCGAGTGTCGCTTCACCATCGCGGGTGGTGCCGAGCTTCGGAGAATGCAAATTGAAAAGTGGCATTTCTGCGGCGGGAGCGATGAACGTCATCGGCACTGTGTCCTGATCCTGCGCGATTCCCGCCGAGTGGAAACCTGCGAAGGCGGCGAACGCTAGACATGTCGAGATCACGCAGCGTTTTGTTAGATTGCTCACTTCTTCACCACTAGGACCACTGGGGAAAACTCAGGCTGCAGTTCAGCTTCTCTAGTCTAGCAGATGTGGTTCAGCAAGCAATCTTGCGGAGGTGTCATGGCCAAACGGCGGTGGCGAAATCGCCACCGCCGTGGCGGTTTTTACATCGCGCTTCAGGCGAAGTCGCGCAGAGAGTCAGGCAAAACCAGGGTCAGGCGATTCGCTAAGTGCACGGTACGGTAACTGCGATGGGACGGGGCTGAACTGTCGGTACCGCACATTTTAGGAGCAGCAAGCATGCGACGAAACTCGCAAGGGTTTACTTTAGTGGAATTGTTAGTCGTGATAGCCATTATTGGCATTTTAGTAGGCTTGTTGCTGCCCGCTGTGCAGGCGGCCAGGGAGGCGGCGCGACGCATGTCGTGCGGAAACAATCTGAAGCAAATTGGTTTAGCGACTTTGAATTACGAATCGGCGACGCAGCGCCTACCTCCTAGCTTGTGTATCGACTTAACGAGCGGCGGTGGCGGGTGGTCAGCTCATGGGAGGATCATGCCGTATCTGGAACAAGGGAACTTTTACGACCAAATTGACTTAAGTATCGGGTGGTCGCAGCAGCCCGTGGTTAGTCGCTTCCGCGTTCCGGTCTACTTCTGTCCATCGGATCCCAAAGGCGATGAGTTGCGGGACACGAGCAGCACAGGCAGCACAAGTGGAATTCATCTGTTTCCGACCACCTACGGATTTAACGCAGGGACTTGGTTCGTATACGACCCGCGCACCAATCGCGGCGGCGACGGTATTACCTATCCCAACGCCAATATGAAACTAGGCAACATTACCGACGGCACGAGCAACACTCTGCTGGCTGCCGAAGTGCATGCCTGGACCGCCTACACCCGTAATGGTGGCCCTGGCTCGACGAGCGTACCGCAGACCGTGGCGGAGGCATTGGCTGTCATCGCACTGGGCCGAACGGATCGCCTGTTGGCAACTGGCTATGGTACTGGGCATACCGAATGGGCTAACGGGCACTCGCATCACAGTTGTTTCACCACCACGTTTGCTCCCAATACGCGAATTCCCTTCGTGTACAAGGGAGTAACCTACAACTGTGACTACAACTCGCAACAGGAAGGCAACTCGATGACACGCCCTTCATTCGCTATCATTACTTCACGCAGCTTTCATACGGGCATAGTCAATGCCGTGTGGGCGGATGGTTCCGTCCGCAGTGTTAGCAGCAGCATCGATGCGAGCGTGTGGCGAGCCAGCGGGACTCGCAACGGTGGCGAGGTCGTCACCGCTGATTAGACGAGCGCTAGCATGTGTGTATTGCGTCCGGCGCGGATGAGACTCCTGTTAGGCGGGCAAGTTTGCGAAGCGAGCTTGCGGTGATCCACTTAAGGCAAAATATTCGTGCGCGCGACCAGGAGACTGTCTCTAAGAATTCGCTTGCTGTGGCCGTTGCTGGCTACTTCGGCAGCCTCGGCCGTGGTCGTTGCAATACTGTCGTCTTGGGTCGGGCGGCAGTGGGCGATCCATGATGTTCAGGAGAGATTTGACGCAATCAATTCAACCATACAGCACGCGAGTTTTCCGCTTACCACCTCGGTCGTCTCATCGCTGGCTAAGCTATCGGGCACCGAATTGATTGCTCTGGATAACAGCCACGAGGTGCAGGCGAGCACGCTTGAGAATGGTTCGCAAGGTGAGTTGAGTCTGGATATGCAATCGCTTGCGGCTCGAGCCGGTTCTCAGGCCGAAACCGCGGCTGACGTTCGGGTGGGTGGATTGCCCTATTTGGCCCTGAGCATCCGCCGCGCGCTCAATCGCAATCAACTGGATAGCGTGGGACAGGTAATCGTTCTGTTCGATGAAACTCGCGTCCAGGCGGCTGGTCGGCGAGCGGGGTTGATTCCACTGGTTACTGGGATTTCAACCATCGTCTTGCTGACTACGCTATTGACAGCCATGACGGGTCGTTTGGTTAGTCGACTGCAAAGCTTGCAGCGAAGCGTCGAACTAGTCGCCGGCGGTAACTTCGATTCGCGGGTAGCAGATACATCTACCGACGAGATTGGGCGCCTAGGTCAGTCGATCGACAAGATGGCAGTTCAGCTGAACCAGCTTTGGCAACAGGTCAATCGCCAGCAGAGTCAAAAGCTGCTGCACCAGATTGCTGGCGGCATGGCGCATCAATTGAGAAACACGTTGACGGGAGCGCGACTTGCTCTAGAGATCCATCGGCAAAGATGTCCCAGTGCTGATAATCCGGAAGTAGATGTCGCCTTGCGGGAGATGCGGGGCGCCGAGGATTACGTTCGGCGATTGTTGATGGTTGGTGCCGGCGAGCAGCAAGTTGATCAAGCGGCGGCCGTGCTGACTTGTCTGAACGATGTCCGCTCTAGTCATGTCGCCGTAGCCAAGCACTTGCGGGTGCAGCTGCATTGGGACCTGGATCAGATCGCGGACCATGTATTTGTAGCGGACGGCTCCACTTTCTCTGCAGCGATCTCAAATTTGGTGCTCAATGGCTTGCATGCCGCTCAAAACGTTCAGGTCACCGCCCGCCTTGAGGACTCGACCTCCTGCGTGGTAACGGTCGAGGATGATGGTCCGGGCATTGATTCGTCGATGTCAGACGTATTGTTCGAACCATTTGCGACGACCAAGCAGGAAGGCATAGGACTCGGTCTGCCACTGGTTCGACGGTCTGCCGAGAAACTTTCGGGTACAGTAGAATGGCGGCACCAAGATGACCGCACCGTCTTTGAGTTCCGATGTAAAGTGTTGCAAAGTGTTGTAAAGTAACGCCGTGTCTGACCTAGTACTTATTGTCGATGACGAGCCTTCGATCTGCTGGGCCTTTGAGCGGTTGCTGCAAGGTCAGGGCCACCGTGTGTTAGCGGCTTCTTCGGCGGAAGAGGGACTGGAGATTGCCGCGGAACACAAGCCCGCATTGGTGCTTCTAGACGTACGACTTCCGCGCGAGGATGGCATTTCCGCTCTGCCCAAGTTCATCGCCGCTACCGATGGAGCGCCCGTCGTGATTATGACCGCTTTTGGCGATCTGGAAACGGCCGTGGCAGCGGTTAAGCGGGGCGCCAGTGACTATTTGATTAAACCGTTCAACCTGGAAGATGCCTCCCGTGTATGCGCTGCCAACTTGCAGATCGCTCGAAACACGCAGCGTCAGCGCAGTGCTGTATTGCCGATGAAGGAGATGCCGCGGATGGTGGGATCATCTCCGGCGATGCAGTTGGTTTTTCGACAGATCGCCTTAGTGGCGCAGAGCGATTTATGTGTTTTGATCACCGGCGAAACGGGGACGGGTAAAGAGCTGGTCGCGGCAGCGATCCACCGCCATAGTCCTCGGGCCGATCGCCCGTATCTGGCCGTAGCGCCGGTCGCGTTCAATGCTGATTTGATTGAAAGCGAACTGTTTGGCCACGTCAAAGGAGCTTTTACCGGCGCCAACGACGATCGTGCGGGATTATTCGAACGGGCTCAGGGCGGTACGGTCTTGCTGGATGAGATCGGTGAGCTGCCGCTCGGCATTCAGGCGAAGCTGTTACGAGTGCTCGAGCAAGGTGAATATTGCCGCGTGGGAGAGATGACACCCCGCCGCTGCGATGTTCGGATCATGGCGGCAACCAACTGTGACCTGCGGCACGCCATCGAGCAGAATCGATTTCGCGAAGATTTGTTCTATCGACTCAATGGAATGCAGATCCATCTACCGCCGTTGCGTCAGCGCACGGCGGACATCGAGCCGCTGTGCCACTACCTTTTGTCGAGAGTAAGTGCAGACCCAGCCAGCCAGCTCTCCGCACCACTTATCGCTGCTTTGGCCAAGCGCCCTTGGAGCGGCAACGTGCGCGAGCTGAAAAACGCGATCGAGCATGCGGCGGTGGTGGCCCGCGGCAGGCCGTTGCAACTGTCTGATTTCCCAATGCCCGCCCAGAGCCCTCAGGCTTCCGACCAGGTTTGTTTAGATGAAGCGGTCCGCAGTTGGGCTCGACCGCTACTGCAGAGTGCGTCGGCAGGCGACGAACCATTGCACGCTCGCTTCCTGGCTGCTGCGGAGCCTGCGTTGATGCAGATAACCATTGAACACACCGGAGGCAATCGCGTGAGGGCGGCGGAGCTACTGGGGATTCATCGTGGGACGCTTCGCGAGCGTCTGCGGGCATATGGACTGGAGAGCTAGAGAGCTAAAGAGCTGGAGAGCTGCGCATTGTTAGGTCGCCCTGATCGTCGTGGGCTTCGTCAAGCGGCTTTTTGTCTGATTCCGGTTATTCACAACGCTGTGTTTTCCAATGGCCAGCGTTGCAGCTTATTAGCGCAAGCCCGAGCGGCTTCTCTTCGACAGCGTGGCTCGGACGGTCGTCGACGGTGCTCGATTAAAAATGAGGGGTTGGAAGGGGGACGGTACTGACTTACCTGGTTGCTTGAGTTAAGATCTTTCCACTTGCCGAAAAGCCGTCGGCCGAGCGCTGAAGATGTTAAATCACTCCCCCCATTTCTGCGGATCTTTGCACTATGCAACCCTTTTTTCTTCTGGCCGATGGCGCGACCATGTTTTGGGGGCAGACTTACTCTCATCATGATTTGATCGTCATACTGCTGCTGGTGCTGCTGGAAGGATTGCTTTCTATCGACAACGCCTTGGTACTGGGGTTGTTGGCGAAACGAGTTCCCAAGCATCTGCAAGGTCGAGCCCTGACATACGGACTTGTCGGTGCATTCGTGTTTCGCATTATTGCGGTCGCAACAGCCAGTTATCTGCTTCAATGGCACATTGTGAAACTCATCGGCGGTGGCTACCTCATCTACATTGCCGTCAAGCACTTGTTTTTCGAATCCAAGGAAAAAGCTGGCACTACGTTAGGGGCCGACGCCGAAGGTGAGCCGCAACTGCGCGACACGGCGACGGGCAGAGCTCTGACAGATGACCAAGAGATGCTCGAAATCAAAGAGCGTGTCCCCGTTCCGATTCCCGAGCAGAGTTTGCGAGCCGGTCGCAGTTTCTGGATGACGGTCCTAGTTATCGAGCTGACCGATATCGCGTTCGCCGTAGATTCCATTTTGGCGGCTATCGCATTGGTCGGCGCGCCTCCGCCGGATCATCCAATCACGGCGGTGCATCCCAAACTATGGGTTGTCGTCATCGGCGGCTTACTAGGTATTATGCTGATGCGTGTTGCCGCGGCTATGTTCATCCGACTGCTCGATAGATTCCCGCGCTTCGAATTATCGGCCTATCTCCTAGTGATCGTGATTGGACTGAAGTTACTTGCCGACTGGGGATTTAACTCGGCGGCTCATCCACACGCTGTCAACTTCCATGATTATTCACGTCCCGAATTTTGGATTTTTTGGATGTCGATGTTGGTGGCTCTGGGCGTTGGGTTTATACCATCGCGTTCGGCAAAGTCGGCGAGCCACGTGTGAGTAGCGGCGCTACGATTTGCTTATGATTAAGCCTTTTCGTTTTAAGCAGTTCACGCTGCGCGATGATCGGTGCGCCATGAAGATTGGCACTGACGCGATTCTCCTAGGCGCTTGGGCAGCATCGCAAGCGCCGAAGCGAATTTTAGATATAGGCACTGGTTGTGGGATTATTGCGCTGATGTTGGCTCAGCGGTTTCCCATGGCGATGGTCACAGCCGTGGAGATCAATTCGGCGGCTTGCGAGCAGGCCGCTGGCAACTTTGCGGCAGCCCCGTTTCACGAGCGTCTGTCTCTGACAAGTTGTGCGGTCCAAGATTTTCGGCCCCCACATCTATTCGACTTGATCGTCTGCAATCCTCCCTGGTGTCATGAAAGTCTCAAACCGCAAGATGCCGCCCGAGCGATGGCTCGGCACGGCGATGCTTTGAGCCTGGAGGAATTAGCCAGCGCGGCAGCCCGGCTTATGAGCCCAGGCGGAACGTTCAGTGTCATTCTGCCCGTCGAGCAGGCGCTGGCTTTTACCGCTCTGGCAGCCACGCAGAAGCTGTATTGCCACCGCGTCTGCGCAGTGCGTCCGACCCCGACTTCCGTTCCCAAACGGAAACTGCTGGAGTTCTCGAACTGGCGTCCGCAACAAGGCGTCCGCACTCAGGAGATGGTTATAGAGGTGGCTCGCCATCAATATTCGGACGACTACCGACAACTGGCCAAAGAGTTTCTGCTGAAGCTGTAGGTGACTGAGAATCCTTTTGTCGTTGATCGCTCCGCGATCAAGTGTTGTTAAGGCATTACGAGCATTATGAGATCGTCGATGGTGGGTTGATTGAGAGGAGTGTTGGGCCGTGCCGTCGCCTGCGCAGGCCGCGACTATCGACTTGGTGGGGCGATGCGGTGCAATAGAGCCTCGTGCGCTGGGCGAGTTGACCTATGCATCTGCGGCCTGCTGCGGCTCGGCGTTAAACTATTGGCTGCGCGTTGATTGATTAGGCGAGTGCAAATGGAGAGGCAAAGGACGGTCCAGCCCCAAAACAGGCGCATGACGCAGACGCTCCCATTGGTTTTTGAAATTTGTTGGAGCCAGGACCGCGGAGCGCTCCACGACATTGCAGCAAATTAAATTTCAAACGAGAATGTCGCGAACAATCCTTCCGTGGACATCGGTCAGGCGGAAGTCGCGACCGGCATGGCGATAGGTCAGCTGCGTGTGGTCGATGCCCATCTGATGCAAGATCGTCGCGTGCAGGTCGTGCACATCGACTTTGTCACGCACGATCGCTCTGCCTATCTCGTCGGTCTCGCCGTATACAATACCACCTTTAATGCCTCCGCCGGCCAACCAGACCGAGAAACAGGCTCCATGATGACCGCGCCCGTTGCTACCCTCTTTGGTAGGTGTGCGGCCGAACTCAGTCGCCCACACGACCAGCGTTTCATCGAGCATGCCGCGTTGCTTGAGGTCCTTAATCAAAGCCGCCATCGGCTGATCGACGGCTTTGGCTAATGGCACGTGCTCCTTCATCTCGCCGTGTGAATCCCAGTTAGGCCGCGACCCAGTGTCCACCAGTTCAATGAACCGCACGCCGCGCTCGGCCAATCGACGAGCGACCAAGCACTGCCAGCCGAAACCGGTATTCTGGCCGCGTTTCAATGCGTAGGATGCAAGGGTTCTATCGTCTTCGGTACTCACATCGAACGCCTCTGGTCCAGCCGTTTGCATTTGAAAGGCCGTTTCAAACGACTTGATACGCGCGGCCAACTGGCTGTCGTCCGCGCGCTGTGTGAGATGCCCGCGATTGAACGCATCCGTCATGCTTAGTTCCAATTCCTGGATATCGCGTCTGTTTGTGAGCGCGGTCAGATTTTCGATTGGCTGAGCTCCTGGGATGACTCGCATGCCCTGATGGTATGCAGGCAAAAAGTCGCTGGCGTATACTTGGGTTCCACCATATGGAAGATGCGGTGCGATGACGATGAACGATGGCAAATTCTGATTGACGGTGCCCAGTCCGTAACTCAGCCACGACCCCATGCTGGGTCGGGCAAATGTGGCGGAACCGGTATGCATCCCCAGCGCCGCTTCGGTATGGTCAAAGTGGGCCGATTGCATCGATCGAATAACACAGATGTCGTCCATTTGTTCACGCAGGTGAGGAAACAGATCGCTGACTTCGGTGCCGCAGCGTTTGTTGGGGCTGTAGGGAAAGAGGCTGCCCATGAGTTTGTCTTTGCCGCTGCCATCGCGGCCATTGCCCGCCGACTTGGGATCAAAGCTGTCGATATGGGACACTCCGCCGGTTGCAAATAGAAAAATCACACGCTTGGCTTTGGGAGCGAAGTGAGGAGGCTTGGGGGCAAGTGGGGCCGAGTTGCCAGGCGATGCGTCGCCAGCCAACAACTCAGATAAAATTCCCGGCAGCAGTAGTGATCCACCCACCATCGAACGAAGAGAGGTTCTGCGTGAAATGGTTTGAAGTGAGGCGTGCATTTTGGTCTTCCCATCACTATCAGTCGATGTATAAGAATTCATTGGTTCGGAATAGAGCGCGCGCAAAACTGGTCCAGCACTCGCTGTCAACGGCCGCCTGTGATGTCTCTTCGTCGGTTGCCAGTTTCGGTCGAATAGTTTGCATAAAGGTCTTCGCAATCTCTGTGTCTTCGCTGCTTGGCGGCCTTCCCAAGGCGAGTTCAAACGCGAGCTTCAGGCGGGCTTCGTCGTTGTCGCGCTCGCGAATTAGTCGCTGAGCAAAAAGAGCTGCGCGTTGGTGCACCCATTCATTATTGAGCAGGTAGAGCGACTGCACGGAAGTCACCGAACTGTCTCGCTTGGACGTGGAAGCATTGCGGTCAGCTCCGTCAAAGGTAGTGAAGAAGGAATTTGCATTCAGACGAGCTGTCATCAGGTAAACACTTCGACGATTGCTGTCGTAACTGTCGCGAAAGGGATGGTGCTGTGTGTACTCCCACTTTTCCGCCGCTGGAAATGGGTGTGGTTCGTTCATCTTCGTTCCGTCCAGATCACCGCTGAGTAAGAGCAGAGTATCTCGTAGCGATTCGGCATCCAGTCGGCGTCGACTGAATCGCCAGCGCAATGCGTTTTCGGGATCAGCAGCAAGGCCGGGCTGGCGGTTGTCGTCGCTCCCGCCCGCCGTTGAATCGAGCTGATAGATGCGCGAGTTCATCATCAAACGATGCATGTGCTTGATCGACCAGCCACTTTCCATGAACCGCATCGCCAGCCAGTCGAGCAATTCTGGATGCGTGGGCGGTTGGCCGCGCGCACCGAAATCGCTGGGTGTTTTAACCAGTCCTGCACCGAAATGGTTTTGCCATATACGATTGATCATCACGCGGGCCGTCAGTGGGTTTTCGCGGTCGGTAAGCCACTGGGCCAACTGTAGGCGTCCGCTGTGTCGCGCCTGTGCCTGGGTTAATCGCTGGCCGCCGAGCAGGTCTGGGAACTTGCGCGGAATCACGTCGCCAGGCTGTTGGGGTTCACCTCGGATTTGCAGCGGAGCATCCCCTGCCACTCCATCGACGACCGCATACGCTACAGCGCCGCTGGGCTGTCCAGCGGACAGAAGCGGCACGAAGTCGCGAGGCTTTTTGTCGAGCTCGATACCGGGGAAGGCGTATTTCGTGCTCTTGAATATTCCATACAGCCCGTAGTAATCGGTCTGTAGAATCGGATCAAACTTGTGATCGTGACATCGCGCACAGGACACGGTCAGGCCAAGTATAACACGGGACATGTTGTCGATCGTGTCCTCGATAGTCAGATGCTGTGGGTAGTTTTCGATCACCGATCCGAAGCGGCGCGAGATGGCGATATAACCAGTTGCCACAGTGTGCTCGTTGCGCTCAACATCACTGGCCGCCGGCAGCAAATCACCGGCAATCTGTTCGCGCAGAAATTCGTCGTACGGTTTGTCGCTGTTAAACGCATCGATAATGTAATTGCGATAGAGGTAGGCCTGTGGAATCGGGAAGTCGGAATTTTCGCCGGCTGTATCCGCATAGCGGACAAGGTCCATCCAGTGGCGTCCCCAGCGTTCGCCGTACTGTGGTGAAGCCAGCAGGCGTTCGACGACGATTTCGAAGGCTTGGGGCGAAGTATCGTTGATGAATGCTTGGATCTCGGCTGGAGCTGGAGGCAGGCCAATTAAATCGAACGTTGCGCGGCGAATCAGCTTACGTTTGCTCGCGTTATGCACTGGATCCAGTTTGCGGCGTTCTAGTTCTGCCAGCACAAACCGGTCGATGTCCGTCGCCGGCCAGTCTGCGTTTTTGACTGTGGGAACTGTGGGATCTGCGACCGGTCGGAACGACCAGAACTCCCGAGCCTCCGCCACATCGATCGTCTTCATCGGTATGGTGGTAGTGCTCTGCCGCGGATCGGGGGCGCCCATGCGGATCCATTCTTCTAGGCTCGCGATTTGCTCCTTGGTTAGTTTCCCATCGGGCGGCATGGCGATGTCTTGGTTGTTATAGCGAACGGCTTCAATTAGCAGACTGTGCTCCGGATCGCCGGGAATAATCGCCGGTCCAGCGGTGCCCCCACGCAGCATCGTCGGCGCCGAATCGACCAGCAAATGGCCTTCTACGTTATCGGATTTCTCACTGTGGCAGTCGTAGCAATGCTCGATTAGCAGCGGGCGGATCTTTCTCTCAAAGAAGGCCAGTTGGTCGTCGGGAATTGGCGCAGTGTTCGCCCCGTCGTGCTCACCGCGCCAGATTTCAATACCGGAAAAGTTGGCTGAGCCACCGGACGTGGTGATGATAATCTGGTCATTTTTTGAGTTGACGAACCACGGGCCGAGCTTGTCCCAGTGCCCCGCGCGGCCGGAGTTGTAACCGTTGAGCACTGGCAGATCATTGATCGATACGTTGTAAGTCTCTGACTGGTTATCTTCCCAGACGTATAGAAACACGCTGTACCGACCGGCGGGAATATTAGAGAGCTCGACACGATTGCCGCCCCAGCGGCTTGAGCGAATCATCTGCGCGCGGTCGGGATCGGTCGATGGCAGCAAGTTTACCGATTGAGCTTCGAAGGCTTTGTCACGGCACGAGTAGTGGGGTGACCCCTTTCCTTCCCAGGCGTAGCCATCGATCGTGACCGGGGGGCCGTTCAGATTGAGGCCGCGAAAGAACTGCGCCTGCTCCTTGTCGTCGGCGTGTGCTACGGCACCAGCAACCAACATCGCGATCGCAAGTATCCAGATGGATCGTCGTTTCATACTTTCACGCGTTCGTAAGGGCCGCGATTGCTTGTTTGACCGTGTGGTGCCGTTTGGTGCTTCACAGGAACTTTGTTCATACTGCGATTCTTCCTCCCACAAGAGTGAAGTCTACCTGGTAATTTAACAGACTTCCACAAGGAATGCAGAGTAACGGAGTCATTGTGGGTTGGATTGCAGTTTGTCGCTGTTTGTCGCTTTTGCGCCGCGAGCAGATGATTTCGATTTAGAAGTGTTGAAGTAGTGCAATCAAGCACCGCCGAGCGGTCCACGACACCTGCTCGATCGTGTAGAATGGAAATCCCGCCTTTTAACGCTTCACCCTCGAGCCCTCCACTGAAGCCTATGATTGCTCGCTTGACAACGCTGATGGTAGTTTTGATCGGCTGTGTGACTTCGATTGGCGCCGGCGAACCGCAGGCTAGCCCATTGCGAACTGACGGCGCGGCAACTTCGGTCGATAGACAGCAGGCGCTGGCGAGTGAATACGAATACTTTGAGCGCAAGATTCGGCCGCTGCTGAGCGAGCATTGTTATGAGTGCCACTCGGAGCAGTCCAAGACGCTGCATGGTGGCTTGCGGCTGGATTCGGCAGAGGGCATGGCTGCCGGAGGCGACAGTGGCACGTTGTTGGTAGCAGGCGCGCCGGAGGAAAGCCTGTTTATCGGAGCGATTCTCTACGATGCGATGGAGATGCCTCCTAAGGGGAGGCTGGCCGACGCGGATATCGCCGAGTTGACACAGTGGGTCCGCCGCGGGGCGCACTTTCCGCCTGCCGCCAAGCCGGTAGCGCGGGCGAGCAATTCCATAGATTTTGAGACGGGGCGCCAGTTCTGGTCGTTTCAACCCGTTCGCGAACAACCGCTGCCACCCGTGGCCAATGCTGAATGGCCTCTCACGCGCGCGGACTCGTTCGTGTTGGCGGCCATGGAGCGCGAGGGCCTGACGCCTGCGCCTCGCGCCGATCGGGCGACTCTAATCCGTCGGCTCAGCTTTGCGCTGACGGGGTTGCCGCCGACTCCCGAGCGGCTGGCAGCGTTCGTAAATGACGCTTCAGCGGAGGCCTATGATCAGCTGGTCGACGAGTTGCTTGAGTCGCCTGAATACGGCGAGAAGTGGGGCCGCTGGTGGTTGGACCTAGCACGCTACACCGACACCACTGCGAGCTGGTTGCCACAAACCTCGCAGGCGCATCTGTATCGCGACTGGGTCGTTAGGGCTTTTAATGACGATATGCCGTACGACGATTTTATCCACCGACAGCTGGCTACCGATCTGATGCGACGCACGGGACCGGAAGATCTACCCGCACTTGGCTTTCTGAGTCTAAGCCCAGAGTACTGGAAAGAATTAAAACTGCCCAGCGAACTGATTAAGGTCATCGTGGCTGACGAATGGGAGGAGCGAGTGGATGCTGTATCGCGCACGTTCTTAGGGTTGACTGTCGCCTGTGCGCGTTGCCACGATCACAAGTTTGATCCGATCAGCGCCGATGACTACTACGGTCTGGCGGGCATCTTTGCCAGCACGCGTCATAAAGAGCGACCGCTGATTAGCGACGAAGCCTACGCTCCGGTGCTGGCCGCTAAGCAGCAGGTAGCCCAGCTGGAAGAGCAAGTAGCGCAGTTGAAGAAGCAGAAGCCCGCGCCGCAGCAGCAAATCGATGAACTGCTAGTAGAGATCGAGGCTATCAAGACCTCAACGCCCTATTACAACACTCCTCTGGCCAACGCGTTGGCGGAGGAATCGCTGCATGTAGTTCGCGCCGGAGACAAGCCCGAACAGGGCACGCGTTTGGAGTATCGTCCTGGACCGCAAGACTTGCCATCGTTTATCCGCGGCAATCCCAATCGCCCCGGACCGATCATTCCCCGCCGTTTTTTAACGGTGTTGTCCAACGATCTGTCACCGCAGCCGTACGTCAATGGCAGCGGTCGTCTAGAACTGGCTCATTCTATCACGAACGAGGCGCAGGCATTGACCGCGCGCGTGCTGGTCAATCGCGTGTGGCTGGCTCACTTCAACCAAGGCATCGTGGCTACGCCCAGCGACTTTGGCCAGCAGGGAGGCCGGCCGACTCACCCTGAGCTGCTCGATGATTTGGCAGCGCGGTTCATTGCGAATAATTGGTCCATCAAACAGCTGCACCGCGAAATGCTCCGCTCGGCCACTTGGCAACAATCCTCAGTGGCCGACATCGATGCAGATCATCCCGACCCCGAAAACCAATGGCTCTCACACGCCAATCGCCGTCGACTCACCTTTGAGGAGTGGCGAGACGCGATGCTAGTGGTCAGTGGTGGGCTGGATCCAACTGCGGGTGGCCCGGCAGCGCCGCTGGACACGGCAAGTAACCATCGTCGAACGCTGTATGCCTCCGTCGATCGGCAAGATATGTCGCCGACATTGATGATCCACGATTTCCCAGATGCTAATCAACATAGTCCAATGCGGACGGACACCGTGACGCCGCTGCAGGGGCTGTTTGCGATCAATAGCCCACTGTTGCAAGAACAAGCCCGAGGCTTAGTCGCGCGACTGCACCAGCCGAGCTTAGACAGTGACGCCAGCCGGATCAGGCAGGCTTACTTGTGGCTGTTCTCACGAGTTCCCACTGCGCACGAGCTTCAGCTCGGAATAGCGTATTTAACCCCGCCAGAAGCTGGCGATAAACCCCAAGACAATGCCCCTTTGGATAGGTGGCATCAATATGCTCACGTGCTGCTGGCCTCGAACGAATTCATCTTCATCGACTGAGATTTTTTTGCTGTGAATGCGCAAGCTTCGAATAATAACCGATCGTATCCGTCGACAGCCTTAGAGCAGCGGGTAATACAGCCGAACATATTGCAGCAGCGCGAAATACTGCGCCGAGAATTGCTGCGGCAAGTCGGCGGCGGCCTGGGGCTGGTGGGAGCCGCTAATGTATTGGGGCTGCCCCAGGCGGTTGCGGCCGGACCTCACAGCCTGCTCGCGACCACTCATTTCCCGCCGCGTGCAAAACGCGTCATTCACCTATTTATGAATGGTGGACCATATCAAGGGGATTTGTTTGATCCCAAACCGGCGCTGAAAAAATTCGCGGGTAGCAAGCCACCCGGGGCCGACTTGGTCACCGAGCGGCCCACCGCCGGACTGATGCCATCGCCGTTTAAATTTCGCCCTCGCGGACAGAGCGGGCTGCAGGTCAGCGAGCTGCTGCCGCGGCTGAGTCAGCATATCGATGATATTTGCGTGCTGAATTCGCTGCATACCGACAATCCCAATCACGGCCCCGCGCTGCTGCAGATGAACAATGGCACGATCATCCCCACGCGGCCCAGCATGGGGGCATGGTTCTTGTATGGACTGGGGAGTGAGAATCAGAATCTGCCGGGCTATGTAGTGCTCTGCCCTGGTCGTCCTGTTCGATTTTCGATCCTGTGGAACAGTGCCTTTTTGCCTTCGAAATATCAAGGCACTTATATCAATCATTCCACGGTCGCCCCCGAGAAAATGTTACCGCACTTGAGCAACGCTCAGTGGGATCACCCGACCCAGCGTGAGCAACTCGATCTATTGCAGCAAATCAACGCGGAACACGCAGCGGCGCGTGGAGGCGACACACTGTTGACCGCTCGCAGCGAAGCCATGGAGACTGCCTACCGGATGCAGTTCGAAGCGAGTGAGACGTTCGATCTCGATCGCGAGACCAGGCAAACGCGTGAGGCTTACGGGCCCGGTCACTTTGCTAACGGTTGTCTACTTGCGCGGCGAATGGTCGAGCGCGGTGTCCGCTTTGTGCAGGTTTATTATGGTGACGGTCAACCCTGGGACACGCATACTAATCACAACGAAACGGTCCCGAAACTATGTCAAGCGATCGATCAACCAATCGCGGCCTTGATGGCCGACTTGAAGCAGCGAGGGTTGTTGGACGATACGCTGGTGGTCTGGGGAGGGGAATTCGGTCGCACACCCACGTCTGAGAGCGGCACGGGGCGCGATCACAACCACCACGGTTTCACGATGTGGATGGCAGGGGGTGGAGTCAAGGGAGGCATGGCCTACGGCCAGACCGATGACTTTGGTTTCAAGGCCATCGAGAACAAAATGCATGTGCACGATCTGCACGCCACGATTCTGCATCTGCTGGGGCTCGATCACGAGCGGTTGACCTACCGGCACGCCGGCAGAGATTTTCGCTTGACCGATGTTCACGGCCGTGTGGTTCATGACATCATTGCCTAGGGCGGCGAAGTGGTTTGCAATTGTCGTGGACCGCTCCGCGGTCCTTGGTTATGTTGGCTTAGGGACGTCTTACCACGCACTTCCCGGTTCAGTAGACCGGAGCCTGGGAACAACGGTTAGAAAATGTTTGGTAAAAGATAGCGGCACTTCCGGGGCTCGCAACTCTCAGTCCACGAGCGGATGAAAATGCGGCGACCCGTCGCAGCACTCCAAGTAGCGTCCACGCGGCCCCAGAACGCTTCTCACCGTTTGTCTCTACTTAGGTGCGGCGTAAGTCTGTGCGGAGGCAGAAGTGCGACGGCAATAGCTGCCGGACAACGGTCACTGAATTTTCTAACCACCCATTTTCCAACCATGGTGCGTGCAGCATCGTTCAAAATGTGCGTCGCTGGCCTAGTCGATGTTGCACGCCGTATGACATAAAGCAAGACTGTCGTGGACCGCTCCGCGGTCCTTGGTTTTGTTGGCTTAGGGACGTCCTAACACGCACTTCCCGGTTCGGTAGACCGGAGCCTGGGAACAACGGTTAGAAAATGTTTGGTAAAAGATAGAGGCTCTTCCAGGGCTCGCAATTCTCAGTCCACGAGCGGATGAAAATACGGCGACCCATCGCAGCACTCCACGTAGCGTCCACGCGGCCCCAGAACGCTTCTCACCGTTTGTCGCTACTGAGGTGCGGCGCAAGTCTGTGCGGAGGCAGAAGTGCGGCGGCAATAGCGGCCGGACAACGGTCACTGAATTTTCTAACCACCCATTTTCTAACCAGGGTGCGTGCAGCAAAACTCCCAACCCTACTCAACCACCTTGGCGACCTGCTCGGGGGTAGTGATGCCGGGAGGAAGTGGAAGAAGGCGGATGTTACGGAAGTGAATCTCCGAACCTTCGGCTTCCAGACATAGATAGCCCTTGCGCACCGACGAGTCTCGAATGGAATTGACAAACTTGCCGTTGATGGCCAACTTGACGGTGCCGTCGACACTCACGACATCGTAGACATTCCATTGGCCGGCACCCTTGCAACGCAGCTCCCGCGACATGCTGCGACTGCCTCGCGGATTGTCAGGTGTGGCGGTCAGTCCACCGGCACCGAATAGCTCTCCGGAAATGTATCCAATATGGTTGGGTTGGCCGTTGTCTAATGGGTGCTGATTGACCCAGTCCAATTCGAGCATCTGCACTTCCATTCCCTTGGGAAGATTTCGGCCCTCGGGAACCGAACCCTCACTCCACACAAATACGCCAGAGTTACCCCCGGGCTGCATGTGTCGCCATTCGATATGGAGGATGAAATTTTCATATTGCTTGTCGGATCGCATGACACCGATCGGCTTGCCACTACACACTAGCAGCCCGTCTTTGACCGACCAGGTATCCGGAGCGGTGTTGACATTCTCCCAGCCTGCCAAGTCGCGCCCGTTGAACAGATCAACCCATTGAGGAACTGCGGTGGGCGGTTCCGTAGCGGGTGGCTCGGCATACGATTGGGATGCGACTGCTTGCCATACGAGCAGACTTGCAAGCAGCGTGCGGACCATGCTGGCAGCGTTGATACTTGAAGTGTTGGTCACGTTAAACTCCTGGACTGGGTGGGTTATGCTATGGTAGTGGAGTCCGCCAGGATTCCTCTACAGTGATGTTACTCGGCGGGGAACTTTGGCGAGTTGCGCTACGGCTCTATGGTAGTGTATTTATCTAGAAATCCTGACTGCCACGAAAATTCGCTGGGAATTCTGGCCAGCGTCGCTAGGATTGGATTGCGGGCGCACTTTAGGACAAACACTCGGCCCGCTGAGAACCGCTGGTTAACCCGTGACAACGAGTAACATCCCATGAGCAAAGCCACCGACCACGATGAACGCTGTGCTAAATTGACCTTTGCTGCCGTGTACCCGCTGTACCTCGCCAAGCTGGAGAGAAAGGGACGCACCCGTGAAGAACTGCATCGAGTAATAGAGTGGCTGACGGGCTACAAGGAGGCCGCACTGAAAAAAGTCATCCAAGACAATTTGACCTTCGAGCAGTTATTCCAGCGCGCTCGACTGAACCCCAACGCCCACCTTATCAAAGGCGTAATTTGTGGCTATCGGGTGGAAGACATTGAAAATCCGCTGACCCAGCAGGTTCGCTACCTGGACAAGCTGGTGGATGAATTGGCCAAGGGACGCTCTATGGAAAAGATTCTGCGAGTGGAACACAGCGACTGAACTCAGCGACTGAACTCAGTGACTGAACACAGCGACTGAACACAGCGGCTGAACACAGCGGCTGAACACAGCGGCTGAACACAGCGGCTGATCACGCGCACTAAAACTCCATCACGCCATGCAACGGATCGAAATTAGCCCGGATGTAGCGTAAAGTGTTCGGCACTCATCTACCTGTAATCCAGGAAATCCTATGCTCGGCTTGTTCACCCTTCCACTCATCCTCAGCGTTGTCGTCAGCGTTGCCGTCAGTGCTACTGTTCAAGTTGTCGTTGGCAGCCCTGATGTGGCAGATCAAGTCCGTCAGGCTTCGAGCTACGAACCTGAATGGGCGTCCATCGCACCGAAGCGAACAATTGTCCACTGTGCCCCAAGCGGCGCGACTTCCGCCGAGAACGGCGAGATGCTTGTAAAAGCTGTGGGTGCGCTACAACCCGGGGATCGGCTGGAGATCGGTTCAGGGACGTACAGTATCGAACGCATGTGGGACGTATTAATCAGCGGCACCGCGAAGGCCCCTATTTGGATCACGGCTGCGAAAGATGCAACGGTAGTCATAAGCCGGCCCGATAACAAGCAGAATGTACTCAATGTGGGGCAGGCTGCGCCGGTGAGTTTTCTCTGTCTGCGAGGGCTTGAAGTTACTGGTGGCAGCCACGGTGTGCGGCTCGGGCAGTGCCATGATGTTTGGGTAGACGAGTGTCACATTCATCACACTGGCGGCGTTTGTCTGAGCGCCAACAGCGCCAACAGCGCTGACACGCAGCGATTGTATCTAACTCGCAACCACATCCACCACGGCGACGGCCACGCTGAAGGCATGTATCTGGGCGGTAATCATGCCACATACATCATGAGCCGAAGCGTCATCGCGCTGAACCACATTCATGACTGTCGCGGCGACCAAGGTGATGGCATTGAGGTCAAACAAGGGTCTTGGGGTAATCTCATCGCTCAGAACTTTGTGCATGACACAAACTATCCCTGCATCACCGTCTATGGCACCGGCGGCCAGCCAGTCAACATCATCGAACGCAATCTCTGTTTGCGAAGCGACGACAACGTCATGCAGGTGCAGGGTGAAGCCATCGTGCGCAATAATGTGCTGATCGCGGGAAAGAACGCCGGTTTTCGCAGTACGGATCACCAGGGGCAGACCGTCAACCTGCAGGTGATCCACAATACCATTATCAATATCGGACATGCTTTCGCGGGCGGATCGTGGAATGGGCGCGAGGGCATGCTTCTCGCTAACAACGTAATTTACTCGCGTGACGCCAACGCTCTGCATTTCGCCAATGGCCACGCCGGTGTCACGAGCACGGGCAACGTGGTCCTGGGCGATGGTCCCAAAATTGGATGCACCGCTGGCCGCGGCTTGGAGGACTTCCGAGACCTCACTTGGAATGCTTCTACGCATGACGCTACGCCTACCGCCGAGGCTCCATTAGATACTGCGGATGTAAAGTTCCTACTCGACACGGACTTTCACAGCGATACACGTCACGGCATCAACACAAGTGGTGCGGTCGCGCGTCGGCTCCGCGAATGAAGCTTCCATAGTTGAGCTGACAGTGCCGAGAGGGGCATGTGAAATTAAGCCTCAAACAATAGGACCCTATCCATGCACAGATCACTGCACTCGCGATTCGCCGCAATTGCATTTGCCGTAGTGCTACTTGCTCCCTGGCCATTTATGGCTGGGGGCACGTTCCCGGACAGGGTTCTCGCCGCTGACGCGGAACTGGGCGCAGGCAAAGCGCACGTAGCTGACCGCCACGCGACCGGTTTTGAAGAGAACGAGCCAGGGCCTTTCGACACCCTAAAAACTTCGCTGGGCGTCTGGACTCAAACCGCCGGAACAGCGATCGTCGATGACCAGCACGCAAAATCTGGTAAGAAGTCTCTGCACTTAACCGGTGGAGATAAAACCAGAGTAACGCTCAAATTAGCCCCGGACATCGACACCTCGGGGGAGCTAAGCTTTTGGGCGGAGCGGTGGACGCAGCGCGAGCCGTTTTCATTTCGCGTCGAGAAAAATTCTGGTAATGGTTGGCAAGAAGTATTTCATGACCAAGGGCAGGTCCGTGTTGGTCGTTCATTTCTTTCGCGTATCACAATTCCACTCAACGACCGCGACATCAAGCAACTGCGGTTTACGGTGGAGAGTCCTCCGAACACGGGCGTGTTGATCGATGATGTGCGCGTCGCACCCGCTCGCCGTCAGCGGATCGTGAGCATTACAGCTATCCCGCTGACGCTGCCTGCCCTAGTTGGCGTCAGCGCGAGCCCACTGGTGAAGTTAAAAGTCGAAACCGAGGGAAGTTTAATGCCGCTCGCATTGACGCAGGTGCGCGCATCGCTGTTTTCCCAGCAGGCAGACATCGAGACCGCTCAAGTGTACTTTAGTGGTGCGAGCGATCAATTTTCAACTGAGAAGGCCTTCGGTAAGCCGTTTGACGTGCTAGCGGCCATAGATTCGCCGCTGACAGTCTCTGGAGAGCAGCCATTGGCAGAGGGCGAGAACTACGTGTGGATCGCGTGTAAACTTAGTCCGCATGCAAACATTGATCACACCGTGGGGGCCACCGGCCTGACCGTTAGTTTTTCGAATGGCCAGTCTGAGAGTGTGGGTGCTACGACTACTCAGCGCATTGGAGTCGCCCTTCGCAAAGCAGGCGATGATGGCGTCAACACCTTTCGGATTCCCGGCCTGGCGACAACCAACCGAGGGACGCTGATCGGCGTCTACGACGTGCGGCGGCGCAGCGGTGGCGACCTGCCAGGGGACATCGACGTAGGTATGTCTCGCTCAACAGATGGCGGCCGGACATGGGAACCCATGAGAATCATCATGGACATGGGCGATGATCCCGCCTGGCGGTATGACGGCATTGGTGACCCCGCCGTGCTGGTCGACCGGGTCAAAGGCACTGTGTGGGTTGCTGCGACATGGAGCCACGGTGATCGATCGTGGCGAGGTTCCGGGCAAGGACTAACGCCCGAAGAGACCGGCCAGGTAATGCTAGTTCGCAGTGACGACGATGGTGGTTCATGGTCCGAGCCTATCAACATCACACAGCAAGTGAAAAAGCCCGAGTGGTGCTTCGTACTGATGGGGCCTGGAAAAGGCATCACGATGCGCGACGGTACACTCGTGTTTGCAGCCCAGTATCAAGACCCGCCCAATCAAGCTGACAAAACAGCGCACCGGCTGCCGCATTCGACGATCATCTATTCCGTAGATAACGGGCAGAGTTGGAGCGTCGGCACGGGAGCCTTTGACGACACCACGGAAGCACAAGTGGTCGAAGTCCAGCCGGGAGAGCTAATGCTCAACTGCCGTTATAACCGCGCGCCGGTGCGTGTCGTCATGACAACGCGTGACATGGGCAAAACTTGGCAGCAGCACTCAACCTCGCAGCGCAGCTTGATCGAGCCAGGCTCGTGCATGGCTAGCCTGATCGACACAACGGGTGGTTACCGTGGTCCGGCGGTAGACCGCACTACGGATTCAAAGGTGGCGCGGTCACGCTCTGACGACCGTCGCGACAACGGCTGGTTGTTGTTTTCCAACCCCGACAGCACTGACGTGCGGCGACGGATGACGATCAAGGCATCGCCCGATCGCGGCGAGAGCTGGCCAGAGGAGCAGCGTTTGCTGCTCGACGAGGCAAAGAGCGCAGGCTATTCATGCATGACCATGATCGACGACAAAACTGTTGGCATATTGTATGAAGGGAGTCAGGCTCATATGACGTTTCAACGGATTGCGTTGAGTGAGCTGATTGGCGGAGCCGACGAGGCAGACGAGGCGGACGAAGGTTCCTAGTCGCAACTAGCTTCCTATTGGCCAGCCTTATTGATTTTCGTTTGTTGGAACGCGACTCGCCAGCGAGATTGTTATGCATATCCAAGCTGTTTGGTATACGGTTCCAAAATAGACATGGCGGGCTCCAACTGCTTGCGATAGTTTTCCCGTCGCCCGATCGCGCGGCGATACAGCGGCTTGGTGACGTCGTCGTAGGTGGGCGTGCGAATCGCCTGCTGCTCGGAACGTCGAGAAACATCCAGCATCGACTCGTCAAACGACAGACCCAAGAAATCGGTTAAGCGCCGCGCTTCGCTGTGCGGGGCGGCAACCAGATCTTCATAGCGGGTTTCAATGGTGGGACAAAGCAAGCGCGAGCGAAGTAACAACCAATGCCGCATCGCGTCAGAATAGAAGCGAGCCGTTTCGCGAATGTCTATGGCTGGTGAACTATTCCAATTCAGTGGAACGATGGTGAAGAAATAACTGATCGCCACGTCGCGTGGATCGCGCAGCGGCATTATTACTGGCGCTTCGGGAAATAAACGCAGACGCACCGCTAGGTCGCCAGTCATCAGCGGGTCCTTCTCAATCAACATACGATCGCCGATGGACTGCCGGATAAAGGCTTGTGTGAATTTAAGGAACGTGTGGCGGCCGACTGCAATTTGATCCGACTGCAGCGCCCGCAGCTCCAGCAACGCAGCGAAACTATCCCGGGCATTCCACACCAGTGATGCGACAAACTGCTCGGTCATGATGCCCGTTTCATCGGTTCCGACACATCCAGGGTGGGCGGCTAGGATCTGCTCAAGCAGCGTCGTTCCGGACCGAGGAAAGCCGGCTAGAAATGCAATCTTAGTGGATTGCGGATCTGCATCGAGGGGCTGCTGATGCCAGTTTCTTAAATCGGTATCTGAGATAATTGGAACGTTGGCGAAATAGGGAACTTATACGCCAGCCTAATATGACGGTTGCGTGGTAGAACAGGC
>CAKQWG010000031.1 GCA_934278005.1 uncultured Pirellulaceae bacterium | reverse complement strand
TAACAGCGCTGCGCTCGTTACGAGCCTACGTAGTGTCCACTAAATAATGGCCTGACGCACCCAGAGCCGTAACAGCGCTGCGCTTGTTACGAGCCTACGTAGTGTCCACTGAATAATGGCCTCAATCATCCAGGGCCGTAACAGCGATGCGCTCGTTACGAGCCTACGTAGAGTCCACTGAATAATGGCCTCAACCATCCAGGGCCGTAACAGCGCGGCGCTTGTTACGAGCCTACGGCGCGGCGGTAAGCTTTAGCCAATCGGCAATGTCCGCCACTATCTCTTCGGGTGTTCGGTCGTCGGTATCGACAGTTAAATTGGCAAGACGTCGATAGATAGGTGTGCGAGCGGCCAGAATTTCGACAATTTCGTCATAATCGCTTGAGAGCGACAGAGAGGGCCGGCGCTGATGGGTGGTTGAATCGGCCTGCATGCGCGCCAGCAGGGCGGCCGGCGAACCGGTCAGCCAGACGACTTGCCCGGTGCGTTGGATCGTGTGTTGATTGGCAGGGCGCAACACGGCGCCTCCCCCCAGTGAGATGACACTGGCCGAATTCATCGCAGCTACCTCCGTGACGGCCGCTTGTTCGCGCTGCCGAAAGCCTTGCTCGCCCTCAGCAGCGAAGATTTCCCGAATGGTCTGGCCAGCGACCGATTCTATGACGGCGTCGGTATCTACGATGGGCAGGCCCAACCGAGCGGCCAGCAGCTGGCCGACGGTTGATTTGCCCGATCCACGATATCCCATCAAATAAAGATGCATTGGCTAGTTATTTGGCGGGGACTAGAGCTGATTGAGTGGAATTTTGAACTCGACTCCCAGTTCCTGGTAGAGATTTTCGTACCAATCCTGCACCAGTTGGTTGCTTTCCTCCTGGGCGATTGACAGCGGGCCGCGTTTGTCCGGGTCCGCATTGAAACGCTCTTGCAGTTCGCTTTCGCTGGGGCTGAAATCAACCACCCGAACCACATAATAGATAGCTAGATTTTCAGACGGTGCAACAACCACCGATCCCGGCTTGGCGTTAAATACGGCGCGCATGAACTGGCCTCCGACCTGCTCTAACTTGTTGACTTGGCTAGGCATGTTGTAGTCTCCCATGCGTGTAATCCAAGTAAACGGGTCGGTCTCTACGACCAGCGACTGCTCAGAGGTGCTCAGCGCATCTTTCCACGGCTGATCGCCAGTGCCAGAGACTTTTTTTGCCAAATTCTCAGCTGCAGTTTCGGCCAGCTTGCGGGCTTGCAATTGCTTCCAGTACTCGACGACTTGCGGACGCACGTCAGCCAATTGAGGAGCCTGCATGGGCTGCTCTTCGGTCTTCCAGAAGATGTACTGGAAGAACTCGGGGATGCGGCCTTGCTGAAATACCTCTTGGTCGAAGTAGCTGCTCTGCAGCGGCTGGAACAGCGGCAATTGCTGATTCATGGCCGAGTTGGCAACGACGCCCGAGAGCCCCGATTCGTCCTGTCGCACCGAACTTTTGCCAAACTGCGTTTGGATGAGTTTAAAGCTGTCGGTCATACCGGTTACGCCATAGGTCAAGCCAGCTTCCTCGGCCAGCTTTTTCAGATTTGGGCGGGCGGGTTCTTCGATCTTCTTGATGCCTGTCGACGCGTCGGCATCACGGAAGGCGACGTACTGTCGGTAGGCCCCGTAATACGGCTTCATGACTTTTTCGAGCAGGTTGGTTAAAGCCTCGTCCAGAGCTGGAATAGCGGCAGAGCGGGCGAGGCTTTCGGCGATTTGCTCACGAGCCTCTTCAAACGTCTGAGTTCGCATTTCGGGGGCTGCCGAAGCGGCTGGCTGCGGCGCCGACGCGGCGTTGTCGGCCGCTGCCGTGGCGGATGCCTCGCCCTCAGCAGCTGGCGTCTCAGCAGCTGGTGTTTCAGCAGCAGGTGTTTCAGCAGCTGGTGTTTCAGCAGCTGGTGTTTCAGCAGCCGCGTCGGCGGGAGCCGGTTCAGGCACGGGCGGAGCGTCATCTTTGGCCGCGGCAGCGTCTTCTTTGGCGGGCGCAGCGTCTGATTTAGCAGTCGCAGCGTCCTCTTGGGCAGCTGGTGCATTTTCAGTCGGCGCCGGCACTGGTGCCTCGGCGTTCAGGGGTGCGGGCTGCTCGACCGGTGGAGGAGAGCTGGCGTCGTCCTGCAGTGCAGAGACCAGTCGGACTTTCATGGCTGGGCTGCGCAGTGACCGCGACGATTGCTCGCTCGACTCGGCGGCTGGCTCTTCGGTAGCTGGTGTTTCAGCAGCTGGCTCTTCGGTGGCGGGCTCTTCGGTGGCTGGTTTTTCAGCAGCTGGTTTTTCAGCGGCTGGTTTTTCAGCGGCTGGCTCCTCGGTAGCGGGCTCCTGTCCAGCAGGTTCCTCGGTAGGTTCCTCTGTGGCCGGTTCGTCGGCAGCTGGTTTGTCCGTGTCTGGTTTATCCGTGGTTTCCCTGGCTGGTGGCTGTGCGGATTCCGCCGGCGCATCGCCGTTGTCTGCAGCGGGCGCTTCATCGGGAGTTCCAGCCGGCGCTTCGGAATCAGACTCTGCGGCGGCGGACGGGTTGGCTTCGACGGGAACTTTCAACTGTTCCAGCTTGACCAAGCGGTCGTACTCAGCGCGCAGTTGCTCCTCGGTCAGCTTGGCTTTCTCGCGTTCGATCCACTCCTGCAGGTTCGACTGGACATACTCCAAATTGGCTTGATAGGGTTCGACAAAGCCTGGGTTGGGTGAGTTTGGATTGGCAATTTGCATGCTGCCCAAATCGAAGATGGCTTGCAACTCCGATTCGCTAGGTTGTCCTTGAACTTTGCTCACATAGTCGGCCACGAAGACAGGGAAGGCTTCGACCTTGGCTGAGCGATTGAGCTTTAGGAAATCTTGATAGGTTTCGCCGGGGACGGTGGAGTAGAGTCCAGTGGTAGCGGTGCGGCGGACGACCATGGCAGCCAGTTCTTGCTTAAGTAGCTGTCGTACGTCGTAGTTGCTCAGCCGTCCACCGCTTGAATCGTAGAGGATTTCAGCGATGCGGCCGGTAGCGACTTTTCCATCGCAGAAGGCGAGGATGAATTCATCGATAGCATCATCGCTGAATTCGACGCCGAGCCGTTTGGCTTTGTCGGCCAGGATGCGAGTGCGAGTGATACTTTCTTCATCGCTACTGGTCTGGATGCCCAGCCCGAGCACTTGTTGCGATTGTGGGTCGTAGAAGAAGCCGGGGACCTTGGGTTCTCCGCCCGCTTTGACGACTTCGTTCGCCAGATCGTTGAGAAAGCGAACCAGTGCACCGTGTTTCTGCATGGCGTTCTGCAGGTCGGAGACGGTCATCTTGCCCCCATTCCAACGGACCGCGACGGCATTGCTGCCGCCTCCTCCTCCCATGGATTCTTGGATTTGCATGATGGCCGGAGCGATCACGAACGCAAAGAGTGACAGCAAAACGAGTGCAGCCATCCAATAGTTTTTATTCTTACGAAACGTTGCAAACGGGTTCGACATCCTGTTAAATCCTAACGAACTGCACTACGAACAGAGTTCAAAGATCGAATTGGGGGGATCCAAAGTCGTGGAAATTACGCCTTCCGCGCACTTGCTCAAAACCTCAGCCTAAGCTATCTACTGTTAGGCGGCCAGTCATCGCGCGGCTTGCAAGCTGGGCGCGTCAAGCCGTAAGGATAGCAAGATTTCCCGTTTTTGCAGATACGAGGTTGGTGTTTTCGCCCTGAATCTGCACTGGCTTGCATCGATTACCTGAAAGATTGCGTTTTCCCCTTAATTTTCGCGGCGGCCCGCTCGGTCGCTAGCCTCAAACCGAGTCCCCAGGGAACGATGAGCAACCAAAAATCGCTAGTCATTGTAGAGTCCCCAGCCAAAGCACGGACCATCTCCAAATTCCTGGGCAAGGATTTTGTTGTGGAAGCGAGCATTGGTCACATCCGCGATCTGCCTTCGGGCCGCAAGGAAGTTCCCGAAAAGTTCAAGAAGGAAGAGTGGGCCTATTTAGGAGTCAACGTCGACGACGACTTTCAGCCAGTCTATGTCGTCCCCCCCGAGAAGAAGAAACAGGTCACCAAGCTCAAGCAGTTGCTCAAGGACTCCAAAGATCTCTATCTGGCGACGGACGAAGACCGCGAGGGAGAAGCCATTTCGTGGCACCTGCGCGAAGTGCTCAACCCTAAGGTGCCCGTGCATCGCTTGGTTTTTCATGAGATCACCAAGGACGCCATTCAGTCGGCACTGAAGGCGCCGCGGCAGATCGATGAGGCCATGGTTCGTGCGCAGGAAACACGCCGCATTCTCGATCGCCTTTACGGCTATGACGTGTCGCAGCTGCTGTGGAAGAAGGTCCGCCCCAAGCTTTCCGCCGGGCGGGTGCAGAGCGTGGCTGTGCGACTGATCGTCGCTCGGGAACGCGAGCGGATGGCCTTTCACAGCGCGACCTACTCTGACCTAGTTGCCACGCTGGCGGTTGCTGACGGCAAAGCCTTCACTGCAGCCATGGTCAGCTACCAAGGCAAACGCATTCCGAGTGGCAAGGATTTCGATTCGACGAACGGTCAGCTCAAGGACCCGCAGGCCTTTTTGCTGCTCGACGAGGCCGCTGCCGCCGAGCTGGTCGAGAAGCTTAAAGACGCCCCCTTCCGCGTCACTTCGATCGACAATAAACCGTTCAAAGAGCGACCCAAACCACCGTTTACCACGAGTACTCTGCAGCAGGAAGCCAACCGAAAGCTCGGTTACACCGCGCGCAAAACCATGCAGGTCGCCCAGAGCTTGTATGAAAATGGCTACATCACCTATATGCGTACCGATTCGATCTCGATGGCTAAGGAAGCTGTGCAGGCAGCCCGCGATCTAGTGCGTCAAGAGTACGGCCAGGATTACTTGCACCCTGAAGAGCGGACCTACACGTCCAAAGTTAAAAACGCGCAGGAGGCCCACGAAGCGATCCGACCGGCTGGACACCCCTTTCAACTGCCCAAGAATTTGCAGGGTAAGCTCAACGCCGAGCAGTTCAAGCTGTTTGACATGATCTGGAAGCGGACGATTGCCAGTCAGATGGCAGACGCTAGTAAAGAGCGGACGACGGTGACCGTCGGCGCCGACGAGGGGGTGTTCCAGGCTTCAGGCACAACGATTACGTTCGAAGGTTTTCTGCGGGCTTACGTCGAAGGCATCGATACGAACGATGGCGACAGCGCGCACAAAGAGGTCTTACTGCCAGCTATGTCTGAGCAGCAACAGCTTGAGTGCCGCGAGTTAGAACCCAAATTGCACACGACCCAGCCGCCAGCCCGCTTCACCGAAGCGTCGTTGACACGCACGCTGGAGGAGCGCGGTATTGGCCGTCCGAGTACGTACGCTTCGATCATCGATACGATCCAGCAGCGCGATTACGTGTTTAAAAAGGGGAATGCCCTAGTCCCTAGCTGGACTGCTTTCTCCGTGATTCGCCTGCTGGAAGAGCATTTCGGCGCGCTGGTCGACTACGACTTTACTGCGCAGATGGAAGACTATCTGGATGAGATCAGCCGAGATGAGAAAGGCTTTGTCGAGTACCTCAGGCAGTTTTATCTGGGCGCAGAGACCGGTCTAAAGCCGTTGTTGAAATCCAAAATCGAAGAGATCGACCCGCGTGCCTCGAGCCGATTTAGTTTGGGGACTCCGGCCGAGGGTGAATTCCGCGAAGAGGTCTTCGTTCGCGTCGGCCGCTATGGCCCATTTATCGAACAGGGCGAGCGCAAGGCGAGCATCCAGGAAGATGTTCCGCCCGACGAAATCTGCCTTGAGAAAGCCCTCGTGCTGCTAGAGGAGTCCGCTAAGGGGGACGAGCCGCTCGGGCACTGCCCTACCACGGGCAAACCCGTGTACATCAAGACGGGACGTTTCGGACCGTATATACGACTAGGACACCCCGAGGATGAAGAGCCGCCGAAGAATGCAGGCTTGCTTAAAGGTATGTCGGTCGAAGATGTGAACCTGGAAGTTGCTCTGCAGTTATTGTCGCTGCCGCGCGATCTGGGCGAACATCCTGAGCTGAAGGAACCCATCGTGGCCGCCAACGGTCCCTACGGTCCATACGTCAAATGTGGTAAAGAGACTCGCAGCTTGACCGCAGAGATGTCCCCGCTGACCGTCAGCACTGAGCAGGCTATTGAGTTGTTGTCCAAGCCTAAGACGGGCGGGCGCGGCCGGGCGAAGAAGGAGCCGCTTAAAACGTTTGCGGTTTCACCAGTGACCGGCAACGAGGTTCAGTTGCTCGATGGCAGCTACGGTCCGTACGTTACCGATGGCGAGACCAATGCCAGTTTGCCGCGAGATTCCAAGGTCGAAGAGTTGACCTTTGAGATTGCGCTCGACCTGTTAGCGGTGCGGGCTGCGACGGGTGGCGGCAAAAAGAAAAAGAAGGCGGCGAAGAAGGGGGCGACGACCAAGTCGGCTGCTAAGAAGAAAGCTCCGGCTAAGAAAAAGGCTTCCAAAAAGGCCGCTCCTAAAAAAGCAGCTGCTAAAAAAGCGAGCAAAAGTTTGCCTGCCGCCGAGTCTGCAGTCTCCGACGAGGATGCCTGATGTTGCGTCGACATTCAGTGAGGCTCGGTTGCTGCAGCCCGATCGCTGTCTGCGACGCTCAGCTTGGTCACAGCGGCGGAGCTCGCCGAGGTGACCAGCATAGCAGCGGCAATTTGCAGCGGTGAGAAACCGCTGCGCTGCCGATCTCTGGCGGCATATGTCTATTGACGCTGACTAGCTCGATGCGTTAGTTTTCAGACGTTTTGAACGAAAACTGGAGTCGCGGAACTCGTCCAGAGTTCCCGCGGTCGGATTGCGGTATTGGTCTCTCAGCGGAGTAGCCGAGCAACCAGCTCGGCTGATTTCACTGCGGTCAAACCGCCGCTCACGATTTTGGATGACGCGCCTTTTTTTCTTCTTTCCAACCCAATCGGTCAAGGATGGCCAATCATGCTCGGAACGACTCCGTCAACCCTCGCGCCCGCAACGGCTTCTGGTGTTTTAGAGGCAACCGTTAAGTCCCCCTTCCCCGTTCCACTGCTGGATGTGAGCCGCGGGAATAATCCCCTGCGGGATGAGATCGTGCAGGCGCTGGCGGATGTGTACGACAGTGGGCGTTTCTTGCACGGTCCGCAGGTCACTCAACTGGAGAACGAGGTGGCTCGCATCTGCCGCACGCCACATGCCGTCGGATGCGCTTCGGGTAGCGACGCTTTGCTGCTGGCGCTGATGGCCTTAGATATTGGCCCGGGGGACGAGGTGATCGTACCCAGCTTCACATTTTTTGCCACCGCGAGCTGCGTGCATCGACTGGGAGCAAAAATCGTTTTCGCAGACATCGATCCGCGGACTTACAATATCGATCCGCATGAGATCGAAGCAAAAATTACGGACCGCACGCGGGCCATCATTCCGGTCCACTTATTCGGCCAAGCGGCAGCCATGGATCTGATCTGCAATATCGCCGATGGCCATGAGATACCCGTTATCGAAGACGCTGCCCAGGCGATCGGTGGAGCCTATCACGGCCGTCCGCTCGGTAGCTGGGGACAGCTGGGATGCATTAGTTTCTATCCCACCAAAAACTTGGGTGGACTTGGAGACGGCGGCATGCTGACGGTCCGCAATGACATCCTGGCTGATCGCTTGAGATTGCTGGCCGGTCATGGCATGCGTCCGCGCTATCACCACTCCGCCGTGGGCATCAACAGCCGGCTCGATACGCTACAAGCCGCTGCGCTGCTGGTGAAGATGCGACACTTGCAGGCTTACACCGCCGCCCGCCAAGACAACGCGCAGCGCTACATGCAACTATTTCAGCAGTCTGGCCTGGTGGACAGTCGTGGACAAGGGGCGATCGGATTGCCCTACCATGACCCAGCCGCTTTCCACGTGTGGAATCAGTTCAGTCTACGCATTGGCGAAGGCAAACGCGAGCAACTGCGCAGCTATCTCCAGGAGAGACAGATTGGATGCGAGATCTACTATCCGATTCCGCTGCACCAGCAGGTGTGCTTCCGTAACTGCGAGTTCGCTCGTGGAAGCTTGCCTCATACTGAGCAGGCCGCGTCTGAGATCTTGCATTTGCCCATCTATCCGGAACTGACCAGCGTGGAGCAGGAGCAGGTCGTGTCGGCGATCGCTGACTTCTATCGCGGCGTCTGAGCAGATGCAGCTGACGCGGTAGCCTTTTCGAAGGCTACTTGGCGCTGACTTTGGGTGTCCAGCGAAAGGCGAGCGTTTGGATGTTCAGATCATCCAAATCGCTGTCTGGCTGATCGCTGTCTGGCACGGCGGCAGCTGAGCTGGCCACGTCGAGCAGCCCGGCAATCTGCCCGGCCTCGTTGATACCGAAGGCCATGCTAGCCGTGGTTGCACGAGGCAGGGCAAGCGGACGGGTGGACCCATGGCTCCAGACGAACGCCTGTGGGCCTCCTGTAGGGCCAGCCGGATCATCGCTAAAGCCGACGACGGTGCCGGATTCGTCGATAGCCCGCGCCTCGCCCGATTCATCGCCGGGCAGCAGTTCGATGAGCTTGATCTCTCCCGATGATTCGATCCTACATGGCCGCCGACCCTGTTGCGTAGTCACCGTCCCGGCGATCTGACCGGAGTTGTTGATATCGCTGAGGTTCATCTGTTCGTCGCTCAACAATTGTCGCTGCCACTGTCCATCGACGCGCGTCCACTGAAAGAGCGAGCTATCGAAAATATTGTTAGGTAGCGCGGCTACCGTGATGCAGGCTACGATGCGTTGCCCGTCGGGCGAAATCAGCACATTGCTCGACATGATGTATGGGTTGAATTCTTCCAAAGTGTCAAGCGTCTGGATATCCCAAGTCTTAGTGGCAGCACTCCAAGTCCATAGGCAGGGAAGCATTCGCGATGGGAGCGAGCCGGCGGTATAGCCGGTAATTCGCGTGCCATCGGCGCTGATGGCTTGCGCGTGGCAGCCTGTGTCCTGTCCGGCGGGCATCAGCCGCGTCATCTTTCCCGTCTTCGAATCCCACACGAAACCGGTCAGACTCCCCTGGGGATGTCCCAGCGGGCGGCTGGCATAGCCGACCACCGAACCGCTATCGCTCAGTGCGCGAATTTCTAAATTGGTATAACCATCGAGCAGTGGCAGCGTGGTCATTTTTTGTCCGTCGAAAAAAAACGGTTGCTCGCTCAGCTGCGTGCCAGCTTCGTCGGCGACTTCGCGCAGACCAATGATTTGCCCGGTGGCGTTGATGGCTAGTGCTCGAGAGAGCGTGCGGGAATTGTCGAACACCTCCAGCGTAAAATCGTCTCCGGCTACGTTGCGGACGCGCAGGTCATTGCTCGCGGCAACTCGCCAGCACCCGGTGAATGGCGCCAGGGCCAATAGACTAACTAGCAAATAAGAACGTGGCATCGAGTGGGCTCACTGAGTTAAGGCTTGGGTGCGACCGTTGTTGGATTTAGCGGCGTCAGCGGCTGGACCGGTTTGTTGTTGACCGTCGGACTGTTGACCCTTGGGAGGCACATTGGTCGGCGGCTGGCGTTTTCCCTCCTGTCCAAGAATCGCTTGCAGAGCCTTTCTGAAAGACTCCTGGCCAGCCAAGTCAACTTTGTGGACTTCAATCTCAGCGCTTGACTTGGCAGCCTGATCGAGGTCCTCGATAGTTTTCACCAGCAGCTGCAGCAGTTGCTTTTCGGAGGAGACGAGGATGGAGTTGGTGATACGATCGACGCCAAATGAAACCTTGCCAGAAAAGCTGAAGTTCATCCCCCCTTCGGAAGTGACCGTGGACGAATCGGCCGATGTGTCGCTGGCCTCGCGTCCCTTCTCGTCGCCAGGTTTCTTTTGGAAGGCTTTGTCGTTGGAACTGAGCAGATCACGAAAGGCTTCTTTGAGCGTCTCGACCAGTGCCTCGGCGCGCGAATGTTTGATGTGCACAATTTGGGTATACCGCACGCGGCTGTCATCGACCTTGTCGGGCACGTCCCATAGCTGAACCAAGCGTTGAACTGTTTCAAACGTGTCATCGTCCGCTCCAATGACCAAGATTGTCTGTGTGTCATTGTTCGGGATGAACCGCAGCGGGCGTTTGCGTCCCAGCTGGGCTGGTGTCTTTTTCTTCTGAGACTGTCCGGATTCGATTCCGAAAATGTAACTGTAGTAAGCGGCGCGCGGATCCTGCTCTTTATCACTTTCCGCCGCCAGATCTTTAAAGTAATCTTCTAGGTCAAAGGTGATCCAAGTAGCTGTCTGATGCTTGACGCTCACCACGTGATAAGGGCGAGCTGGTGGAGAGACGTCGGACATCAGCGTCTCAAGCGCATTGAGAGCCTCCAGGTTTTCTGAATACAGCACTAGGTTGCCCTGCGCGTCCAGCGCGATGCGAATGGGGGAGTCGGAGGCCGCGTCGCTCAAGGGTCGGTCGGCCTCTGGTGTCAAGGCAGGCGTCGTCGTCTCAGCGGGTCCTATAACAGGCGGGTCGGTCGCAAGTGCAGACTGCGTGGGATGCCGATTGGCCACCTGCGAGAGCTTACCGAGCGGCACGGGCGAGGTGATTTGTTGGCTATCGGGGCGGGCTGAGCCGGCTGCTGGTTGTTGATCGTCATCCCGAGCCGCAGGCGGTTTGTCTACAGCCGGCTGCTCTTCGTCGGGTTTAGTTTCGTCGGGTTTGGTTTCGTCGGGCTTAGTTTCGTCGGGCTTAGTTTCGTCGGGTTTAGTTTCGTCGGGTTTAGTTTCGTCGGGTTTAGTTTCGTCGGGTTTGGTTTGCGTATGCAGAATTGGCGTCTGCCGAGAGCCTTGCCCGTTTTCCACCTTATTGAAAGCTTCTTTGGCTGGCAGTTCGAGAGGTACGTCCGAAACGAGTGCCCACTGCTTTTGAATGCGCTCAAGATATTCGTAGGTTTCCGGCAGTCGCGCGGCATCGATCGTGCGAAATGGACTGCGCGAGCCGCCTTCGGGCGGAATCTCTCCGAGTTTTACGAGAAGCTTATTGATTTCCAGGCGCTCTTGGGTGTTGGCGCGAATGAGCAACTGATTGTCATTGACGTTGGCCGTCACCCGAAACTTGTCGGTGGTGTCTTGCTTGTCCGAGTTGCTGGGCTGGCCGAAGGGGAAGTATGAATAGCGATTGGATTGTTGCTGCTGCGGTTCGTCCTCACCGCCCATCATCATGTTGATCGTGCCCGCTACATCTTCGGCCAGGAGACGTCGCAATTGGATCACGTCAAATTCGCGCGCGCTGCCGTCCAGTCGCTCGACGACTTGCTCGATCAGCAGATGGTCGGCCACTGAGGCAAACACGATGAGAGCTTTGTTCTTGCTGTCGACTTCAATCCGCGTTTTGGGTTCCAGGGCGTCCATGTTTTGCAGCGACAGGGCGAGACGCTCCGGATCGAGCGATGCCAAGCGATAGGTCTTCATGCGGCTCTGGAGCATATCCAGACTCATAGCCGAGTCGCCCGGTACGTCGATGCGCTGCACAAAGGCGTCGATGATAGCCAGTTTGTCGGGCGGCCCGTGGGCGATCACACTGTTCAACCGCGAATTAGCCACGAGGTAGATTTCGCTACTGCTGGGGCTCGCCTGATTGGGCTGCTTCTGCTGCATTTGTTGTTGCATCTGCTGCATTTGCTGTTGCATCTGCTGCTGCATCTGCTGCTGCATCTGCTGCATCTGGGCATTGGGGTCAACAGGTGCAGCGGCTCCCTTCTTGAGTCCCAGAAAAAGCTCCAGTTGTTGCTTCGCATCCTCTGCGCGGATGTGCGTCAGTTTGAATTCGCGAGCCAACATGTCGATGGCTGCAGGAGACTGCTCATCGTCGATAATGCGTTTGATTGCCATCAGGTTCGAAACCGAATCCACCGCTTCCAGGCGATTGGTAGCGGTCAAGCCGATGAGTTGGCCGTTGCGGCTTTTCAGTGGTTGCAACTCTTCGACAATTTGGTCTACGATTAGCGTATCGAGTTTGAACGACGTTCGCACGAACCGGTTACCGGGCAGGGCGGGCAAATCATCCGCGTCTACGATGGGAACCAAAGCCAGATTGATCTTCTCAGTCTTGACTACTTGCAGCATGCCGTCCTTTTCAAGCAGCGTGTAGCCGCGCGCCAGCAAGTGGCCATTGAACAGATCGCGCGTTTCCTCGATGCCGTACTTGCGCTGCGTGACGATGTTGACGTAATCGCCCGGCAGCTCCTGCCAGTCGAGTGACATGTGCGACACGCCGGCCAGCCATTTCAGCAGATCTGGCCAGGGCTGGTTGCGAAATTGAAAGGCGATAAGTCCATTTGCGTCGGGCAGAACTTCCAGCTCTTTAGGGTCGGGAGGGCTGGGTGGCTGCGCGCCGCGCTTGACCGGCGCGACGTTCTCTGCGGCTTGCTTTTCGGCGCTACTGTCTGGCTTGCCTTCGCTGCCTAGTTTGCCTTCGCTGCCCGGCGCTGGCTTTGCGCTTCCGCCGGCGGCCTCCGCTCCGGAAGCGGACTGGCCAGCTGGCTGAGCGGCTTGCGGACGGCCGCGGCCCTCGGGCCTGGCCCCCTTGGCAGACTGCGCAGCGTCCGCCGGTACAGCCTCTGCCTGGGCTGCCGCGGTGCTGGACACGGCCGCCTCTTGGCTAGTCCCGCGGCTCGCGATCGCAACCATACAAGTTGAAACCGCCAGAAGGATCAAAATTCTAATTGCTTGCATCCACATGTCTCTTGTTCAACGGCGGCCTTGCGACTGAAAAGTCTTGCGTTACGCTGCAATCTTTCACGCTCAACTATACACTCATGAAGGCCTAAAAGAAACAAATCGGTTCATTTGGGGGGAGTGGTGCTGTAACTTCGTTACCCCGCAGCTCGTGTCACAGCGGCACCCCATAACCACAGCGAGAGTAACCCATGCATGATCTTGTGCTTCAAATGTTTGCATTTACGGTGCTCTCTACTGCATTTGTTGGCTTATCGGTCGGTGCGACCGAGCCGAAACGCGAGGCCAATGAGCGGCAGATAACTTCCGACAACTGTAACCATGTTCTGACCAACGCTAATGTTTGGTCCTACGATGGCGAATGGATCTACTACGATGTGCGCAGCGATCTGGCCGGTTCGCGCTTTGACGGAAACCGCATCGAGCGCGTGCACGTTGCAACTGGTGCAGTTGAGACGATTTATGAATCGCGACAGGCTGCCTGTGTAGGAGTCGTTACGACCTCACCCGTGGCGGACAGAATCGTTTTTATCCACGGCCCTGAAAATCCAACTGCCGAATGGAGCTACAACGCCTGGCATCGGCGAGGTGCTATTATCGATGGCAGCCAAGCCGACAAACTGATCAATATGGATGCCCGCGACATCACGCCTCCATTCACGGCGGGTGCCTTGCGCGGTGGCAGCCACGTACATACCTTCTCGGGCGACGGACAATGGATTGCGTTTACCTACGAAGATCATGTGTTGGCCGAACTGGATGCACTCGATGCCGTGCGACAGCCGCCCCACGAAAAAAATGTACGGCAGATCGGTGTCAGCGTGCCAGCGGATTTTTTGCCAGGCCAACGCGTGGCGGTCGATGCGGGCAATCCGCGCAATCATGATGGTCAGTATTTTTCGGTGGTGGTAAGCCGTACGCACGATAATCCACAGCCCGGCTCAGATCAGATATGTCGAGCGTGTGAAGACGCGTGGATTGGTCGTGCGGGCTACGCGCGGGCCGATGGTGAGCACCAGCGGCGAGCAATCGCATTTCAAGGCGAAGTGCTCAGCCCCGACGGGCGCCATGTGAATGAAGTTTTCTTACTCGATTTGCCCGCAGACCTGACGCGCGCCGCTGACGGTCCACTCGAGGGCACCTCAACCACTCGCCCTCAACCGCCTGCCGGCGTGGTGCAACGTCGCTTGACGTACACAACACAGCGGAGACATCCCGGCATCCAAGGACCACGACACTGGCTGCGCAGTTCGCCAGACGGCGCACGCATCGCTTTTCTAATGCGCGATGATGAGGGAGTTGTGCAGTTATGGACAGTCAGCCCCGGCACCGGCCAGCTAAACCAGCTGACCAAAAATCCGCACGACATCGCGTCGGCTTTTACGTGGAGTCCAGATGGCAAGTGGATAGCGCATGTTATGAATGGAAGCGTGTGCGTTAGCGATACGTCCAGCGGAGCGACGCAGCGTCTGACCAAAGCCTATGCCGGCGCTCAGGCTCCGCGACCTGAAGCGTGCGTGTTCTCGCCGGATGGAAAGTATGTTGCATACATGCGGGGAACTGCGGCTGATGGGGAAAAGGTGCGCAATCAAATTTTTGTGTGTGAGATGATTGCGCGATAGATTGCGGGGAGGTGTTGGTTCGTTAACGCACACAGCGAAAAGTCGCAGAGGGCGGCGGAGTTCAGCTAGGCTAATTAGTTGCTGACGCCGTCGGAACGTAAGACGCTGAGAGCCGTTTATGGGTTGGGGGTTGACTCCTTGTAGTGCTGCGACTTGTCGTAGCTTTTGTAGCCGCGCGACCCACGTTCTGCCAAACGGTCATAAGTGCTACCGGGCCGCGCGAAAGCTCCTTATGCGGGTGCAATCTGCCTGCTGCGCAGGAGGAGCTTGCACTTACAGGCTTTGCAATTGCATGAGCTAGTCGACGGTGGGCTGATTGAGGAAAGAGTTAAGCTGTGCCGTCGCCTACGCAGGCCGCGACTGTTCGAATTGGTGAGGCGCTGCAGTGCAATGAAGCCTCGCTCGTTGGGCCAGTCGATCTGTGCAACTGCGACCTGCTGCGGCTCGGCGTTAAACTACCCGCTGCGGGTTGTCACACCCCAAATACTTCAGTAATACAATCGACGTCCCGAGCGATCAGCGACACTAGTGGTTACAGGCTCACGAAGGCTTTAAGAGCGTCGAGGGATTGTAGCGTGTCGGCCTGGGAGACGTCGCGCCAGCCGTCGGCGCGATGGCGAATGATGGCTAGCTTGAATTGTTCGAGGGCTTCGGCCATGTCGACAGGCAGGCTGGGCAATCGCGCAAATGGTGACTCGCTTGGCTCAGCTGAAACGCCTTCGTCCTCCCAAGGGGGCACATCGTCGTCGGCAGCGGCGGATGCCTGCGGGCTGGGTGAGGTGTCATCTTCGTCTCCGAAATCGGGCCCGTCCGGGCGTGGACCTTCGGCCACGCTGCGCGGTCCATCCTTGGCACCCGCTAGATCCTCCTGCTCGGCCAGCGGAGTGTAGTCTTCATCGGCCACCGCGCTGATCGATCCATCGGGGCTGATGTCCTGATCGTTGGGCTCTTGCTCAGGGATGCCCCCCATCGACTCCCAACGCGTGCGTCGCATTTGGGAGACGCTCCAGCCGCTTTGCGCCACACCCTCTAGCCACAGTTCGGCGTCATCCCAGTCGAGTGCGGCCAGGAAGTGGCTCCAGTATGCGCCCGCATAGCTGGTGTAACTGCTGCCGAATCTTTCGTAGACGCGGCGCAGACGTCCAACGTGTTGAGCGGAAACTCCACCCACCCGGCGACTCCAGGCTTCGTCACTGTAGGCCACCGCAGGCGACTCGGAGCCCATCAGCGCTTCGCGCCATTCGTAAATGATGCGTCCCTTCTCCCAGTTGGTTGTGCTTACCAGCGTCGACCAACGCCCAATGAACTCAGCTGACAACTCCAGACTCTTCGGATCGTCGATGTCGATCGGGTCGACCCGCCGCCAAGCGATCGCATCAGGGTCGTCGAACTCAGCTTCTGCGTGGCCCGCTTCGGATTCTACGGAGTCGTCCTCGAGCGGACTATCGAATTCAGTATAGTGCTCGGCTTCCGCCGAATCGGCGTTCAGCGCACTGTCCGGTTGAGCATCATGCGCTGCTTCCGTGGAGTAGGGATCCGGTGTGTTTTCCAATTCAGTCGAGAGCACCGATTCAGTGGAGAGGGGATCCGGCGTGTTATCCAAGGGAGGACTCCGTGAGAGTTGACATTAAAGAAATACCTCGTGCGCTGCGAACGGCTGCTAGGCGTCGCGAGGGCAGTCATGCCCATGAGGTTAACCGCTGAAGTGAGAAAGCACAGACGCAAAATCCAGCTAAGCACAGAAAACACTTGGTCTGCCCCCGGTCGGATAAGCAACCTGCGGTCTGGTCAAACTTTATGGCTCGACCGTTGGCCTCAATTTAGCTGCGTTGCCCACACAATTCTCAGCCTTATTTCAAGGCGGGCTGTGGAACAAATGTCGATTGTCAGCCTCTGACGAAGTTTGGTAAGTCGCTAAGGAGACGCTGCTAGATGAAAGGGAGTCGAAGCGGGCAAGGACAAGAAGAGCTCCAGCATGCGGCCGCCGAAGCTTTCGCGTAGTTCGCGCTCGCGCAGACGCTGCTGGTTGTATGTGTCGAGTCGGGCACGGAGCTCGGCTGTGGGAGGATTGGCCCGCAGCACAGCCGCCGGGAAATCGTTGCTGCCGAGCAGCTGCTCAACATTCTCCGCTGCGGCCATTTGATCAACTGCGATGGATGTGGTGCGAAAGCGATCGACGGCCAATTCAAAGCGTTGCCGAAGATCCGCTGATACTGTGGCCTCAGACGCCGCCTCAGCGAGTTGCCGCTCCACGGCGCGATAGCGTTGATCTAGCTCCACAGTCGCCTCCCGCCAAGCGATTGCTGAAGCGTCGCGGGCCGCATCCAAGCTGTTGTAAGTCCACAGCGTAGCGCTCAGGGCAATGCCGATGCCGAGCAACGCCAAGACTACCCAAATTGTTACGCGTTTGCCGGAAACGCCCGCTGGCGGCGATAGCGGTAGATTGGTCGGTTTGTCTGTCATGTGCAATTCACCATCGTTGGGCAATAGCTCAGCTCCGCTGGCCCAGACCCACCATTTTTGGCTGTCTTGCGCAGAGCTTTAACTGCTGATCTGAGCACGATAAGTGGTAGTGCCCGATCCCACAAGTCGCGCGTCCCAGGAGGCCCTGCGGGATTCGATTCTTTTGACATGCGAAGTACTTGTGCTGCGTCGAGGTGCGTGTTAGTTTGAGCCTTGGTCGCATACTTTTGTCGTACCCTAGTCTAAAGTCTTATGGAGAATCGTCGCATGTCTTTTAGTTCGTTTCGCGGTTTAACAACTGTTGCTGTATGTCTCGCATTGATGGTGGGCTGCGGCAAGGATGATGGACTGGGAAGAAAAGCGATCTCTGGTTCGGTGACACTCGACGGTGCCCCTGTTGGCAATGGCAGTATTAGCTTCGAACCTCAGGGAAGCGAATCGACGATTTCCAGCGGCGGGGTGATTCAAGACGGTAAGTATGCCCTCGAAAAGAAAAATGGTCTGCCTGTTGGTAAGTATCGCGTGCGGATCAATATCCCCAAGCCAGGTGCGGAGGGTGCGGAAGACACTGCCACCATGCCCGGCGAACCCGAGCGTCCACCGGCCGATCTAGCGCCGCCGCAGTGGAATTCCAAGAGCACGCAGTCGATTGAAGTCACTGCTGACGGGGCCCAAGAATTCAACTTTGATGTTCTTAGTAAGTAGTTAAGTAGTCGCTCAGAGCTCGACTAAAACGTCATCACCCTCCACGACAACTCGATAGGTTGTCGTGTTGAGAGTGCCCGGTGGAGTTAGCAGTTTACCGTTGGTAACATCGAACTCCCAGCCATGCCAGGGGCAGATCACCACGCATCCGCGGACGACCTCTCCTTCGCTGAGCGAGGCGCCCTGATGCGGGCAGGCATCATCGATCGCATAAAAACTTCCTGCCACATTGAACAGCGCTAGGAATTGTCCATCGGCCTCCACCAGTAGACTGCTTCCTGGAGGCACCGCGGAGACCTGGGCTACTTTGATCAATGTCGGCATGGCAGCTTTCGGCGGCTATTGCGTTGCACGTTGTTCTTGTGGGCAGCCTAGTCCAATTTGCAATATCGTGCATCGGCTAGCTTCATGGTGGCGAACATTCTACACTTATAGGTATATGAAGCCAACACCGACGACCAAGTAGGAGCAAACTATGTCTGAACACGTCTATAAAAAACTCGAAATCGTGGGCAGTTCGCCGACCTCGATCGAGGATGCAGTCGCCAACGCACTAGCCCAAGCGGCTCGATCCGTGCGCGACATGCGGTGGTTCGAAGTCATTGAGACGCGTGGCGATATTGCCGATGGCAAAGTCTCGCATTGGCAAGTGACTGTTAAGATTGGTTTCAAGCTAGAATCGTGAAGTTGGCGGCCGGCAACGCTGTTGGACTGGGGCGCATTCCGCTTCCCGCCTGGGCAAGCGTGCTTTCACTCGATGCAGTATTTGTAGCGGTCGTGTGGCAGCAGTTGTTGATGCGGGTCTTCTGCAAACGTTCCACCAACTGGTCCGAAGGCGTGGCCCTAGGGCTGACGGTGTGGTTGATCTACGTCGCAGATCGCTTGCTCGACGGCGCTAAGCTGGACGTGCAGCGACCGCATACTCTGCGGCATCGATTCTACCGACGGCACCGCCGCTTGTTCATATCACTGTGGATTGTGGGGTTATTGGCTAATACGTTGGTGGTAGTGCGCTGGCTGCCGATGGAGTTGGTGCAAAACGGTTTGTTCCTAGCTTCGGCCGTGTTGGTGTATGGAGCCAGCGTGCACTTTACTTCGCAGCGCTCTCGCGTTACTTCGCAGCGGTCTCGCGCTGAGCGTCTTTTCTCCGAGGGTGTTGCCGCTGAGAATGTTTCCGCAGGGGGTTGCGCCGCGCAGCGCGTGGCGTGCGAACCCAGGGCTGGAGAACTGCAGTGGTTGGAAACGCGTCTGCCCAAAGAGGTGCGAGTGGGCGTGCTATTCTCCTTGGGAGTCTCGCTGACCACGTGGACGGAATGGTTTTCCAACGGTCAAGCCGCCGTCGGTAGCCTGGCCGATATTACAGCGACGGCATGGCCGCTGCTGGTAGCGACCTGTGCGCTGGCGGTGCTGTTTTCGTGGAACTGCATTTTAGTGGCCCGCTTTGACCGCGTTTATGATCTAGCGCAAGCGTTTCGTTCCATTGCGACTCGTCCTGACAGCCACCACAACGGCTCCACGCGCACCAGGGCTCAAGTCTGTTGGGCAGCGGCCGTAGTGGGGCTGCCGCTGGGAGCCTTGCTGCTTTTGGCTCTTCCTCTACCCATTGAGATTGCGGGTCTAGCCAGCGCGTTGGGGTTGCTGATTTCCGTGTTTTTGCCGGCCAGCGGCTTTTGTAGGCGTGCTCACACCGCGGTTGCTGGTAGCTCTCCGCCGATGTTCGACGTGCGCAGCGCGTGGGTCGATGCCGTCCTGTGGACTCCACCACTGGTGCTGTTGTGCTGGATCTGATGCGTGTGATGTGCTGGTCGCGCCAAGCTCGCCCACAGCGGCTCGGTGACGTCAGTCAACGAGTCAAAGATGGATAAAGCGCAGGGCTACGATCGACTGGCCGCCAGCTATCATGCGTTGGAATGGCTGGTGTTTGGCGGCCAGTTGCAGCGGGCCCGCACGGCCTTGGTCGACCAGCTTCCGGCGTGGCAGCAGTTGCTGATTCTGGGCGATGGCGACGGGCGGCTGCTGGAGCAACTGTACATTTATCGATGTAACCTGGCGCGGCGCGGCGCCGCTCGCACGTCTGGACCGACTGTGGCACCTTGGTCGATCACCAGTGTGGACTTCAGCTCGGCCATGCTGCAGCGGCAGCGATCGCGGTTGGCAACCGTGGCGCGGAAGCAGCCCTGCTCGGATGCCTACGCGGGGGTGGTTCGATTCGAGCAGCGCGATGCCCTGAGCTACGCGCCGCAGCGTCAGACTTTTGATATCGTGGTCACACCGTTTTTTCTGGACTGTTTCAGCCCCGCGGAATTGAGCGAGCATCTGCCGCTGTGGTTAGCCGCACTGCGCGACGACGGGGTGTATTTGTATGTGGACTTCACTTATCCACGCAGGCCATGGCAGAGGCCCCGTGCGCGGCTGCTGTTGTGGGCGATGCACCTCTTTTTTGCTCGGCAAACCGGCCTCGCTAATAGCCAACTGGTCGATTGCCAGTCGTTCATCAAGCAGAACGCTATGCGGCTGGCTACCGAGCGGATAGGCGGCCACGGCATGCTGGTCGCGCAGACTTGGCGGCGGAATGGTGGTACGTTCACGTTTGATAAATAATGCCACGCGATTGCCAGCTTTGGTGGTGCTACAATGCGAAAGAATGTCGCCAGCTTGTGCGCAGACATCTTTATACGCAGAGATCCTCTCCCTGAGGGGAGAGGATCCATTGTGGGCTGTCCGCAGCGAGCGGAGCGACTACCTGAGGGCAGGTTTATCTAGCAGATCGATCTAGCTAGAGACTGGCTCGGCGATGCGATTCAGCTCTTCTACGCCAATGCGATTGCAGAAGTCGCCGAACACTTCGCCAGGCTGGCGATGCTCTTTGAAGTGAGCGAACACCGGGCGTAGCGTAGCGGTAATCTCGCTGCGCGGCACTTGATCTTTAAACAGGGTGGCCATGCGATTGCCGAGCATGCCGCCGCCGAGGAAAATCGTGTAGCGTCCCTCGCCGGTCTTGCCGTCCACGCTGCGGCCGACCAGACCAATGTCTGAGTTGTAAGGGCGTGCGCAGCCGTTGGGGCAGCCGGTCATGCGGATGGAGAACTGCTCGTCGGCAAGTCCCATCTCGCTCAGCTCAGCTTCCACGCTATCGATCACGCCGGGCAGTGCGCGTTCGCTTTCGGTAACGGCCAAGCCGCAGGTTGGCAGGGCTGGGCAGGCAAATGCGAAGCGCCGCGCGTTGCTCATCTGTTCGACGGTGATTACCCCGTGCTCGGCCAGGATCTTCTCGATCTCGGGTCGCTGGCTGGGCGCTATATCGCAGAGCAGGATATTCTGCTGAGCGGTCAAGCGGCAGTTGCTAACGTGGCCATTGAACAGCACGCGAAAGGCCGACTTGAGACGCAGTTCACCTTCGTCCTTGACGCGTCCGTTCTCGATTGGCAAGCCCAAGAACAGCTTGCCGTCGCCTTGCTCATGCCAGCCCATGTGATCGTTGTGCTCGGTCACGTCGGCTGGGTCTGGTTCAGGCAGCGGCCGAGGCAGAGTTCCGTCTGGCACGCCGCAGATCGCCTCGGCTTCGGAGAGGTATTCTTCAACCTTGGCTTTGAAGGCCGGCAACCCCATATTGTTAATCGTGTACTTCAGCCTAGCTTGGCTGCGATCGGCTCGGTCGCCGAAATCGCGCTGCACCATGATAATGGCCGTGATGATGGGCATCACGTGCTCGGGCTTAACAAAAGTCAGGCGTTTGGCTAACGCGGGGAAGCAATTGGCTTTGGAGGGAGTCGTGCCCATGCCGCCGCCCGGCAGGATGTTAAAGCCAATCAGCTTGTCACCTTCGGTAATGCCCAGTAGCCCCAGGTCGTTATCGTAGATGTCGATGCAGTTGTCTTCGCACAGCGCGATGCCGATTTTAAATTTCCGCGGCAGGTAGGCCTTGCCGTAAATTGGATCGTACTCCGCCTCAGGTGGCGGCCCGACAACTTGTTCGCTCTTGCCGGAAATGGGATCTTTGATCCAGATCTCGTGGTAGGCCCCAGTCTTGGGACGGACATGCACAGCGATCTCGTCGGCCAACTGTTGGAGTTGGTCGCGCAGCCCATTTTGCCGCAGTGGGGCTGGGCAGCAGCAGACGTTCCGCGTCACATCGCCGCAGGCGGATTGCGTGGAGAGTTTGATTTCGTTGATGCGGTGGATGACGCCCCACAAGTTGTTCTTGACTACGCCGTGGAGCTGAATGCTTTGGCGGGTTGTGATGCGGATCGTGCCGTTGCCGAGTTCGTCGGCGATATCCAGCTCCCCTAGGAACTGCTCTGCCGTCATCTTGCCGCCCGGAATGCGGTTGCGGACCATGAACGAGTAGGCTTTGCCCAGGCCTTCCTTGCGGCGCTCTTTGCGCAAGTCTCGGTCATCTTGTTGATAGGTGCCGTGAAATTTCAGTAGTTTCGTCGTCTCGTCTGCTACCAAATCTGTGGTTTGATCGGCGAGTTCCGCCACGATCGAGCCACGCAAGCCAATGCTGGCCTCCTTGATATACTCAACTTTAGACTTCTTTACGGACTCTTCTGGCCCACTTGAATTTTCCGACTCGGCGGCCTTTTCGGGCTCTGCGTTAGACATCGACAGCTTTCCTCAAACGGATTTCGACTGGCCCATGTAAGAAGGTACAAAACCTGCACAGTCGCAACATGTTTGTAAGTCGACTTGTCGGCATTGTCAAGCTCGACTGTTGGGCTGCAACACGTTTGCCGGTCTCCTGCGAAACTATTTGCGTGGGCGTCCCGCTGCTTGTCTAGAACGCCCCTCAGTAGCTTGGCCAGAACGCCCCTGAGTAGATTGGCTAGAGCTGCGCGGATTCTAGCGGTGCCTCCTGGAGGGGCAGTTCGGCGGCTGGGGCTGGTGAGGGGGTAAAGGCGTCGAAGCGGGCGACCTGCACGGTGTCGGCACAGAAGGTCAAGCGATGGTGCGGCTGAAGATCGTTGCGCAGGTAATCCATGATCGTCAGTGCGACTTCCTTGACCGCGATGACCTCGATGCGGATTTGTGCAACAGGCTCCGTCGGGTCCGTCGACATCTGCCGCCGCCCAGCCCCGTAACACGCCACTGCGGTATATCCGGTAGCTCCCATGTGGGCCAGGTCGCGGACCAGCTGCCCTTCCAGCTGAGGATCGGCAATGATGGTCACTCGCAGCACGCTGCAGATGCCTTTGCGGCGCGCAGACTGGGCGTGGTCGGCAAACGGTTCGTGAGCGTCAAGCCCGACCACGCTGAACAGCAGGCCCTGCTGTGCAAAGTCGCTCTCCATCTCGGCCAGCTTGTCCATGACGCTGTGATCGACCAGCTCCGTCTCGGACAGGTCGAGTTCCACGTTTTTGCAGTCCAGCAGTCCCTTGCGCTCGATTTGCAGGCGCAGTGGAATCCAATTGCTAAACACGGCCGACTTGTAGGCTTGCAGCCGCACGGTCTGGCCGTCATCGGCCACGACCTTGAGCTCGGGCCTGAACAGCGAACGGAGCGGGACGCCGTTGGAGATATGAATGGCGAATTTGGACACGATTCCCACTGCGATGCCCACAAGCAAATCGGTAGCCAGCACCGCTACCAGAGTCACGCCGAAAATGACGAACTGCTCGCGGCCGACTCTCAACACGTTCATGAATTCATTGGGGTGGGCCAGGCGGAATCCGGTGTAGATCAGCATGGCCGCCAAAGCTGCCATTGGAATGCGGTGCAGGACCATCGGTATCAAGGCCACGCAGACCAGCAAAAATACGCCGTGCCATAAGTTGGCAAAACGGGTGCGGGCGCCATTGTCGATATTGGCCTTGCTGCGCACGATTTCAGAAATCATCGGTAGGCCGCCAACCAGTGCACAGCATAGATTGCCAGCTCCCACAGCCACCATATCGCGATCCATGTTGCTCTTGCGCTTCCATGGGTCGATGATGTCCACTGCTTTGGCGCTGAGCAGCGATTCGAGGCTACCGATGATGAAGAACATGAATACCCATTGCCAAGCTTTGGGCTGTTGCAATGCGGAGAAATTGGGCAAGGTGATCGAATCGAACATCCCGAAAACGCGGTCGGGCATCGAAACGAGATAGTTGTCACTCAGTTGGTACCGATGGCCTTGGAGGAAGGGGGAGTGTGCCCACACCGCATCGAAGGCCATCCCCATAGGGATAGCAAACAGCAGCACGATCAGCGGCGACGGTAGCACTTTCAGCACAGGATAGGTTTTGCCCAGGCGTGGCCATAGAAACATGATCAGGATGCTCACGATCCCGATGGCCGCGATGGCCGGATTGGCCGCCGCGATAAACATGGGGACGTGCTGCAGTAGTTCGATGGGCCCGCCGGCAGCGGTCACACCCAGCGCCACCGGTATTTGTTTGGCGATGATAATGACGCCGATGGCTGAGAGCATGCCATGCACAACCGTGATCGGGAAGAACTCGCCCAGAATTCCGGCTCGGAAGACTCCGAAGAACACCTGCAGGATCGCCGCCACGACCCCTACAGCCAGGGCCGCCTGGTAGGCCTGGGCATCGGATGCAGTCCAGCCGCCGAGCATTCCGTCGCCCCCAAAGGCCTCGATGCAGCCAATGGCAATCACGATCAGTCCGGCCGCTGGACCTTTGATGGTCAATTCAGAATTGCTGATCAGCGGGGTGATGATAGCGCCGATTATGGCGGTGAACACACCTGCGATGGCCGGATAGCCGCTGGCGATTGAAATGCCCAGGCACAGTGGCAAAGCAATCAAGAACACCAGCAAGCCGGAGGTGAAGTCGTACTTAAAGTAGTGGATGAATCCCGCCAGGTTCCCCCTCGGCTTCCCAGGTTCGGTGGGCGCGGATTGAGACATGACAGGTGTCCTGGTGGGGTGTTGAGCGGGCGCGTATGGGTTTCAAGCTGCAAGGAGTTTAATTCTCGCCGCGGTCCGTGAAAGCCCAACTGAAGGCCTTCTGCGAAAAGCAGCCCGAAGATACCAACGGGTTAGCGCGTGCAACCAGAACAAGTATACTTCAGCGACCGGTTTCCCGATTTCTTCGCATCGGGCTGGCTGAACATCCTGCGCAGGATAG
>CAKQWG010000030.1 GCA_934278005.1 uncultured Pirellulaceae bacterium | reverse complement strand
TGCGGGCTGCTCTTTGCGATTTCTGCGGGCTGCTGTTTGCGGGCTGCTACAGTCCCTGTGTCTGCTGAGCTGTGCGTCGGCAGGTAGTCAGCTGAGGATCTGGCTGGTCCACGGAACTTATGTGACTTGGCAAACGTCTAATTCGGGCCGGTTTTGACGGTGGAAGTGGCAATTGGGGCGTTTAGGCTGGATTTTCAGCCTGGTTCTTGCCGACGTTCTTGAAACGGAGCGCTGCGAGCTAAACTAATTTCTAAGCCCCAACTAGGCTGGAAGATTGGCCGGTCGTGCCGATTTAATATCTGCGAATACGAAGGTAGGATCATATGTCGCGTCGTGAAAAGAGACAGCAACTTGCTCAATGGCTGAAGGCGCTCTTTTTTCAGCCCCAGGCCAACCTGACTCGCCGACGCCCGATCGTGGTCGAACCGCTGGAAGCCCGGCAGTTGCTAGCCGGCGACGGCTTTATGGCGCTGCTCGGTTCGTCCTATCAGCAGCCCAGCTTCCAAGCTGAGCTCTCTGCGCCTGGCGGCGCGCAGTATAGCACTTCGCCAACCTATCGTAGCGGCCTTCAGGCAGAGGGTGAGCTGACCGCCGAGGGAGAGCCGGGCGAGGATCTCGTGGCCTTTGCCAAGGCGTTGGCAGATTCCGGCACACGTTTCTTCGGGGCCGCCTGGTGCACGCATTGCTCTGCACAAAAGCAATTGTTCCAAGACGGCGGCAAGTATCTTCCGTTTCTTGAGGTCACCAATCCGGATCGCACGCCTAAGCAGATCGCTGTCGACGAAGGCATAACTGAATATCCCACCTGGGAATTTCCCGACGGTTCGCGATTGACCGGCGTGCAGTCGTTGCAGACGCTGTCGCAGAGATCGGGCGTGGCCATCCCCATGTCCTCAACTCCCTCGATCGCAGCCCTGAGCGACGTGAATGTGGGCATAGGATCGCCGCTGCACATACCCATCGATGCTTACGACCCCAATGGCAATCCATTGACGATCACGGTCACCTCCAGCGACCCCAGCCTGCTCAGCGCGCAAGTTCTCAGCGGCAATCGAAGCTGGAGATTGTCCACTGAGAACTTTGGCGACATGGTGTTTGAATTATTCGAAGATAGAGCACCTAGACCTACGGCTCGCATCATTGAATTGACTGAGGCAGGTTTCTACAACGGAGTACCCTTTCACCGAGTAGTCAACAACTTTGTCATCCAGGGTGGTGATCGAGTAAACCAAGATGGCACCGGTGGCTCGACGCTCGGGCAGTTCGATGACCAGTTCCACTTGGAGCTGCAGCACAATCGAACGGGTGTGCTGTCGTATGCCAAGTCGACGGACGATACCAACGATTCGCAGTTCTTCATTACAGAGGGACCGCAGCGATTCCTGGACTTCAACCACAGTGTGTTTGGTCAGTTGGTAGAGGGCGAGGCAGTCCGCGAAGCAATCAGCAACACGGCCGTCAATAACTCGGCCCAGAATCGTCCGACTAACTCCGTCATCATCAAGACAGCCAGCATCATCACCGACAACGAGAACGGCGTGTTGCTGCTCAAGCCGACAGGTACCGGCAGCGGCACGGCGGTCATCACGGTAACGGTGACTGACACTGAGGGGAACAGTACTTCACAAACTTTCAATGCCAGCGTCGTACAAGATACGGCCAACGGTGCGCCGTTTCTGAACGCTATCTCGCCGGTACAAGCCCAGGCGGGCGTGCCGACGACGATCAATCTGACCGCCCAGGACAAAGAAGCAGACGCGTTGGTCTACAGCGTCACCAAGTTGGGGACACAGGATTACGCGCTGTCGGTCGATAGCAGCACCGGCGTGGTAACGGTCACACCTGCGGCTGGTTTTAGCGGAGAGTTAAAGTTCCGCGCAACGGTGCGGCAGACCACGACGCCGACGACTTCCAGCCCTGATGACAATCAGGTGGTCACGGTCAACGTGAGCCAAGCCTCCGCCACGCCAGCGCCCACGGCGGTTGAGCTGCTGCCTGATAGCGATACCGGTGCCAGCTCGACCGACAACATCACCAAAGCTCAGACGCTGAATTTTACTGTCTCAGGCACTACTGCCGGAGCAACGGTAGAAATCTTGGCCGGAGGCAATGTGGTGGGCACGGCCACAGCCAGCGGCAACACCACCAACGTTCAAGTCAATAATGTGCCCGCTATAGGCCAAGGATCATTTCTATTCACTGCGCGCCAACGCGTCTCGGGCACCAACAGTACGCCTAGCCCGGCGCTGGCGATCGTGCTCGACAGCCAGTCTCCGGCTCCGCTTGCTGCCGGTGTGATGCCAGCAACCGCTCGCGTTGGCCAACCGCTGACGGTCGCGCTGAGCCATCCTGAAGAGGGCCACGGACTGGCTTACGCCTTGGTCAATGCTCCGGCCGGGATGACCATCGACAGCAGCACCGGCGCTATCGCCTGGACGCCTACCACAGCTCAGTTGGGACTCAACGCACTGACTCTGCAGTTGACCGACTTGGCGGGCAATGTGTCCGAGCAGTCGTTCAGCATCAGCGTTTCGGAAGAGCCTCGCGTGCGCATCTCGTTGCAAGCGGTCGATATGGCTGGAGCGCCGATCACTACGGTGGCTGCTGGGCAACAGTTTAAAGTCCAAGTCATCGTCAAGGATTTGCGAACGGGAAGCACCGTTCCCGAGTCCCCTACCGGCGTATTCTCTGCGTATTTAGATTTGCTCTACGACGCAAATATCATTGAGCCTATCGCTAACAATCCGCTGCACTTTGTCGACCCGTATTTGAACGCCATTAGTGGTTCGACCAGCACGCCCGGATTGATTGACGAACTAGGGGCCGTCTCTGACCGCACTTCGCGCCCTGGTCCCGAGGCCAAGGTGTTGGTTGAAGTGACCTTTGTTGCCAAGGCCGCTGGCAGTCCCAACCTGCGCGCTGAAGCGGCCGACCTGCCGGCCAGCGAAGTGGGTTTGTATGACGGGATTGGAAAGGTTCCGACTTCAAAAGTCGAATATGTGGGCAGCCCGTTTGTGGTCGGTGCCAACTTTGTGGCTACCAATGACGTGTTCAATTTCGATGAAGATAGCGGCCCGCACGTGCTCGACGTGCTCGTCAACGACACCGCTCAATCGGGCGCTGTGCTAACGATCAGCGGTGTGTCGACACCCAGCGGCGGTGGCACGGTCACGATCGCCGCCGATGGCAAAACGCTCAACTATACTTCCGCCGCTAACTTTCACGGGGCAGAGACATTCACCTACACCGTGCGCAATCAAGAAAATGTGCCTTTGACGGCGACGGTGACGGTGCAAGTCACCGATGTCAACGATCCGCCGATCGCACTCAATGACACCTTCACGGTTGCCCGCAATAGCACTCAGAACATTCTTGAAGTCTTAGCTAACGATTCTACAGGCGTTGATGACCCCAGTTCCGAGACTCTTTCGGTGACCGCTGTCAGCGCTGGCTCAAACGGCGGGACCATCGAACTTGGGCCTAGCGGTTTGACCGTGCGATATACGCCCAAGGCGGGCTTCACCGGGGTCGAGACGTTTACTTATACGCTCAAAGATAGCCGCGGCGGTACGGCCACGGCCAGCGTCTCAGTAGCGGTCAACATGGAGAATCCACCGCCAAATCTACAGAACGATACGTTCACTTTGCTCGAGGATGCGGCGGAGAATCAATACGATGTGTTGGCCAATGATACTCCGCACACTGCCGGCGACACGTTGATCATATCCGCGGTTGGCACATCGAAAGTGGGGAGTAGTTTCAGCGTTTCCGCCGATGGACTCAAAGTTCGCTATCGCCCAGCAGCCAACTTCAGTGGTTCTGAAACTTTGAGCTACACGGTGAAGGATAGCCGTGGAGTGACCGCGCAGGCGCAGGTAACGTTCAATGTCACAGCGGTAAATGACCCGCCCAACGCGGTTGACGACGTCGTCAGCGCCTCGAGTTCCACGACAACCAAGTGGATGGTCTTGGGCAATGACACCAACGTCGATCAGGGTGAGACGCTCAAGATCGTTGCTGTCACGCAGCCGCCCAGCGGTCAGGGGACGGTAGCCATCGCCGCCGACGGCAGCCATTTGATCTATACCGGTCCGGGCAACAACTTCGAGGGTTCTTTCTCGATTACTTATACTGTCGACGATGGCACTGGGCTGACCGATACGGCCACGGTATCGGCGACGATTAAGAAATACCTGCCGCGGGCAATTTCCGGTTCGGTAGCGTATGCGGCCGGTTCCAATCTGCCTTTTGTGGGAATACCGATCACGCTTACGGGGACCGATATCAACGGAGTCGCCGTCTCGAAGTCGATGATGTTAGATGCGAAGGGGACCTATAAGTTCGATCAGTTGGCTCCTGGTAATTACCAGTTGGTCCGCGGCGCTTTGCCGTTTATCAACGATGCCGGAGCGACGGTCAACATTCAGTCAGCTGCCAACGATGGCGATGTGATCAAGAACTTGGATGTCACGGGTTCGCTCAAAGTAGGGTACTTTGATATCCGCGACTTCGTTGGGTCGACCTTCAAAAACAGTTTGACGGTAGCCGTCAATGCGAATGGGACAGCCAACTGGATCGCACCGCGCGGCGATTGGGGAGACTTGACAAAAATTCAAGCTCAGCTCGATAGCACTGGCAATACGCTCAAGATCACGGCGGCGAGCGGTACGCAGTCGAATCTGCAAGCGAGCGTGCCGTTGACCAACAATCCCAACGCTTCTGTTGTTGGCCAGGAGTCCTCCATGCAGTTGATTCGCGTGCGGGGCAGTACGGCTAAGGCTGGACTGAAGAGTGGCTCTGGCTCCAGCACCGCCAGCTTCACGCAGGATTCGACCACTTCGCAGGTACAAGGCTCCGGGGATGGCATGCAAGGCGAGGGCGAAGCAGCGCCACTTATGCAAACCTCCGGCGCATCGGCCGACCAGTCTGGTCCCAGTGGGCAGCGCGGGTCGTTGAGTTCAGCGGCTGAGCTGGGTCAGTCGGAGAGCGGCTTGGCAACCAATGCCCAAGACAGCTCACCCGCCAGGCTGAGTCCGTCACAAGCGCTACAGCGCGTGCTGGGCTCCAGATTAGCCGCAGGCCGCGGCGCCCATGGCGGGCTGTCTCCGGAGGCCGTCGACGCGGCCATGGAGTCGGTCATGCCAGCTCTGCAACTGCAGTTGTCTGACGATTTGTCGGACACCTTAGCCAAGCGGGATTGATTCCACCGCTGGGTCTCAAGGAGGCGCCTCTAATTGCCGATGAACACCGAAATTCTTGGCGAGTTGCGCCACACAAAACTTGTGAAAAAACGGCTCAAAAAGTGCTTCAGCGGCCTGCCCCGGCGGGCCTTGGCGAGCGGGGGGACTATAGAAAAAGCCTGGTTTTTTGGGTTGACCGGCCAATTTTGAGACGAAAACCGTGAAAACCCATCGATTTTCGGCTTTTTGTGGGTGGCGACTAGTTGAAATTTACGCGACGCATCGTTTAATCGTCTGCCTAGTGCAAACTCGCTCCATGGGTCGAATTCATTTACAAAGGAATTGAAAGTATGGCGAAAGCCGCTGTCAAAAAGAAACCGTTGACCAAGACTGAGATCTACAACAACCTGGCTGAACGTACTGGTCTGAACAAGAAGCAAGTCGGTGAGTTCTTCGATGCGTTGGCCGCTGAGATCGAAGCCAACATCGGCAAGAAAGGTCCTCGCGTTTTTCAGATTCCTCAACTGTGCAAGATCGTTGCCGTCGACAAGCCGGCCTTGCCCAAGCGTCAAGTGCGCAACCCAGCTACGGGAGATATGATTTGGGCAGATCCCAAACCAGCTTCGGTACAGGTCAAAGTACGACCTCTGAAGAGGCTCAAAGATATGGCCTAATTGGGCCATCTGAGCATTCGAGAATTAGCAGCTAGGCGTCCCCACTGGACGCCTAGTTGTATTTCACCCCTAGGCTACTCTAGCAGCGCTGCGATGCGGGGATCCAGCAAGCCGTCGGCGCACAGGGCCACGCCACTGAAATCATGCTGCATGCTGTGCACGCCAGGGACCGCCACAGTGCACGCTCCGGCAGCCAATCCCGCCCGCGTGCCATGATGGCTGTCCTCGAGCACTAGCATATGCGGCGGCAGAATATCCATGCGTCTAGCCGCTTCTAAATAGATATCCGCCGCCGGCTTGCCGTGCTGCACATCCTCTGCGGTCACCACGAAATCGAAGCGATCTGCAAGGTTGACGATGGCCAGCACACTGCGCACAAAATGATGCGGGCTACTAGTCGCAATGCAGCGGGGGAGTTGCAGGCGATCGAGTCGAGCGAGCAATTCCTCCAAGCCGGGGAGCGTCTGCAGTTTACTAGGCAGCAGGTCGACGAAGATCTCATCGGACTCCAGTGCCAAGCTGGTGTGCGTATCGCTCAGCCCCTCGCGGTCGATCATCACACCAAAGGCCTGTGGCCCGGGCAATCCCATCATGGCCGCTTTTAGCTCAAGGCTGAATCGCCTGCCGCGACGGTTGAGCAAAATCTCTCCCACTTCGGAATACAATTCTTCGGTGTTGACCATCAGCCCATCCATGTCAAAAGCCACTCCTCGAATTGCATGTGCCCAAACGGTCATTTTTCCTGTTCGCCTTGTGGTTTGCGTAGCCTGGGCAGCTAGCCCCTGTTCTTGAAAAAGCTTGTGACCAAAGGTGTCACGCCCACTTCGATAATAATGTACGTCGAGCGATCCTAACGGTCGACACAGGTTGAGCGCATGGTATGAGCGCCCTGGGAATTGCCCAGTCCAGACCGCTGGCAAAGTCCAGACCGCTGGCAAAGTACTATGGAGTGATTGCTGATCGACGTACAATTCGTTAGGATCGCGCATCGTATTGACCGGTGCATTTGAAGTGTTCCAGGGATATGGTAACCACAGCGAGAAAACCAAACATGGCTAAGAAAAAAAGTGCAGCTCCAACGAACAATAAGAGAAGTGGCGGTGGACCCGAAGGGATGGAAGCGGTTTACAAGCGTGAACCAGGATTAAAGAATACGCTTGAGCAGATTGAGAAGCAGTTCGGCGAGGGGTCGATTATGCCCCTGGGCGGTGAAGCCCTACTGAAGATCTCTGGGGTGTCCACCGGGAGTCTGTCGTTGGACATGGCTCTGGGAGGAGTGGGCGTGCCACGCGGCCGGATCATCGAAATCTTTGGCCCAGAGTCCAGCGGGAAAACTACGCTGGCATTGCACATCTGTGCTGAGGCGCAGAAGGCTGGCGGCATCGCTTCGATCATCGACGCCGAACATGCCTTCGATCCTAGCTGGGGTAAGAAGCTTGGCGTGCAGCTCGATACGCTGCTCGTCTCGCAACCCAGTTGTGGCGAAGAGGCGATGCAGATTACCGAGCACCTAGTCAAGAGCAACGCGGTCGACGTGATCGTAATCGACTCCGTAGCGGCGCTGGTTCCTAAGGCGGAACTCGACGGCGAGATTGGTCAGTCGCACGTCGGCTTGCAGGCGCGTCTGATGAGCCAGTCGATGCGTAAATTGACTGGTGCCATCGCTAAGAGCAAGACGGTGGTCATCTTCATTAACCAGATTCGCGAGAAGATCGGCGTGATGTTTGGCAGTCCCGAGACCACGCCCGGTGGTCGGGCTTTGAAGTTCTATACTTCATGCCGCATCGATGTGCGACGCATTGGTGCTTTGAAAGATGGAGAGGACGTGGTTGGGCAGCGAGTGCGTTGCAAGATTGTGAAAAACAAAGTTGCTCCTCCATTTCGCATCGCCGAGTTCGATATGATGCACAATTCGGGCATCAGCTACGAAGGAGATTTGTTGGACGTGGGAGCTGAGCTGAAGATCATCAACCGCAGCGGCTCGTGGTTCAAGTACAATGACACTCACCTGGGGCAGGGCAAAGAAAAGGCACGTGCCTTTTTGCTCGAGAACAAGGATGTTGCCGAGGAGATTAAGGAGCTCATCTTGGCGGCCGGTGGTTATACCGGACCGGATGTGGTCGCCGGCCATGACTCCGACGCAGACGAGGAAGTCGAGGATGTCGAAATGGTCGATGGTTAAAGTAGGCTGGGTTGATTCACGCGAGCCGCCAGGCGAACGCTGCGGCTTGCGAATAATCGAGTGAGGCTTGCCACTTTGCTCCGGGGAAGTTGTTTCAGAATTGCATTCAAGCGTAGTTTTATGATGCTGGCGTTAAGCTCTTTACGGAATGCTTGTCTATCGCGGGTGCTCGCATCCAGCCTTGAGACGAACTGCACTGCTGCCACGCTCGCTGCTGCCACGCGTGCTGCTGCCATGCGTGTTGTTGCCATGCGTGCAGCTGCAATCTGTGCGGCTGCAATCTTTGCGGCTGTGAGCTGTGGGCCGCTGGCCGCGCAAGATTCAGGCGAACAATCGCCGGCGGCTGATGCACAGGCCGGCCGAAGCGCACCGCTTGCCGACCAGTCGGCCCTGGAGCTGGTAAGTGCTATTGAGGAGGTTACTATTTCGGCGATCGATCGCGCTCAGCGTTCGGTTGTGGCCATCGCGCGGGTTGCTCGCGGTCGAGCACCGGCGGCGCAGTTGGACCAATTGGGAATCGACCAATTCCGCCTGGGTAATCCGTTTCCGCTGCAGAACACGCCGGACAGTCCCGAATTTGTGCCGACTTTGTTTGGTAGCGGGATCGTCATCAGCGACGATGGCTTTGTGGTGACTTGCGGGCATGTGCTGGGCGATCCGCGCGAGCATGACTATTATGTCTGGCTCGACAAGCAGAGCTACGTGGCACGCGTGGTCGGCTTGCCCGCCAAAGTACTTGCGTCGGATCCGTTTAGCGATTTGGCCGTACTGAAGATCGACGCCTCCAATCTGCAGCCAGCTTTCTTTCAAAAACGGGAGCTGCGCAAAGGACAGTTTGTGATCGCGCTGGGCAATCCGCAAGCCATCGCCCGCGACGGTCAGGCGAGTGCCAGTTGGGGCATCGTGTCCAATCTACAGCGTGTAGCCCCGGCTGACCCGGCTATGGGAGAGAGCGGCAAGGACACTATTCACCATTTCGGAACGCTGATCCAGACCGATGCCAAACTCACGTTGGGAATGAGCGGCGGTGCGCTAATCAACCTCAAGGGCGAAGTGGTCGGAATGACGACTGCCCTGGCGGCGACGGCTGGCTATGAACAAGCGGCGGGGTTTGCGATTGCTACTGACGCAATGTTTCAGCGCGTCGTAGAGAGTCTCAAAGCGGGCAAGTTGCCCGAGTTCGGATTCCTGGGTATACAACCCGAGGATCTCCGCTCGATGGAGAAATCGCTTGGCTTTAGCGGCGCGCGGGTGAGCGTGGTCATTCCCGGACTGCCAGGCGAGCAAGCTGGCTTGCGCGCCGACGATGTGATCTATCAGGTCGATGGTGCGCAAGTAGCCGACCGTCGCGATCTATTTCGCGAGTTGAGTCAAGCGGCGGCCGGTGCGCAGGTCAAATTGTACGTGCATCGCTTTCGTGCCGGCCGCAGTGCGCCCGACGCATTGCAACTGTCTGCCACCCTGAGCAAGAAACCGCTCACGACCCGCTGGCCCGGCTATGCGGTCGATTCGCCTGAAAAATGGCGTGGCATGTTGGTCGACTATGCCACCGCCATCTCTTCTGACTGGACGCGCAGCGGGTTGGGTGGCAGTCGCCGCACACCTTTCAAAGTCGCCGTGCAGTCAGTCGATCCCGACACCGCAGCTTGGCACGCTGGACTGCGGCCCGGTTATGGCATTTTGTCGGTTGCTGGAACGGACGTGCAGCAGCCGCAGGATTTCTACCGTGCGGTCGACGATCCCGACTTGCCTGGCCGCCCGCTGGAGCTGAGAATCGTCCGCTCCGACGGTCGCGCCGAGACCATCGAAGTCGCTCCCTGATGGTAGCTTCTAGGCTTCTAGCTTTGCGAAAAACCTACTTATCGCATGGCAAGCAGGATGCATACCCCACGTGGCGTAAGCTTCTAGCTTCCGAAGTGGCCTAAGCTTCTAGCCTTGCGAAAAACCTGCCTATCGCATGGCAGGCAGGATGCATACCCCACGTGGCTCTTGGCAAGCTGCGAAGCGTGAGCCAAATTGCATAAAGCCAGTCTGGTCCGGTATTCTCGGATAGCTGGTTTGGGCAACTGAGCATATATTGTTGCTGCTCGTGTTGCTGCTGCCAAGTGAGCGAGATGGCTCTGTGGATTGTAGAAAGCAGGTCGCATCGATCGTCCTCGGTGCGAAATTGGAATAAGCTGTTTTTGGATAAACCAACTGATGAAAACTGACGAACTGCGCGAAAAGTATCTAGCCTTCTTTGAGAGCAAGGGGCACAAACGCCAGCCCAGCGACGTACTGGTACCGACTTGGGATCCATCGGTACTATTCACACCTGCCGGTATGAACCAGTTCAAAGACCACTTTTTGGGCAAGGTGAAGCTAGATTTCACGCGCGCCACGACTTGTCAGAAGTGCCTGCGAACCGGGGACATCGACAACGTGGGGCGGACGGCCTACCACCACACATTTTTCGAAATGTTGGGGAATTTCAGTTTTGGAGATTACTTCAAGCTGGACGCAGTAAACTGGGCGTGGGAGTTTTTGACTGATAAGAAATGGCTTGGCATCGATCCGGCGCGTCTCAAGGTGACGGTCTATAAAGATGACGACGAAGCCGCGAAGATTTGGAATGAGAGGATCGGCTTGCCTACCTCGCGCATTTCGCGTATGGAGGAGGACGAGAATTTCTGGCCAGCCAGCGCTCCGAGCCTAGGGCCCGACGGCGTCTGCGGTCCATGCAGCGAGATCTACTACCAGCTAGACAATGGCAAAGATGTCGAGATCTGGAATCTAGTCTTCACGCAATTCAATCGCGTCGGTGAGCCTCCGCAGAACTTGCGGCCGCTGCCCAGTAAGAACATCGACACCGGGATGGGACTCGAGCGCACCGCCAGCGTGCTGCAGAACGTGCCCACCAATTTTCATATCGACAATTTGCGTCCGATCTTGGACGCGGCCGCCGAAGTGTGCGGGGTCAAGTATGAATACGAAAGCGACAATGGCCGGCGGCTGCGACGGATCACCGACCACGTTCGGGCCTGCACATTTGCCGTACATGAAAACATTTTGCCGGGACCGAAGAAGGCACGCTATGTGATCAAGCGTCTGCTGCGGCGCGCGGTGCTCGATGGTCATCAAATGGGGCTCGTTGAACCTTTCCTGCATCAATTAGTCCCCACTGTGGCCGCATGCATGGCTGCCGCTTATCCAGAATTGAAATCGACCGTCGATCGCGTTTCAGAGACGATTCGCAAGGAGGAAAGCGATTTTTTCTCCACTATCGGTGGCGGTCTCGAACGCATTGAACGCGTCTTTGACAGCATGCAAGAAGCGTCGGCGGTGATGGTCGATGGCAACGAAGCAGCCAGTCTGTATCAAACCTACGGAGTGCCGCCGGAGTTGTTCCAGGCCTTGGCCGCTGAGCGCAGTCTGACCTTCGATTGGGATGGCTACCGAGCCGCCATGGAGCAGCACGAGAAGGTCAGTGGCGGTGGGCGTAGCGAACTGTTCGCGACGGGCCCAATTGAGACGCTCAAAGAAGCGCTGCGGCGGACCGAGTTTTTGGGCTACGACAAATTGGAGTCATCGGCTCAGGTAAAAGGCATTGTGATTGGCCAGGACGACGATGCGCACTTGGTCAATGAGCTCAAGGCCAGCGACGCTCGCGATCAGGAGGTCCGCATCGTGCTTGACCGTTCGCCGTGCTACGGCGAAGGGGGAGGGCAGGTGGGCGATTCGGGAACGATTTTCGCCGATGACTCACTGTTCGAAATCACTGATACCCAGCGGGCCGGAGAACTGCTCGTGCACATCGGTAAACTCAAAGCGGGGCATTTCTCCACCGGAATGCATGTCACCGTCAAGGTCGATGCAACTCGTCGCGACGGAATTCGCCGAGCCCACTCGGCCACTCACATTCTGCATCACGCGCTGCAGTCTGTCGTAGGCGAGCACGCTCAACAGCAGGGGAGTAAAGTCGACTCCGATTGGCTGCGATTTGACTTCACCAATCAACAAGCGCTGAGCGACGATCAGATCCGCGAGATCGAGACTATTGTGGCAGAAAAAGTGCAGCGGGCCGCCCCCATATCGTGGCAGACTGTACCATTGGCCGAAGCTCGCCAAGCTGGCGCGATGATGCTGTTTGGTGAAAAATATCCCGACCCAGTACGTATGGTCAGCATGGGGGAATTCTCCAAGGAGCTCTGTGGTGGCACGCACTTAACAAACACTAGTCAAGTCGAGCAGTTCGAAGTGATCGCCGAGGAGAGCGTTTCGGCTGGTACGCGGCGAGTTGTGGCCTACACCGGAGAGCGTGCTAAGGCGCATCGTCAGCAGGTCCAAACTCTGCTCAACACCACTGCCAAATCGCTCGCTTGCGAAGCTGGCCAAGTGCCCAGCCAAGTCGCCCGACTGATCGCTGAAATTCGCGGCTTGAAGAAGCAGCTAGCCGGCAGTGGAGCTGCACCGGAGGAGCCAGGCAAGCCCGCCAAGGTCGATGCCACTGGGTATTTGGCCCAGCGTGCTCTGCTGCGTGAAGCCGCTCGTATGTTGAGCGTAGCCACCGAGGATATTCCGGCTCGCATCGCCGCTTTACAAGATGAGAAATCCAAGCTCGCGCAGCAAGTCTCTGCACTCGCGGCCAGCGGCAGCGTGTCGGCTGAGAGCTTGTTGGAAGGGGCCGCATCCATCGGCGATGTGGCCGTGGTGGTAGCTGAGACAGCGGGCGCAACACCCAATCTGTTGCGCCAGTGGATCGACCAAATCCGGCAGAAGAGCAGCCAACCGACGGCCGTGCTTTTCGCCAACAAAGTCGGCGAGGACAAGGTCCTGCTGGTGGCCGGCATCAGCAAAGCATTGCAAGATCGTGGACTGAGCGCCTCGCAGTGGATTGGACAAGTCGCTCCGATCGTCGGTGGTGGTGGCGGAGGCAAAGCGGATCTGGCGCAGGCCGGTGGCAAATTCCCTGAAAAAATCCCTGAGGCAGTCGAGGCCGCCAAGAAGGCTATCGCCGAAATGCTGGGTCAGTAGTCCCGCTTTTGGCGAGTTCCAAGCCAGCGTTTGGCACTGCTCGCTAGTCCGGGAGCAGAGTGGGCCAAAGATGTCCAAGTGGGCTAAAGATGTTCAGCTGGCTTGCTGTGTCCGGCTGGCTAGCTGTGTCCAGCTGGCTTGCTGTGTCCAGCTGGCTTGCTGTGTCCAGCTGGCTTGCTGTGTCCGGCTGGCTTGCTGTGTCCGGCTGGCTAATCAGCTGCCCGGCTCACTGAAAATAAAAACCGCTATTGAACTCAATTTGCAATTTTGACTAAAGTTCAACGGTCATTCGGCAGACGGCGCGCATTTAGTGCGCACCTGCTCACCCTGGACTGGGAACCGGTCAATGTCCCTTGCTGCCAATTTCAATCGTTTGCTCTACCGCGCGCCGGCTCTGCTGCTGCTCCTGGCTGTGGTGTCCTCGAGCGGTGGCTGCCGCGTAACGAGCATGGGCCAAAACACACTCGGTGTGCGACTCTATCAGCAGGGCAGGTACTCGGAGGCTTTGCAACAATTTCAGACCGCCCAAGTCTCGGATCCATCGAATCCCGACACCTACTACAACCTAGCGTCGACTTATCACAAGCTGGGGGTCACGCAGAAGGACAGTCAAATGATTCAGCAGGCCGAGTCGCTGTATCACCAGTGCTTGGATCTGCAGAATAATCACATTGATTGCCATCGCGGTTTGGCTGTCCTGCTGGCCGAGTCGGGGCGTCCTGACAGCGCCATGACACTGCTCAAGAATTGGGCTACTGCTAACCCGGGCATGTCCGATGCGCGCGTTGAGCTGGCGCGGCTGTCACAAGAGTTTGGGCAGACCAAGCAGGCCGAGCAATACTTAGATGAAGCTTTGGCGCTAAATCCAAACGATCACCGGGCTTGGACGGCGCGGGGGCAAATGCGCGAGGCCTCGGGCGATTTCGGGCAAGCTCTGCAGAATTACCAGCAGAGCCTGGCACTCAACAATTTGCAACCTGAGCTCTACCAGCGGGTGGCCTCGCTGAATGTCAAAATAGCTCAGAACACGATGACCGGCGTGCCGCCCACTGGCGGCTGGACCGTGCAGAACAATCAGCCCGCCATTGATCCCAAGCGGTACTAGGCGACTTGAGACCTAGCATTGGAGGACATGCCCAGTCACACGGGCACCTTCGACAGCTCGTACCACAGGTGGCTGCTAGCGCGAATGCCGTGGAAATAGTCTTGAATATTGAACTTTTCGTTGGGGCTGTGTGCACCGTCATCGTCTAGCCCCCAGCCCAGCAGCAGCACGTCCGCTCCGAGTTTGTCGACCATGTTGGCCACGATTGGAATTGAACCACCCTCGCGGATCAGCACAGCTTGCTTGCCAAAAGCCGTTGCTACGGCTTGTTGAGCTGCGGTAATGTACGGGCTCTCGGGATTAACCACGACACCGGGGCCACCGTGCAAATCGACCACATCAATGCGGACGCCCGTGGGAGTGTTGACGGCTACGAATTCGCGCAGTTGCTGAGCTACTTTTTTGGGGCACTGAATGGGCACTAAGCGGAAGCTGAGTTTCGCGCTGGCTTTAGCCGGGATGATCGTCTTGCCTCCTTCTCCCTGATAACCGCTCCACAGTCCATGCACGTCGAAGGTGGGCCGCGCCCAACGCCGCTCGAGCGTATTGTAGCCCGCTTCGCCGGTCAGTCCGCTAACTCCCAGCTGTTTGGCGAAAGCCTCGTCGCTAAAGTTCAGCTTGGACCACATCGCCCGCTCAGTATCCTCTAGCGGCAGGACGTCATCGTAGAAGCCGGGCAGTTGGATGCGGCCCTGATCATCGACAATTTTGGCTAGGAATTTAGCCAGCGCGATGGCTGGATTGTTAACCGCGCCGCCAAAGCTGCCTGAGTGCAGATCCTGTTTGGGTCCATGAAAATGAACTTCGAAGTAGGCGATCCCGCGCAGACCGTAGGTAATTGCTGGCTGGCCCTTGGCATACTGCGATGAATCGCTGATGACAATCACGTCGGCAGCTAGCTTCTCAGCCGCTTCGGGGCGAGCCAAATAGTGTTCAAACTGCTCGCTGCCGACCTCCTCCTCGCCCTCGATTAAGAACTTAACTTGCATGGGCAACGACTGACCAGCCGCCTTCCAGGCAGCCACCGAATGCACATGTGTGAGCATTTGGCCCTTGTCGTCAGTCGCCCCGCGAGCCACCAGGTTGCCGTCGCGCTCTGTTGGTTCGAACGGGGGGGTAGTCCACAGCTCTAGCGGATCGGGCGGCTGGACGTCGTAGTGTCCATACACCAATGCTACCGGCTTGCCTGGCACAGCTGGAGTTTCGGCGTAAACCAGAGGTGGGCCGTCGGTCTTGATCAGTTCCGTCTTCAGCCCCCCGGCGGACAATGTGTCCAGCACACTCTGAGCCGCCGCGTTAACCGAGTCGCGATAGGCTGAATCGGCGCTCACGCTGGGGATGCGAAGCAGCGTTTTGAGCTGTTCTAAATGGCTAGGTTGAGTTTGCCGGAGGTACTGGTCAATCGCTTTCAGATCTGTCATTTTGAGCTTTTTCTAGTGCCGGTTGAATGGAATGTGCTTGCTAACCTACCTGGTGCGAAGGTTACAATGATGCCATGCGTAACAATATAACCGCGCAGTCCAGCTATGGGGCTCAAAGCGGTTACGTGGTGCAGTTGAATGGATCAATGTTCGTATGTGTTTTATAGGAGCTAAAGAAGGCAATGGCTGATTCTAACAGCGCAGTTATGGAACCCGAAGCAGTCGTCGAAACTAGGCGAGAGGCGCAGCGCCCCAAGCCCAAGCGGCAGCCGCGATACCACGTCATGCTGTGGGATGATTCTGAACATACCTTCGATTACGTCATCTCCATGTTGCAGCAATTGTTCGGACATACGTTCGAACGGGCACTGCAGCTGGCCAAGCAAGTCGATAGTAGCGGTCGCGCGATTTGTTTGACGACGACTAAGGAGCACGCTGAACTGAAGCGTGACCAGATTCATGCCTTCGGCAAAGACCCGATGGCCAGCAAGTGCTCTGGCAGTATGTCGGCCAGCATCGAAGCCGAAATCACGTAAGCCGCACTCGGTAAACTGCGATCTGGTAAGCATCTCTCTGGCAAGCAGTGGGCGCTATGGCTCGAGCGGCTGCCACTGCTGCTCGCGCCAGTGCCAGACGCTCAGCATTCCCGAGTGGTCGATGCGAATTTGCACAGCACCGTCGCGAAAGGTGATTCCCAGTTGCGACCCACCGAAGCTGTACTTCTCAAGTACCTCAGTTCGCAGGGCGCGGTGATTGCCGCTGACGATGACCCACTGCGGCCGGCACCAGGCGAGCAACTCGCTAGGGTCGAGCGTCAGGCTGCCGTGGTGGGGAGCCATGAGTATGTGGCACGGCCGTGGCGGTAGCTGAGTTAGGTCCGCCAGCCCGCTGCCCTCCAGATCGCCAGGCAGTAGCAGGCGCTTGCCGGCAAATTCAAGCAGTAGACACAGGCTGTCCGCATTGTCGCTCTCAGCCCGCCTGGCCGCACTGGGGTGGAGTATTTGATAGGACACCTCTCCGACCTGGCCGCCATCGCCGGCTTGTAATTCTTCGCGTGGCCGGCCAGCCGCCATGCCTGCCAGCAACTCTTGGACGTTGTGGTCCGCGCTTTGAAAAAATTGCTTGGTACTGGCCAAGCTACCCACCGCAAAGCGTTGCAATAGTCCCGCCGTTGCGTTGTAGTGATCGCTGTCCGCGTGTGAGATGAGTAGGCGTTCGATGCGGGCGGTCGGGATATCCCACAATCCGTTAGCGATGTCCTGATGGCTGCGATCGGATGATCCCATGTGCCCCGCATCATAGAGCCACACCTCGCCCTGAGGCATCTCGATAACGACGCTCGTGCCGTGACCTACATCCAAAAACGTACAGCGCAGTTCGCCCGGCCGACCGGCGTCAGCCACTACGCTCGACGGCAAAGCGACTGAAGTCTTCCACCAGCCACGCGGGCCGGTCGTGTAGGGGGCAATGCCGACGGCGATCCACCCTAATAGGACTCCCAACAGAGCCGAGTTGCGTCGCTGGCCAAAACGCAATAACCAGCCTGCTACCAGGCCATAAAAACACACCGTCCACCACGCGCTGGGGGCGGGCAACCATAAATGGCCGAGCGGAATGCTCTGTCCTACTTCGACCGCGACGCGGATCAAGTTCAAGCTGGCTGTGCATACGTTGCCTGCCAGCCAGCCCACCGGCGCAAGCCAACCGAACAACCCGGTTATCAAGCCGCTGATCAGAGCCAGTATGAGCGGCAGAGCGATGAGTACGTTCAGCGGCACTGAAATGGGAGCGATGATATGGAAGCTAGACCACACCAGCGGGCAGGTAATCAGCCACACCCACAGACTCAACCGCCACGTCTGCCGCAGCGAGACCCACCACCATCGCAGCCACCGCTGAGCTGGCCCGAGTCCTTCCTCGATAAGCTGCACCAACGGCCCGCGTCGCTTGTGGTCAGACGTCGGCGCGACGGCAAACAGCCCGATCGTCCCCACGGCTAAAAAGGAGAGCTGAACACCCACGCTGTCCACGTTGGCCGCGCGCATCAGCACCAGTGTCAACGCTGCTAGGCCTAACACGTTGGCCAACCGCGCCGGGCGACCCGAAGCCCGCGCCAGTGAAAAGGCCGCTACGACAATTACGGCACGCAGTACCGGCGGATTGCCACCAGCCAGGATAGCGTAAGCCACACACACGCTGACGATCAACATCATCAATCGGCTCGTTGGCCAACCTAGCGGGCCGGCCAGCAGCAGGATGCTGGCCGCTACGATCTCTACGTGCATGCCGCTAATGGCGAGCATGTGCAGCGTGCCGGTGGCCATCAGCGACTGTTGATCTGCCCAGTCGACTTGCTCGCGCTGACCGAACACTAGCGCCGCCGCTAGTGGACTTTGCGCGGGACTCAACCAGCGGTGCAGCGAACGATCGACGTGTTTGACCAGCCAGGCACGGCAGCGCAGCAGCGGTAAGCGACTGGTCGATGCCAGGCGAGTCACCTGTTTGCGGCTTTTGGCCGTCAGCGACACGAACTTGCCGTCGCGTCGGAAATGCTCTGCAAAATCAAATCCGCCTGGGTTGGTCGGAGCGGAGATGCGACGATAACTGCCCATAATCTCGACGTAGTCGCCCGGCAACAAGTCATCTATCCGGCCGTCGACCGTCAAGGTGCACAGGGCGGCGATACCCTGCCACTGGGCGCCGTCACGCAGCTGGTCACAACTTACGTCCCACTGAGTTTGCCAGGCTTCACTGTTGGCGACTGTGCTCCTGTAGTTGGGGTTGGGTTTCCAAACTGCCGTTGAAGCGATCAGGCCCCGCAGCGCGATTGGCTCGGCTCTACGAGTAGCTAAGTCTGCCAGAGAATCGCCCGCGGGAGCTGCCTGCAGGCGTCCGTGGAAGCCGCCTAGGGCGAGTGCGGCTACCAGAGCCATGGAGCCTGCGCTTACGGTATGGCCCTGTTTGTACAGCAGTGCAGCCGTGCCTAGGCCCACTGCCAGGGCCGACAGCCAATTCAGCGAGCTGAGCGTAGCTAGCCAGTCGGTGCTTGACTGCAGTTTGACGCCTGCGATAACCGCCAATGACAACCACAGCAGCGGCCGAAAGTAGACGATTCGCTCCAGGTACGCGCTCCATGTTCCGCTGTGAGATCCGCCCAGCTGGTCCAGCTCAACTGCGTTTACCTTGCCGGGCGCCTTGGCCAGCAACGCTTCACCGGACTCCACATCGCTCTCCGTCGATCGACGGCCGGCAGGCGGCGCAGTTCGCATGATTTAGGTTTGTCTCCTAAGCGGTAGGACACACTCGGTTACTTGCTCTTAGATTAGCTATGCGGCTAGCGACTCGACGCTCCAGGCAGGGCATTCCCAGTTCGATTAGTTGTGACGAGCGATCTAGTGTGAGTTTACCAGCTCGTACCGCCGCTGGAGCGGCCACGCACTATATGGCCTAAAATTCCTCTGCGATCTTTGCGTTCTTTCGCGGCAAACGAGAGCTGGCTACTAGAGGCATAAGAACAGAGGACCGCAAAAAAAATGCGGCGGCTGGGACTGCAACACAAGATTTGGCGGCGCGAGCTGCTTTCCCTCATGTGGCGTTCAGCCTATTTTGGCTTATCTTCAATTTGGAATGCGTCCAACCAGTATTCGACTTCGGCTTGGCTTAGGCCGCTTGATACTTCGTCCGTTTCCTCGATAGCCGGAGCAGTGGGCTGCTTGAACAGTGCTGGACGCCGCTCCAGTTGGTCGAGAAACAGCTGGGAATCGATCGATACCGCCCGCTTCGCCTGCGCACAGCGGCGGATGCGTAGGTCGCTGGACACCACGCGCAGCAGCTTGGGCGTGGGGTGCGTGCGCACGATCTTCTCGAGCAGATCGTCGGCTTCCGCATGGTCGACCGCGTAATGGACCGACATCCCAGACTCCAATGTTGTTGGCAGCGGGGCAGGCCCGAACTGCGGTGCATCGTAGATCAATTGAGTTGTCGAGAGTTCCGCCGGCGTGAGGCGACTGCTCAACAACTGCAGCAATCGTTGCCGTGCGGCCGGCAGCCAATTTCCGCCACGGCCACGCCCGACGAGCTGGCTTTGGAAGAGGACGTTGTAGCCGTCGATCAATAGTTTAGGAACAGCCATTGGAGTTGGTCGCACAAAGGTTGATTCGCTGTCTTTCGTCGCAAGGCGGCGGTGATAACGTAGGGATCAAAGATTAGCTTGCAGAAATCTGATCGCATCGATGGATTAAAACTCGCACTCAGACTATCAGTGGCCGCCGTAGCTCTTGGAGCAATCGCCTGTGAGTTGAGAATGAGCTGATCCACCGCTGGCCTAATGGCTCTGGCTGCTGTAGGTGGAGGACAGGCCCAACGAAAAACGGCCACTGAAGTTAGCATACCTCAGCAGCCGTTAATTTGTGGCGTGGTGGCTTCAAAAAGCACCCCGCTGTTCTTAATCGCGGTCTGGCTTACCAGCCCTGTTCAGCGAAGACTTCATCTACCGAGTCGAGATATTTCTGAGCCGAAAACGGCGGAGTGGCTGGATTCACCGAGGTAGTCTCGGTGGGAACTTGGTAGATTCCAATCAACTTCGCACCATTTCTATCTTCGATCACGTAAAAGTCATTGCGAGCCTTGCTCAGCACTCGCGTGGTCACCTGATGGTTGGTATCGACCACAGTCAGCAAGGCTTCTAGGTCGTTGCCGTTGGGAGCCAACACCAATTCCGTGAACTGCACTCGTCCCAGCTCAGTGGTCGGTACGTTGCGAAGCGTCGACCATAAGGCCGTGTTATCAGCGCCCAAGGCATAGTAGGCTCCGACAACATTCTGAGGATCGCTGGCTGCAGTCGACGGGCCATTGATTGGACGGCGACTGGAGGCAAAGCGATCGATGATCAACTGATAGGCAGAGCCATTGTCAACTTGGCTCAGGTCAAAGGAGCCAAGCACGGCGAAATTGAGATTGCCGACAGTGGTTCCCAGCGGATTGTTCACTGAAATAGTATGCGAATTAGGTCCGGGCGCATCCTTCAAAAAGGCGGTCGGGGCGAAGCTGACGGTGTACGTTCCCGGTCCCAGACCTTCAAAAGCATAGCTGCCATCGGCTAGCGTGTGTTCGACCTGCGTCGGTAGCGACGAACCATCGATGCCCTTGCCGCTCAGAGTGATCTTGATACCACCCAACTTGCGTTCGTTGGAGTCAATTTGTGCGTCGCCGTCATCGTCGGAAAAGACTTTACCTTGGATAATGCTCGGCACGTACTCTCGCACATCGATATTGACAGTACCGGTGGAAGTGGCCCCACCGCCGTCAAGCAAGGTGTAAGTGAACGAGGCCGCACCAGAGAAGCCCTGGTCAGGAGTGTAGGTTACGGTCTTCCCATCGCTGGAAAGGCTGACGCTGCCATGAGTATTGGCGGTCTGTTGAACAGCCGTGATGGCCAGGCTTTGGGAAGCTTCGTCATCACCCCCGCCCGGCCTGTCGTTAATCAGCAGACTAGCCGAACTGAGCGTGGTGGTTAGATTCTTGAAGGCCACGACGCTATCGCTTCCGGCCACTGGTGGGTCGTTGACAGCCGCCACATTGACGGTGACCGTTCCCGTTGCTGTGCCACCCGCTCCATCGCTGATGGTGTAAGTAAAGGTATCGCTACCGTTGAAGTTTGCGGCTGGGCTATAGCTGATTACTCCAGCCGCAAAGCTCACCACGCCACCCTGGCTGCTGGTGGTGGAGACCCCAGTCACGCTCAGGACTTGGCCAACTTCATCGATCGCCGTTGGCGGTCCGGCCAGATCATTGAACAAAACGTTGCCAGCTACGATATTCGAGGCGTCGGCGTTGATCGTCAGAACCGTGTCTTCGACGCCATTGTAACCGTCGGGGTTGGCAATTGGGTTGTCATTGATGGCGGCAACGGTAACCGTCACTGTCGCGGTACCGCTAAGCTGCGGCGTGCCACTGTCCTGGGCAACGTACGTGAACAAGAATTGGCCATTGAAGTCGGCCGCTGGCGTATAGACCACGTTGGAACCGACAATGGCTACCGTACCGGCGTTGGCGGTCACCGCAGCAACGCTGGTGATCTGCAGCGTTTGCACGGGCTGATAAATGTCTTCACCGGGGCCCGGAGAATCGTTGGCCAGCAACGTGGAGATCGGAATGGTCAGCGCCACGTCTTCGTCAGTCGAAGCTACGTTGTCAACCAGCACTGGCGGATCATTGACATCGCTGAGCTTGATAGTTACTGTGCCCGTTGAATCAGGGCCGATGCCGGCGGTATCGTTGATCACATACGAGAAACTGTCCGTGCCGTAGAAATTCAAGTCCGACGGCGTATAGACCAACATGTTGTAATTGGGCGAGGCTGGATCAGAGCTCTGGCGAGCCACGGTGCCGTGCGCGCCATTGGTGAAGCTCTTCAGGATGGCAGAGGCACCCGTGTTGGTGCTGTCGTTATCAAGTACGTCGATTGTCAGCGTGCTGCCCTCAAGACCCGTGGCGGAATCGCCGCGAGCACGCGGTAGGGTTGCCGGGGCTACATCGACGCTCACCGTCGCTGAAGCCGTTAGGCCGCCAGTGTCTGTGATGGTGTAGACGAACGTGTCTGTGCCCACAAATCCCAGGGCAGGGACGTAATTGACGGTTTTATTACCGGATTCAATAGTAACCGTGCCACCATTGGCAGTGGTAAAAGTGGTTCCGCCTCCCACGGCTGGACCGACTCGCGTGATCGTAATGGAATCGCTGGTCTCGTTGGCTGGGCCTGCATTGTCCGCACCGAACCCGTTGTCAGCCAGCAAGTCCAGTGAATTGCTGGTCGAGTCTTCGTCGACCGAGATTGCATCATCGAACGCTTGAGGTGGATCGTTGACGGGCGTCACCGTAATGGTGATGGTGGCAGTGGAAGAGAGCAGCCCAGTGCTATCCCTGACCACGTAAGTGATCTTGTCTGTTCCAAAGAAGTTTGCCGCAGGCGTATAAGTTGTGCCGCTGACGGTACCCACAGTCACACCCGCGATGGCTGAGACCGAATCGATGCTCAGGGTGCGGCCGGAAGTAACGATGTCGTTGGCTAGAGCGTTGGCGCCAACGATGAGCGGTGAATCCTCAGGGATGCTCAGCTGGTCATCCACGGCTGTCGGTGAGGTGGGATCGGCGATCACGTTGACGGTGATCGGTGCACCATAGTTGATTAAGTGGGCGGGAATCGGCGTGCGATTGCCAAACACCGACGTTTCAGAGGTAGGCCGGTCCGAAGCGTTGGGGGTAAAGGTCACCGATCCCACCGCGTCCGCGGTGAACTCGACCGAATAGAAAGCGACTGGACCAACCGGGTCGGGTGAGCTGAAGCGATCGACCGACGCGCGAACTTCATTGATATACTCCTGCGCTGGAGTGCTGAGCGTCAGCTGGCTGGTGCCCGCATCGAAGGTGAACTGGTCTGCCGGAATGCCTATCAACTGGAAACCACGGTCGACTGGATTTAGGCCTAAGCCCGCATCGGTGATCGCCGTGATCATGGAGCTGATCATCGGTTGATACTGAACAATGGTTGGCAAGGGGACAGGCACGCGTCCGGCCTCGACGGCTGGGGTTCCAACGACATCGAACTCAAAGGTCTTGGTGCCGGCGCTGGTGGTAATCGAGAAATACTGACCATCGGAAACCAGCGGTGAGAGCGTGCCGTTGACCTGAATCCCACCTCCTTGGCCCACATCGCGAGAATCGCGGAAGTCCGGGGCGAACTTAATTCCTGAAAAGAACGTGCTGGGCCTAACGTAGGACACAACGTCTAGATTGCTGACTCCGAAATCTTGGGCAGCTGAGAAAATGCCATTGAAGCGCGAGTAATCGGGATGATTCGGATCAGAAATGGTCCGTGCGGAATCTGGTCGAACATCCTGCGCAAAAACGTTGATGCGGAAGGTTTGGCCGATAGGCACTGTGTTGCTGGTAAGAGGCACACCGGCGGTGTCGGTGAGCTTATAACTGAACTCAACGAACGTTTCGTTGGTCGTTTCGCCTTCACCGTTAAGACGATTGATCACAGTCAGCGCATCCATGGGTGTCAACATTTTGTCGCCGTTGACGTCGAGCAAATGCAGTAGTTCGATGCCGGTCTCACCCTCGGCAAAGGTGCGCGCCCCGCCTTCATTGAGCGCATTGATGACCAACAATGCGTCCATAGGCGTGACCATGAAGTCTAGATTGACGTCTTCAGCCATGAAATAGTTGTGATTGGCTGAAAGATCCGCCGCTAGCAATCGGCGGCATTCCAGCGATTCGACTCGCAATCGCCGTGAACTCGACGAGGATCGCAAACGCCGTTTACCGCTTAAACTACCGAACAATTTGCCGAATTCTTTTTTCATTACTGCGCCTAATGACGTCGAGGAGTTTGCGAAGTAAACAGACCGTTGGAAGCAGCATTGCAGCTTCAAGCGTTCCCAAATGTGTGTTTTGATACGGGTAACATGCAGGAGCCTAACCCGAGAAGTCTGTCGACGCGTGCATGGAGAATGCCGCGGGACGTTTCAGATTAGTCAAAGCGAGACCTTTTTGCAATTAAGGCAATCTAGGTGATTTGTAATAGTTGCAATTCTGGCGAAGTGCGGCCAAGCATTCTCTACAGCCCGCATAATCGGAATATGCCATTCTACGTTAGAGTCGCGAGCCAGCCTTAAGTTCCGCGTGTTCCCAGGATTTGCGCGAGAAACTTGAGCCAGGGCTGTTGGCTGCGAAGTGTACGCCCAACAATATCCGCCATCAGTGCTGCTTAGGGCCCCGTTGTGAGCTTGGGGTGCGGCGGCCGACAGCGGTCCCGGTGAGCCATTAAACATGACCAAACCACAGCTCCCACGCCTCTTGGTCGTCGTCGATCTGTGCCAGCAAGCGATCGATGGGAGGTACGCCAGCCCACTCAGCCTCGGCCTGACCCTGCTCGGGGGCGAAATGCGGATGTTCGGCTCCGGCCTGGCTGGGCTGGGTCGCCGGCCGAGCCTGCGCGGTGCTGCGCTCGGGCTCAGTAAGCGTGGGCTCAGTAAGCGTGGGCTGAGTAAGCGTGGCATGGCGGTGGGTGGCCAAACGGCTCTCCGCTTCACCGCTAAGTGCACGGCCGCTGCTGGTATGCGAATTGAGA
>CAKQWG010000029.1 GCA_934278005.1 uncultured Pirellulaceae bacterium | reverse complement strand
AGGTGGGTGTCGTCCACATCGCTCAGCGCCAGAGTCGAAGTAATAGCCACGGCCCCAGCGTTTTCACTATAGGCCAGCGGCGTACCTTCGATGGTCGATTCGACCGGAGCATCATTTGACGGCGCGATGGCGATGTCGCGGGTCTGCGTATTGGAGTTAGCGTCGCCATCGTTGACAGTAAATGAAACGGTGCGCGTGGCCGTCGAGGGACTGTCGCTGGTATTCTGGTAGGTGACGCTTCGCAGAGCAGCTTCGTACTGTGCCAGCGTGGCCGAGCCGGTCAACGTCAATTCGCCGGTAGCTGAGTTCCACGCTCCGCTGATGCCGTTTTGATTGGCAAAGGCCAGCACGTCTTGACTGCTGAGGTAATTGCCACTGATTCGGACCGTTGCCGATTCGAGGTGGGTGTCGTCCACATCGCTCAGCGCCAGAGTCGAAGTAATAGCCACGGCCCCAGCGTTTTCACTATAGGCCAGTGGCGTGCCTTCGATGGTCGATTCGACCGGAGCATCGTCAACGGCGGTCACGCTGGTTGCAACCTCAGCGGTCGAGCCTGAGATTGCAGTTATACCACCATGACTAGCGGTATCGACAGCCACCCGCGTCGCTCCGCTTGAAAACCCGCCGGTATAGGTGTTGTCCAGTGCTCGTGTTACCAGACTCGGCGCTGCTCCATTGTAGTTTGCCACGGGTACGAATCGCAGTTTGGCAGTTGCGTCTAGTGCTAGCGCGGTTGCTCCATCCGCTACAGTGCCAATGGAGTACCAAGTGGTGCCATCATTTGTGTACTGCCAAATCCCTTGTGTCGCAGCATCAGCCGAGTTGCCGATCACCGCAATGCCCGCCAAGCTGCCAGCAGAATCCACGTCTGTGAAGTGGCCTGCAAATATCGAGCTAACGGTATCTCCAGTTGGGTTCGTCGAATCCTCTGAGATGCTGGTCAGGTACCCGTTGGAAAGCACAGGCGCATCGTTCAGTCCGGTGATCGTAATAAAGGCGGTGGCCGTGTCAAAATTGCCGGTACCGTCGCTGACCTGATAGGTGAAACTGTCTGTAGCCACCTGGCCGGATGTCAGGTAACTGAAAGCGCTACTGGGATTGTAGGTGAACGAACCGCTGGATGTGAGATTTAGCGCAGCTCCTGAGGCAAGCGTGAATGCCGTCCCGACATTGACGTTACTGCCGTTGACTTGCGTGACGGTCAGCGCGTTGCCGTCGCCGTCGATATCATTGCTTAGGACTCCGGTCGCGGCGAGGATGCTCAGGGGAGTATTCTGATCTGTCACGTAGCCCAACCACTGCGGTCCGGCGGCCCCTGAACCACCGTCAATCAGCATGCCTATATTGTTGCCTGCGGAGTCAGCCGTTGTGGTGCCTGCGCCTTCGTTGAACTGCCAGTAACCGAGTAAGCTAGCTTGAGGCGCTAATACCTGGTTTAGGTTGGAGCGTATCTCGGCGCCTGTTCGCACGGAACTCCAAATCCGCACGTCGTCGATATGACCGCTGAAATATTTTCCGCTGGGATTGTTTTCGCGACTGCCGATAAGTAGTTTATCTTTCGTCGGATGCGAGTCGCCGATGTTCCCAGCCCCGTAATAGACTTCAACAATCTTCCCATTGACATACGTGGTGACCAGACCGTTGTCATAGGAGACCGCCAGGTGGGACCACTGGTCGAGCGCAATAGCATAACCCGTGTCGTGCCATGCCCAACCGGGATTGGAATTCGCAAAGCCCCAGCGAAGTGTGCCTAGGGGACTGATGCCGAGCTCATATTCCCCTTCACGATTCAGAACTGTCAAACCGCCAGGCGAGTTGTAAGCCGTCGGTTTAACCCAAGCTTCCATAGTCATCGAGCCGCCGAGAATTTCTAGCGAAGCGTCGCTGCCGCCATCCACGTAGTCATCTATCCCATCGAAGATTAGCCCGACGCGATCGTTAACGGCGATTGGCGCATCAGCCACGGCTATGATCTGAAGCGTCCGTTGTGCAGCCGTACTGGTTCCGCCGTCTCCGTCGCTCAATACGAAGTCGAGTGTGCGTGGCGTGATGGACGGATTGTCCGAGGAATTGAAGTAAGCAATCTGGCGCCCGACTTCTTGAACGATAGCCGGAGTGGTGCTAGCGTTAAATGCAACGGTCAAAGCTGCGCCGTTCACTCCGCCGCTTACCGTTCCTACTATCGTGCCGGCATGGCTGATCGTATTGCCCACCACCGTCACCGCACCGCCAGGTGAGACCATCAAGCGATCATAGATCGTACCACCTGCGGAGAAAGATACCGTTAATACACCGCCATTAAGATCAGTCGAATCGACGTCATCTGCAGTAAATGAAGCATTCACCAGCGTGGGGCCAGCGTTCTCGATGTAGGTAATATTGCCGCCGGGTGTGGAAATAACGGGAGCATCATTGATGGAGGTGACCGCAATAGCTGCTACTGCGGTGCTCACGCTAAATGCCGTCGTGCCGCCACTGAGCGAAGTATCAGCCTTAGTACCGGCTGAGCCAGTGGTTTGGTCCCAAGCGGTAAAGGTTATGGAGGCACTCCCACCGTTTTGAGCGTCGGGTCTGAACCTGATGCTGTCGGTAGCTCGCAAGAGTAGAGAGCTTGAGATCGAGACCGTTTCGACATCTGTCCACCCAGTTCCGACATTAAATTGCCATGTGCCGTTGCTTCCGACTAAATTTCTAATGGCGATCCCTTCAACCGCCGACGGATCAACATCGGTGATCCGATCCGCGCCTGCGCTGGCGATGATCGAGGCGATAGTGTGACCGCTGTTGTTCGTATCGTCCTCAGTGATTGTAGTCAGGCTCATCGTGCCGGAATTGTCAAGTACGGGAGCGTCATTAAGCGATGCTGAATTGACTGTTATCCGATCCGTCGCGGTGCTGAACGCACTCGTCCCACCGTTACTCGAAACATCCATCTTGGTCCCAGCTGCGGAACCGGCACCCGGGGAGGTCTGGTCCCAGGCGCGATAATCGGCGATTAAGACTCCACCGTTGCTGGAATTGGGGGTGTAGCGAACGTAATCCGTTGCGCGCAGTAGCAGGGCTGACGTCGAGGAGACTGTACCAAAGCTCTGCCAAGATGCGCCGCCGTTGATGCTATATTCAAACGCTCCACCGGTTCCAGATAGATTGTAAAGTGCAATCCCTTTTAGCGCTCCTGGATCAGGATCCGTGACGCTCGACTGCAGCAACATGGCTACTGTTGTTGCAAGCGGGGCCGCATCTTCATTAGTTATATACATTGGTGCCCAAGGTGTTAGTATAGGAGCGTCGCTGATATTGTTAACGACCAGTGACGCTGTGTCTGTAGCGATCGAGAATGCGGTTGAGCCACCATTGACGGAGGTAGTTGCCAGTGCGCCATTGGTTCCGCTGGTTTGATCCCAAGCGCGGAATGTAATAGCATCTGCAATCGTGCCGCAGAAGTTGGCTGCGGCTTGGAAGTACACTCGCGTGCTCGCGTTGGCCGCCAGCATACGTGCGTTGGCATCGCTAACCGCACCTAGTGAGGCCCAAGTGGTACCACCGTCGATGCTGTAGTGCCACGTTCCATTTACCGTATTAGCCGCTGTAATCGCGATACCCAAGAGCGCACCGAAGTCGCCGTCGGTTACGTTGTCGACCTGCCCCGCAGGCGCGGCAAAATCAATGAGCGACGAGACCAGCGTGCCGACTGCTCCGGACGGTGGACCACTATCCTCATTCTGCGCAGTCAGGGCTGGAGATTTACCAGCGTCCAACACGGGAGCGCTGTTGGTAGCGACTACGCTGAGTGCAAACTCAGAGGTATTCATGGTCGATAAGTCCGTAGCCGTGGCTGAGACCCTCTCGCCCATCGCAACTGGTCGACTGAGTGATACCGTGCTGCTCACACTTCCGGCGGCATCAGTTGTGACATTGATAGACCCGAGATAGCGGCGCCCCTCACCATAGCCGCTCGTGTGCTCGGTCGCATTTGCGAAAAATTCAATTCGAAAAGTGCGACTCGGCGTGGATTTCAACAGGAGCGACACCGCTGGCGTCGGGCCAGCGATGATCCACTGCAGCTCCGGAAAGTTTTGCAGCCCATTCGCGCCTGTATCGCCGTCGCCCGTGTCATTGGCTGTTACTCCGTTGTCTCCTAAGTCAATTCCCAGGCCCGCATGGGAGTGAATGGAGTTACCCAGAATGGCAAAGCCAGAACTCGTTCCCTGCAGTAAAATGCCTCTTCCTCCGCCAAAGGCAATCAGATTGCCCTCGCCGGGTGCCGTGCCTCCGATAGTCGCACCGCTGGCGTTGGTTGCGCGAATGCTACCCTCAGCTGTCGTGATTTTGCTGTTGCCTAGGTTCAAAGTACCGCTGACGTCGGCTCCGATATAGTTGCCCTGCACCGTCGTATAGGCACCTTCGATATAGATACCCGTAGATCCGTTGCCCGAGATAATATTGCGGGTCGCGGCCAAGGCCCCTCCGATCGTGGTATTGGACGCTCCAGCCATCACGCTGATCCCATCATCGCCGTTGCCAATCGCCACTGTGCCAGTCGCATCGGTACCGATGTAGTTCCCCCGTATGACCGTTCCCGAAGCACTCCCATTTATGCGAATGCCATCCTCGGCATTGCCCGAAATGACGTTCCTGGCTCCGGCAACTGTGCCGCCTATCAAATTGTCGTGGGGGCCGTTATGAAAAATGATTCCATTACGGTTGCTCATCGCGGTACTGCCATCGGCACCTAAGCCGATGTAATTGCCCTGCACCGTGTTATTGTCCGCATCCAGCCAGAAGCCGATCCCATAGCTGTCGCTAGTAGCTCCATTAGCTGAGATGAGGTTGCGGTCCGCTGCTGTGGTCCCCCCGATCGTATTGCCATCGCTCTTGATGGTTATCCCGTATCGATTGCCGAATGTCGTCTGCAGCCCACTCACGTCTGTGCCTAAATAATTGCCGACGATTGTCGAGCCACTGGCTCCAGTATCAATTTCGATGGCATCGTCAGTACTACGATTGATCACCAGTCCGCGAACGGTCGACGCGCCGGTAGTTAACGTCAGTCCGTTGGGATCACTGTCGGTAACGCCTGCAGCGTTGATTTCGATAATGGGACCTTTAGCTGAATTGAATCCTGCTTGTGTGCTACCATCAATGATGACCGATTCAGTGACATCTAAGGCAGTGCCGCTGAGCGTTATTCGGTACCACGAGCGCGCGGTACCGGCTAAGTAGTCCGAGTCAAAGTCAGTGATCGCATTATCTGCGAGCGTGGTGCTAACCGGCGCCGAAAAACTGCCTGCTAAACCATTCTCGCGATAATACAGATGATTGACATCGCTCAACGCGATGTTAAACACAATTGAATCTACGCCAGCGGAGGCATTGGCATTCAAGATCGCTTGTCGCAACGACCCGGCGCCCGAGTTGTTCGTGTTAGTCACGATGAAAGTGGCTAGCAGGCCGTTATAAGACTGCTGAACCTCAACGCCAAACACGCTTGCGGTATCAATGAAATGGCTGGGCGCCCCGGCCGTGCCATGCGCAGCGTTGGCAGCCTGTGCAAAATACTCGAAATCCCAATTGCCACCCCGGGCGATCCCACCCGTCGCATCTATAGACGCAGCCACATCGGCGCGAGTCGCCAGCGATATATTGTCGATCAGCCCTTGACCGAATTCTGTTGCAGCCACATCGCAACCGTAAATCAGAATGTCGCCATCTTCGCGAAGCGACATGCCCCATCGGGCGAGTTCATCCACATGTTCGCCCACATTGTGAGCGGACATCCAGGAACCGCCAAGCTGAATGAATCCGTCGGCGCCGTGAGTGACAAAATGGATCGCAGAAACGTCGGTGTAGTGCGACAGAGCGGCCCCAATTTGGTCAAATCCGTCTCGGTACTGATCCAATACGATGACATCAACGATGCGATTGTGAGCGTCGTTGCCGAATAGATCAGCCGTCAGTTGGTCGAGATCGTAGAGCGTTGACTGGAGGAACACAACTTCGTGCCGCGAGCCGGATTGAGTGCTCGCCGGGCCGTCCTGATTACTCGGCCCAGCAATTTGACTCTCAGACTCGTCCAGCTCAGCCAGTTCCTGGAGCAGGCTGTCCAGTCCGTCCAGGTTAGCAACTGCCGACGTGCTCTCGGGACGGTCCGCGGTTACGAGCCCTGCGTGCGCAGAATCGGCTTCCGGCCCCAGCACGGTGCCCCAGGCCAGGTCTAGGGGGGCACTATGCGGTCCGCTTTCAACGGCCAATTCGTCGGACGCCGCATCGGAACCTATCGGCAGCGGTGTAGCGCTATACAGCACACGCTCCTCGAGCATCTGCAAATCTAGCCGGCGCTCAGCGCGCGGTGCGGTCCTGGCGATCCAGCCCAAAAAACTGGATGCAAGTTGGCTGGGGCTCTGATTCTTCTTCTGAAACTGCGGCATGCTCGCAACCTTTGGAAACGTTGGTCCAGTGGTTGGAGTTGTGCGGATTGTGACGTTCGCGCACATGCAGGCGCACAGCTCCAATTAAACCTAGCACGTGTTTTAGGTTTGGGCAAAGAAGGAGGCGCACAGATGGCTCCTGTAACGCACCGCTGCGCATCCTAGGGGGGATTACGCAGGTTGGGCGTCAGGCGCGGCTTCGGCTAATGTTCAGTGGGGTAGAGACTGATCCAGCCAACGGCCAGGCTCATCGGCTGTCAAGGTTGGGTCTCCACATCGAAGCCAGGTGCCCCAGATTGCGTTGCTAGCTGTGTTGCTAGCAGAGAATATCGTGTACTACACGACCGCGACCATCGAGCAGCGATCGAGTGCGGTTGTTTTGGGTAAAGGTAATTTGTTCGGGATCCAAGCCAAACAGATGCAGTAGCGTGGCGTGGTAATCGTAATGATTGACCACATTCTCCACCGCTTTGTGGCCGAATTCATCGGTATTGCCATACGTCATACCTCCACGAACTCCTCCTCCAGCCAACCACATACTGAAGCCGTAGGTATTATGGTCGCGGCCGGCGGTTTCCACGCCCGCGTTGCTTTCGATAACAGGCAATCGGCCCATCTCGCCGCCCCACTGGACGAGTGTGGTATCGAGTAAGCCACGTTGTTTTAGATCAGCCACCAGTGCCGCTGAGGGCTGGTCCACTTTCATGCATGCCGTAGGCAGCAATTTGCGGATATTTAAGTGATGATCCCAGCGTTGGTTTTCTGTGAAGACCTGCACGCAGCGCACGCCTCGCTCTACCAAGCGACGGGCGATCAAGCAGCGCTCTCCGAATTCGCGACAATCCGGATTATCAAAGCCGTACATCCGCTTGGTTGCCGCCGTTTCCTGGCTCAAATCGAGTGCCTCCTTGGCGGCGGTCTGCATATTAGCCCCCAGCTGATAAGTAGCAATCCGCGCCTCTAGGTCGAGCTCACCGGGGTGCTGCTGCAGATGCTCACGATTGAGCTCCTGCAAGTAGCTTAGATAGCGAGCTTGTGCTTTGCCAGCCACTCGCGCAGGCGGCGTTAAGTTAAGGATGCGCGGTTCCATCGGCCGCACAACAGTCCCCTGGAACATGGCGGGTAGATAGCCGTTGGTCCAGTTCTCGACTCCCATCACAGGCAGTTGGGCGGGATCGGTCAAGGCTACATAAGCCGGCAATTCTTGGGTCTCACTGCCGAGCGCATAGGTTAGCCAACTGCCTAAAACGGGACGGCCGGCCAGGATTTGGCCCGTGTTGAGAGCTTGAATGGATTGACCATGATTATTGACGCCGGTGTGCATTGAGCGAATCAGGCACAGATCATCGGCCACTCGTCCAGTGTACGGTAGCAGTTCAGAGAGCTCCATGCCGCACGCGCCATAGCGTTTAAACTTCCACAGAGGAGCCAACATTTTCGAACTTGCGCGAGCCACGCTGTCGTATTTTATGTCGCCTGGAAACGTCTCGCCGTCGCGTTTCCGCAGCTCGGGCTTGGGATCGAACAGATCGTGATGACTGGGCCCACCCTGCATCCACAATGAGATCAGGGCGCCGGCACGGGCGGGTTTGGGCGGAGCTTTGGGCTCGAGCGAGTAGCTAGGTGGCGACATGTTCGGCGCAGCCAAATCGGGCCGCTCAGTCTCAGCTAACAGACCATCCTGCTTGAGCAGCCATGCCAGCGCCACGCTGCCGACTCCCATCACTTGGGATGCCAGAAAATGTCGCCGGTGCGAAGCATGGCGCGAGCTGTCGCCAGAGCTGAAATGGGGTGAGTGCACGATCCGTTCTCCGTAAATTGTTGCACCGCTTGGGCCACGGCCGAGGTTGTTTGCGCAGACGCTGTGCACGCCGCCAGGCATGCGAACGAGCCAACGAACTGCGATTGGCAGGAATGATTCATCGCCTACGAGCTAGTCGATATATAAGAAGCGATTGGAGCTGAGTAGTGCGTGGCACAGGCTGGCGAGGGCTTCGCGCTCAGGCGTCAGTGGAACTTGATCTTTGATCTGCGGCGGAGGGTTGCCGCGGAATACTTCAGTCTGTTGGGCGATAAACGTGGTGGCGGCCTGCAGCTCATGCGGCTCAGGGCCGATCCCATAAGTAAGGTGCCAAGCCAGTTCGATTTGTTCCGCCAAACTCTGTGGCGCCTCGCGCTGCAACCGCGCGGCCATGCCCGCGGCCCGCGCCAACACGTGGTCGCTGTTCATCAACAACAGCGCCTGTGGCGAAACCGTGGAGGCTTTGCGAAGCAAGCAATTGGGCTCTAGCAGCGGCGCATCAAACGGGGCTAAGACACTCAGCGGACGGGAGCGACGGACCTGCACATAAATACTGCGCCGCAGGTCCTCTCCGTGCATAGGAATGACGGGCCCCGGACGGCCAGCACTCATGTTCTCAATGCCAATCACAAATTGTCCGACTTCATCGGGCATGACCGGAATGGCCGGGCCATAGGCTTTAGCATTTAGCTCGCCAGAAATAGCCAGTCCACTATCGCGTAGGACTTCGGCTTCCAAGCGGCGAATGGGCATGCGCCAGTAGAGCCGATTGTCGCCGTCGCGTGTGTCACCCGTTGCATGGCGGTCCGACGATTGGCGGTAGGCCCGCGATTCAACGATCAAACGCTGGATATGCTTTACACTCCAACCGCTGGAGATAAACTCTGCGGCCAGCCAGTCCAACAATTCTGGATGTGTTGGCAGTTCCCCAAGAGCGCCGAAATCCCCAGGCGTAGGCACCAGGCCAATGCCGAAATGATGCAGCCACAGGCGATTGACGATCACTCGAGCCAGAAGCGGATTTTCGGGTGAAGTGAGCCATTGTGCAAACGCTAAACGCCGGCCGCTGGTGGGCAGATCTGGATCGTCGATCTCGATGGCTGGCAAGTTGGCCGACGTCAGCACTGTTAATGCAGCCGGTGCGACCACTTCCTTGGGTTGCAAGTAGTCGCCACGATGAAACAGACGCGTTTCAGGCAGCTTTTGATCGGCCGGCTCCCACACCGCGCGCACGAACTGCTCAGGCGGTTTGGTCGCGCGCAGCGCGGTGGCTTGTGCGATCATTGCTTGCAATCGATCGGCGGCAGGTTTGTCGTACAGATACAACGAAGCCGCAGTAACGTTTACGCTGGGGTTATCGTTTAAAAGTTTCTTCTGCTCTGGAGTCCGTTCCTTCTCAGGCGTTTCCCGAGCCGCTCGAATCGATTCGTGCAGACTTTCGTCAAGCTTGGCTAACTCGTTTTGAAAGGTCGTCTCAACAGCGGCCGCCTGTTGGGATTTGTGCTCGTCAAGAATCTTTTGCGCCTCGACTTCGATCTTAGCTGCTGCCGCTCGATCGGCGTCGGTATACAAGGAAACTCGGCGACTGGCAGGCGCAAGCCACTGGTCGCAGTTCAAAGCAGGTTCCAGAACGGCTCGCAACGCATAGTAGTCCTTTTGCAATATCGGATCGTAGCGATGGTTGTGGCACTGTGCACAACCAACCGTTAAGCCTAGCAAGGACGTTGACACGATGTCGATCGTCTTGATCAACACATCGTTGCGGGCCAGCGCTTGATCGACGGAGGAACTGCCCGTCCCATCCGGTGCCATGCGAAGAAAACCTGTGGCGATCAACCGTTCACTTTCGGCGGGAGTCAAATTATCAAGCGGTGGCTCGATCAATTCGTCGCCCGCCAATTGCTCGATCACGAATTGGTCAAACGGTTTATCTGAATTGAATGCGCGAATCACATAATCACGGTAATGATATGCATGAGGACGCAGTGGATCCTCCTCGGTGTAACCCTCGGAATCGGCATAGCCGGCTACATCAAGCCAGTGGCGAGCCCAGCGTTCGCCATAGCTGGGCGTATGCAACAGCCGATCGACCAACCGTTGATAGGCGTCGGGAGCATCGTCCTCAACGAAACTTTTCACTTCCGAAGGCGTAGGCGGCAAACCGCACAGATCGAAAGACAAGCGACGTATCAAAGTAGTGCGATCCGCAATCGGCGACAGCACCAATTCTTGTGCTTCAAGTCGCGCAAGCAAGAAGCGGTCGATCGCATTATCAGCCAACTCGAGACGATGGACCTCAGGCAGCGCCGGTCGGCGAATCGGCCGAAACGCCCAGTAGTCGCGCTCCTGCGGAGTGATCACGAGATCGGGGTCAAGATCTTCAGGCTCTGAATGCAGGGCAACTGCGCCGCCGGCAATCCACGCTTCCACGGTGGCGATCTCGTCCGCTGTGGGACGCAGCGCGACGTCCTCTGGCGGCATTTCACCATCGCGCATGCGGGCTAGCAACTGACTCTGATCAGGCTGGCCGGCCACTACAGCTTCTCCTGAATCGCCTCCCTGCTCGATGAGACGGCGCAGCCGCAGATCGAGTCCCCCTGACAATTCGCCCCCTTCACCATGGCAGTGAAAACAGTGCGTCTTGAAGATGGGACGCACGTCGGCTTCATAACTCAGCGGTTCTGCGGCCACCAGGTGAGCCCTAACGACGAGAAATAGCACGACTGAGGTCCAAGCTGTGAGAACCGCCTTAAGACGCATTGCAGATTCCGGTGGGAGGGTTGGTGCAGCCGAGTGGTGGGACAGGCAGGTAGGCTTCTTCCATCATAGTCGTTCTGCAGACGGATTAGCAACCGGTTTAGGGCCGGTTTGGGGCCGGTTTGGGGACTCTCCTGCCCCTTATGACACTTCAATTTGAAAAAAGCTGACAGGTTGGGTTCGACGATATTTCTCCAGCACGCTCTAGAATCGGCGACAGGAGAGGTCGCCCAAGTCGGTATCGCAGCTAAAGCTAGCACTATGCAGATCGGCGAAGCTAATCTGCCTGGAGGACTTGTAACGATTGTTCGGAAGATCGACGCCAGGACGTGGCATTCCGGGCCGAGCTTTCCAGGTGCAATGTAGGGATTGGCTTCAATATTACGATGATACTAAAGATTCCTGTAGCTCATGATGGGGGAGGGCAGGCGTACCAGTCCTTACACAACAAGCGCCGCGTTGTAGCGAGAAGCTAATCCGAAGCAGTATCCGGCCTAGCGACTGTTGCAAAACAGTCCCGGCTGTGCACTGTCAATTCACCTCCCATTCAAACTGTCCGAATCCAATGCAAAGGAATGCAGGTGGCGTGGTCAAGGAAGATAAGCCTGTGCATGCTGGGCCTCGCGATGACCATCGCGATAGGACTGAGCGGGCGCGCACATACTCAATCTCCATTTGATAGCCCATCCAGGCCAGAGCATGCAATTGCGGCGCTTCCTTTGAATTTTAGTTTCGACGAATTCTGTGCCCCCGGCTCTGAGCCCGGACTGGCTGCACATCAGTCCATACCGTCGGTTGATGGCCCGATCGACTTTGGCAAATGGAGTCCGCCGATCCTGGGCAGCAGTGCCTCCGAGAGCGAAGCGCTGGCTGCCCCACCGGACGGCCCAGTCGACGGCCCAGTAGACGGCCCAGTAGACGGCCCAGTAGACGGCGACGCGTGGGAGCATCCAGGGCTGAAGCATCCAGAGCTGAAGCACTCGGCCGATGCCGCAGTTGTCCAGAGCGAAGACTACTCAGCGCTAACTCAACCCTGGTGGACAGCCGACCAGCAGATGGCCGTTGCGCCGCATACGCCAACCAGCAGTTGGGAATTGGAACAGTTGATTTGGTTAGCTATTGAACACTCTCCGCTCGTCCAGTCGGTTCTGATCGAGCCGCAGATTCTGCAGGCGCAGGCCGCCGCGACCAGCGGTCAGTTCGACCCTAATGCCTTCGTTGAGTCGATTTTCAGAGATACTTCCGATCCTGTTGGCAACACTCTGACCACGGGTTCGGCGAACCGCCTGAATGATCATCTGTGGACGAACAGCTCGGGGATTCGGGCTAAAAATACGCGTGGTGGACAGGCGGAGCTTGCTCAAGATTTCAACTTCAAGGATAGCAATTCCGACTTCTTTGTGCCCAGCGACCAGGCGGATGCGAAGATGGTCATGCGCTACACTCAGCCACTGATGCGCGGTGCAGGGGTGACTTATAATCGCTCCTCGTTTGTCATCGCTAGTTTAGCGGCCAACGAGAGCTTGTTGGACGCTTCCAAACAAGTGCAGCGACACGCCTTCGACATCACCAGGACCTATTGGGAGTTGGTAGCGGCTCGCGCTTCCTGCATGCAAATCACACGCGGCGTACTGGCGCTGGAGGAGCTGCACGCGCAGTTGGTGGGTCGCGCCGATATCGATACCCTTAAAAGTCAACAATTGCGCGCCGAGTCGGCCATTTACAAACAACGCGCCGCACAGGCCAAAGCGCTGGCTCATATGCTCTCCGCACAAGCCAATCTGCGAGCTGCCGTGGCGGCCCCTGGGCTACTGGACGCAGCCGCGTCGGAACTTGTACCGTTAACCCGCCCGGCGGACTGGAAGAGCTACGTCTCACGTGAAGCGGAACTCACCTCGGCTTTGAATTACCATCCGGAGATTCAAGCCATTCGAGTCAGCCTGCAGGCCGCGCGAGCCAAACTGCAAGTGGCTGAGAATGAGCTGCGGCCCACACTGAATCTGGTAATGGAAGGTTACGTTCGCGGCCTCAACGGGGATTACGACGCAGTCAAATCGTTCGGCGATCAATTTAGCACGGGCAGACCGAGCTACTCGGGAGGAGTCACCTATCTGCGCCCGTACAGCAATACGGCTGCTAAGGCGATCTTGCGAGAGCGGCGTCTAGAGCTGCGCCGTACACTGCTCGATCTAGATCATACGCTGTTGACCGTTGGGGCCAGCGTCGAAGGTGCCATAGCACAGCTCGACGCCTCCTTTAGCGAGTTGGAATCGTCCGTGCGTTCGACTCTGGCCATCCGCTCCGAACTCGACTACCTGACCGCTCGTTGGCAGGACGCATTTCTAGACGGCACCGCGCGAAACCTGCTGCTCGACCAATTGCTCAACGCACAAATTCAACTGATCCAGGCAGAGAACACGTGGGCGCGTGCGCAGGCCGATCACATGATCGCTATTGCCAGCTTGCGACTGGCCACCGGCGAACTGCTCCCCTCGCTTCGCTGACACCCCGCAGAGCCGATTAGTTAGACGAGGGCTCAGCGGAAACCGTCTCGACTTCTTAAACCGTGTTGTCGGATTAAAACGCATCTACGCGGCAATGACGGAATGGCAGAAACTGCCCGTACCACCGTCACAACCGATAAAGAGCTGCACCGTGGTCTAGATACCCACCGATTCCGGTACATTCCACTTGGAGATTGCTAACTGCGCCGTAAATTTGAGTGGCGCTGATTGTATTCAGCGATTGTACTCGTCCTCAATGCAATGTCCGTCATGACCATAAACCCTAAGCTAATGCCGATTGCGATCGCGCTAGTGGCGGTGATATTGTGTCAAAGCGTGATTGGTCAAAGTAAGTCGTCTAGGGTTTCAGCGCTGCAGGGCTATGCTCCCGACGGAGTATTAGAACCATGGAGATCCAGCGATGTGGCCTGCGCCGAACCAGGTTTGCTGGAGGAGTTGTTGGTCCACCTGGGCGATCGCGTCACCGCTGGGCAGCCCTTGGCAAAGATTGAGTCCAGCGCCATGGAAACGCAGTTGCACATCGTCCAGGCACAAGCACAAGCGAGCGGACGGCAAATGGCTGCAGCCGCAGATGTCGAACTTAACCGCCGCCGCGTAGAAGCCCTCCAATCGGCTCGCGAGAATCGCTTTAGTTCCCAAACGGAGCTGGAACGTGCGCAGGCCGATCTGAAAATATCCGAAGCACGGTTGGCTTCCGAGCTTGAAGAGCAAGCGGTGCTGGGATTACAAGTAGCGCGGCTCAAGCATCAGATCCTCCAACGGACCGTTACCGCCCCAATCGATGGTATAGTCACCGAATTTCACCGAGAGTTAGGAGAGTTTCTATCTCCGAACGGTCCTGAGGTATTGCGGATCGTGGACGTATCGCGTCTGCGAGCCAGCTTCTTCCTACAGATCCAAGAGGTTCAGAGCTTATCGCGCGACCGCAAGGTACGAGTTCGGTTGGGCGATGGACAAGTCACGCTGGCCACGCTGGAGCATATTTCGCCGGTAGCCGACGGTGAGAGCGGCCTGATCGAAGTCCGCGTGCTGATTGAGAATCCCGAACTAAAGATTTTAGGCTCTCGCTGTGCACTATTGCTCGACCAACAGCCTCCGAGTGAACCGCGTAAGTAAGAGCTCCACAACGGGAGTCTAGGCGCGATCTAGCGAATGCCTAGAGGGCGACGTAAGCCAGAGGGCGACATAAGAAGCAATGCCAACAAGAATAATGGCGGCGCGCGCAAGCTTCGATGGCGGCTAGGACGCATCGGCCCCAGGCCCCAGCGCTGGATCCATAAATTTATCAGAACACTACTTTCGCCGTTGGACTTACGCGCTCGTGCAAGCACATAGTAATAGCTCGATCGATACTTACGCGGCAGCGCTATTTGTTGGAGGCGCATCTTCGAGACTCAACCAGAGCTCGCATGTTTCAGACGATGGGTCTGCGAGCAACCAACCTTCAGATAGCGAAACGCAGTTAGACCAGCATGTGCGACAGAGCCCTTCGCCGCCGGCCGCCGTTCGGCCACGCGCTCTGGCTGCACTACTGGTCGATTGGAATCAGTGTCCACCGGACGGCGGCGACGCATCGCTGCAGAAAGCACTTACTCTGACCGCGCGGAGCTTCAAGGGGGATATCTATCTGGGGCTGCTGCGCTCAGGTGGTCGCCGGGAAGAATACGCTTCGCAGACGGTCCAAGAGACCGCCCTTGGTTCCTATGTGCATTCGGCAACCAGCGAAGCCATCCTGGCAAAGGCAACTTGTCTGTTTGCTACAGCCAACGGGCGCTCTTCCCTGGTGCTCGAACAATTGCGTCAAGCCGTCAACGGCGAGTTGGTGCTCGGTTTCGGCGCGTCCAACGACAAAATTCCGGGACTGGGTGAGGCTATCGAAATGGGCGTTGTGGTCTGCGTCCGCAGACCCGAGCACTTGCAGAGCCAGCAAGCCTATTCGACGCTGATAGCCCAGGCACAAACTGAGCTACAGCACTGGCTGCAGATTTGGCTGAACTGTCGCGCCGGCTCACAAGCCGCTGCGTGGCAACGACGTCTGCAATTTTATCGCTCGCGTCCGGGTCGCACTGGGCTAGTAGCGGCGTTGGCGTTGCTTGCCAGCCTAGCTCTACCGCTACCATATTGGCCACAGCGGGTGTGTGTGGTCGAGCCGGCTCATAAAAGCTTTGTATCAAGTCCCGTCGATGGACGCATTGGCCAAGCGATAGTTCGCCCTGGAGATGTGGTAGCTGCAGGTCAGGTGCTAGCCCGCCTGGATGATGAACAGCTGCGCTGGAAACTCTCTTCCGCCGAGTCGGAGTACGCGGCGGCTGGCAAGAAACGCGATACGGCTCTTGCTACTCGAGCCGGTGGTGAATTGCGACTGGCGCAGTTGGAACAAGAGAGAATTGCCTTACAGATCGAATCGCTGGAACAGCAACTGGACCGCTTGGAGCTGCGCAGCCCTGTAGCAGGTGTAATCGTTCAGGGCGATTGGTTTCAAAGTGACGGCGCGCCGGTAACACGTGGCGATATGCTGTTCGAAATCGCTTCTATGGAAAACATGCGCGTCGACATTCATCTTAGCAGCAGCGATCTAGCGCGGATCAAAGTGGGCCAAACCGCTACAGTGCGCGTCGACGCGGCACCTGGGGCCAAGTGGTCTGCAGAGCTCAGCCGTATCGATCCACGTGGCAAGGTAATCGATACGAATGTTGTCTTCGAAGCGACGATCGATGTCGAAAATGATTCGGGACAACTGCGTCCTGGCATGAAGGGAACCGCCCGGCTGTCAAGCGGTTCACAATCGCTAGGATGGTTGTTATTCCATCGACCAGCCATGTGGCTGATGAAGAAGTTGGCGTGGTAGCATGGTTACAAATGCAAGTTCTCAACCGCTGGCGACAATCCGGTCGGACCTACGTTATGTCGTGCAAGGCGAAGGCAAAAGTCTGTGGTACGCCGTCAAGTCGATCGACGGCCGCTACCTGCGAATGGGACGCGTCGAGTACCTGATCGCTAGCTCGCTTGACGGAAAGCGCTGTGCGGCGCAGGTCGCATTGGAGGTACACGCCCTTGACGAAACCGTGGAAATTAATCAGCAGGATGTCGTGAAGGTGGTTGGGTGGCTGAGCCAGGCGGGGTTAATCCAATCTCCCAGCCCTAGCTCCACATCGCCCAGAGCGGCCGCGAAATTCAACTTCAATCCAATCTATACCAAGATTCCGTTAATCCGCGGCGCAGTCATGGAACGACTGGGAGCATACTTTGCGCCCCTGGTATGCTGGCCTGTATTTTTCGCGGTAGTCCTCCTGTGGCTAGTGGCCGGCGCGAGCGTATTGTCCCATTGGCGATTGTTCGCCGAAGCCACCAGCCGGCTATTTGTCTCCGACGGCTGGATGTGGTGGGGCGCGGCTTGGTTGATGCTTAAGACCGCCCATGAGATGGGGCACGCCGTGATGGCGGTCCGCGTCGGTAGTCAAATCCGATCGGCGGGCGTTAGTCTGATCTTCATGGCTCCGATCCCTTTTGTAGATTTGTCCGATCTATGGACTATTCCCAGCCGCATGCAACGCATGTTGTGCTGTGCGGGAGGGATGCTAGTTGAATTAACGCTCGCCTCTCTGGCTGCGATTGTGGCGGTCTCCACCGATAATCAATCGCTGCAGTACTTCTGCTGCGCAGTTGCCACGATGGGTACGGTGACGACGCTCGCGTTCAATGCCAGTCCATTGATTCGTTTTGACGGCTACTTCATTTTTTCTGATCTTATCAACTACCCCAACCTGTATACCGATGCTCAATTGGCCGCTAAGCAGTGCCTGATCAAGTGCATGCTGCCCTGGCGCATCGCGCGGCACAGAATTTCCATTCCGCTGGTAGTGTATGGATTGGCGTGTTACCAATATCGCATTGTGATGATGCTGAGTTTAGCGGTCGGTACCATCTTGAGCCTACAGGGTGTCGGTATCGTTCTGGTCGCTTGGGGAGCCTACGCAGTTGTACTAACGCCTCTACTTAGGCTGCGCACCGCGCGCAGACATGCAAGCCAGCGGGCGCCCGCTGCTATAGGTGGAGCAAGGCAGGCCGCGGATTCGACAGGAAGCAACGGCTGGCTGGATTGGCCATGCTTCAAAGGTCGGTGGGAAACGCTGTGGGGTGGCGTGATCGCTGCAAGTTTGTGCCTGCTAGTAGGCGTGCTCCCGGCGCCACTTCAACCCAACATCCCCGGCTATGTCGAGCTTCGCGACCCACAGTGGATCCGCACCGATACCGACGGATTTTTGACCGAAGTGTTCGTCACCAATCAGAGCGTCGTAGCAGTGGGCGATGCAATCGCAAGACTAAGCAATCCCGAGCTGGAACTGGAATTAGCGCTGAAGGAAAACGAGCTGATGACCATCGCTGAGACTATTGCTCTGCGACGAGCGCAAGGGCTTTTGGCTGAACTCCAGACCGCGCAAGCTCAACGCGACGCGTTAGACATACAGGTTGCCCAACTGCGCCGACGAGTGGCAGACTTGCTGGTCCGCAGCCCCAGAGATGGACGTTTGGTAAGCAACGAACTCAATCGCAACTTGGGCATGTTTCTCAAAGCGGGCGAGCCTCTAGCCATGGTGGCGCGCCCTGGCGATTTGGAAATAGTAGCCTCGATCGGTCAACATGATGTCCCGCTCATGCGGTCCGCCGTCGGGAGCTTGATCGTTGCGCAAGTCGCTGGCGGCAAGCGTCTAGCCGGGCGATTAGAAAAAGTTGATCCACGAGCTAGCGATCAGCTTCTACAGCCTCTGCTAGCCGCCAGTTATGGTGGACCGATCGCGGTAAGGACGGAGCAGTCCACCACAGGCAGCGAAGATCTCAAACTGCTGCAACCGCGTTTTAATTGTCGCCTACGCTTGCGACCCGAGACAGCCGCGCAGGTCATCCCTGGGCAAATCGTGAGCCTGCGCGTGCCGGGCAACTCAGCTACGCTGCTCGATGCCTTCACGCGTTGGTGCCAGCACAAGTGGGACCAACTGCAGCAGCAGTCAACCGCTAGAGCGTAGGGCAGCCTGATCGATCGATAGGCCCCTGTGATATAATCGCCACCGAAGCGGGAATCCGTGGGTCTGATCGGCTTGTAAAATTGAGGCCTTAGTCGGGCTTTCCCTGAGCGGGCTGGGGAGTTACGCTGTCGCGTGAGATTTTATGCAATAGGCAGCAGTCTATCGTCCAGTGGGACATTCCCCCCCGCCATGAGCTGTTCTTTCGGAGCGAAAAATGCCGTCCAGTAATTCGATCGCGGCCAGCAGTACTGATCGCAGTTTGGGCTTGCCAGACATCTTCGGTCACAAAGCGGGGCTGTTTTTACTGTTCTTCACCGAGATGTGGGAACGCTTCAGCTACTACGGCATGCGCGCCTTGCTAGTGCTGTTTTTGGTCAGTGAACTGGCCGGCGGTGGCTGGGGGTGGAGTCGCGAAGAGGCACTGAAGCTGTACGCGCTCTACACAGGCCTGGTTTACTTAACACCCATCCTCGGCGGATTTGTAGCTGACCGATGGACAGGGCACCGTGTTGCGGTGCTCCTGGGCGCACTGCTGATGACGCTCGGGCACGCCTCGATGGCGCTCGAGACAGCAGCCACCTTCTATCTAGGTCTAGCGCTGCTAATTGCCGGTAATGGCTTTTTCAAACCTAATATTTCGACCATCGTGGGACAACTCTACGCCGATCGCAAAGATCGCGAGCGAGACGCCGCTTACACCATCTTTTATATGGGTGTCAATTCGGGCGCGTTTTTGGGCATCATGCTATGCGGCTACGTCGGAGAGAAGGTGAACTGGAGCGCTGGCTTCGGCCTAGCCGGTTTATTTATGGGGCTGGGAATGGTCATGTTCTTCTTAGGGCAGTCCATTCTGGGAGTCCATGGCACGCGGGCCACGGCGCTTAAGCAAAACAGCGCTGTCGATGCTGGCCAGGAAGAGGAGAACGATCCACGCGTGATCCGCGATCGATTGATTGTGATCGGTGTATTGTCCTTCTTCACCATCTTCTTTTGGATGGCGTTTGAACAAGCTGGTGGCTCCATGGCAATCTTTGCCAAGGATTACACCGGACGCATCATGCGCGGCGGCTATGCCAGCATGTTCTTCTGGACCAACACGCTGCTGACAATCGTCCCGCTGGCCATCGTTACGTTTGTACTGCTGCGGTTAGTCCGGGCTACATTCCGAGTTATCCCAATTTCCAATATCGTGATTCTGACCAGCTTCGTAATTGTGTGGTGCTTGGCTGTGTGGATGTTGGCTAAAGAGTTCCGCACCCGCGCTTTCGAAGTCAGCTTCGCCGGCGGGCAGGCCGGAGAAGTAATGCATTCGACCGTGCAATACGATGGTTCGCTTGAACCGGATCAAGCGCTGTACGTGATCGACATGGAGGGCAAGGGTGGCGCTGGCAAACTGCAGATCATCGATGAGCAACAAGCCGGCGATTTTGAGAAGGCTTTTAAGGCCAGCGTCGTAGCTGAGAGGCACAACGAGACAGAGATTCCCGCTTCCTGGTTTCAAATCCTGAATTCCTTTTTTATCGTCTCCTTTGCGCCGTTGTTTAGTCGCCTGTGGGAAACCCGCCTGAACCCCTCGGCGCCCATCAAATTCGGCCTGGGCCTGATCCTACTGGGACTCGGTTTCGGCGTGCTGGCGTTGGGGAGCATGAGCATTTCGCACGGAGAGCGCACGGCAACGGTCAGCATTTGGTGGCTGGTAATCGCCTTCTGGTTCCATACCATGGGCGAACTGTGCGTCTCGCCGGTGGGACTATCTTACGTTAGCAAATTAGCGCCGTTGAAGTTGGTCGGGATGATGTTCGGAGTATGGTTTTTGGCGACTGCAGTCGCCAACTATCTGGCCGGCTGGACAGGCAGCTACATCGATCTGATCTCGGAAAAATATGGGCTGGCGACGTTTTTCTTGATCTACACCGCCATTCCCATCGTGGCAGGCCTAATTCTGTGCTGCCTTAACGGCTGGATGAAACGTAGGATGCACGGCATCGAGTAGACGCCGTCGAAACATCGGATTATTAGAGGTTAAGCATGTATTTTGTAACAGGCGGAACCGGCCTGCTGGGAAATAACGTCGTGCGCGAGCTGTGCGCACGTGGCCAATCGGTGCGCGTGCTTTGCCGCCCCGGCTCGCCCCGCACCGCTTTCGAAGATCTGCCGATCGAAATTATCGAAGGCGATGTCAACCAACCCGCCGTGCTCGACAAAGGCATTGCCGGTTGCACGACTGTCATCCACTGCGCCGCGCTGATCCATATCGGCTGGACTCAACTGGAGCAGTCGCGGAGAGTGAACGTGGAGGGGACGCAGCACGTCGTCGACGCCTGTCTGCGGCATGGCAGTCGCTTGGTGCATGTCTCCACAGTGGATACGCTGCCAAGTGCACGTTCGCCAGCGTCGACCATCGACGAACGCGGTGTGGATGGTCTTGCCAAAGTCCCGTGTAGCTATGTTGTCAGCAAGACCGAAGCCGAGCGGGTCGTTCGCGATGCCGTCAAGCGCAGCGGGCTTGACGCGGTCATCGTCCACCCAGGGTTTATGCTCGGGCTCTACGACTGGAAGCCATCGAGCGGTCGCATGTTCTTGCAGGTTGCCAAAGCACCTATAGTAGCCGGGCCGCCGGGCGGGTGTAGCTTATGCGACGCGGGCGAAGTCGCTAAGGCGTGCGTCAACGCAGTGGAGCGCGGCGCCGTTGGTGAGAACTACATCTTGGCCGGCGAGAATCTGCGCTATCGTGAGTTATGGAGACGCATGTTGCGCATTGCGGGCGTTCGCAAGCCTGTACTGCGACTGGGCAAGCGTGTGCGCTGGGGAGGAACTGTCATCGACTGGGCCAATCGCCGCTTCGCGCTGCCAGAGCGAGATGTCAACGGAGCCACGCTGGGTATGGCGAACCTGTACCACTACTACGATTCTTCAAAAGCCCAGCGAGTCTTGGACTACAATTCGCAGTTAAGCGATCAGCGACTCGCGGAAATCTGGGACTGGTTAAAGAAGCATCACGCCTAGTGTGGCTCGACACTCCGCGTCTGCCCCCACTTCCCACTTCCCACTTCCCACACTCCTCAGCCACACTCCAGACGCTCGCATAGGCAACCTCAAGCCACTTTGCACTCGAAGATGCGAATCGGCACGCGCGAATCCCCGAGATCCATGTCGTGCTCGATGGTTTGCCATCCGGCCTGTACAATCCATTTAGAAAAATGGTCTCCGGTGTGGCGATGAGGTTCGCTAAGCAGCAGTCGTCCATGCTCAGCTAGGTGCAAGCGGGCACAGCGTTCGAGCAGTGGGAATAAACTGGTGTCGTACACTAAATCGGAACCGATAATCCAGGGAAAGCGTGGCCCAGCCAGTCCTGGTGCATCCCATTTTAAACGCCTTACGTGTACTCGGTCTGTGACTGCCCATGCGTTCAGGCGCGCCACCAGCAGCGCGATCCCGACCGCGTCGGTCATGGTGACGCGGGCACCGCGCAAGGCGGCTCCCACGCCGGCCTGGCCGGAGCCACAACCGAGTTCCAGCACGCGTTGGTCTTGCAGATCGTAGCGTGCCAAGAAGCGGTCGAGCCCCTGCGCCGCGCGCCAGGTGGCCGCCCAGAAGGGATCTAGCTCTTCAGCCGGGCGGTGGTGGCTGACCGCTGCATCCAACAGCCGCTCGCCGTCGATCACGCGGTACCACTGCAGTGCTTGTTGGCCGAGCTGTAGCGGCTCGCGGCGCAGCGTAACGAACTGTTCGATACGCGCTTTTAAGTGCAACCATGCGGGCGCCATTAGCCGTCACGTCGACGCAGGATGTCGTCAAAGTCAGTTAGATGATAATCGATGCCGACATAGTCTAGCAGGCGGCACAGGCCACGCAGGGCCACGCCAAAGCCATCAGGGCCGCTGAACCCGCCGAACTGCCCACCACCTTTAACGTGCGGTTCCAAGTCGAACACGACACCGGGAGCGCCAAACTTCTTCATGCGTTTTTCGATCTTGGGCAGCTCCTGCTTGAGGTCCCGCAAGATGGCTTCATGCCCAGTATCTCCCACATCGACAGGGACGAAATTCTTCAGCGAGGCTTCGTCGATATGCTGCAGACGCGCCGCAGCCGAGTCGTGGCGATAATCCTTAATGTGCAGCCATCCCATGCCGGGCTTCATAGCCAAGTATTCCGCGAAGACTTGGTCCGGTGTCATCCCCTGGCACACCAAATTGGCGCCGTCGAAGATCAGCACCAAGTTGTTGCGTTTTACCTTGCGGTGGATCTCGCCTAAGATCTTGCCTGTTTGCCCAACCAGATTGGCTTCGACCTCTAGCCCAAAAACCAGGTCCGATGCGGCGCACACATCGGCGATCTGTCCTAGTTGATCGACGACCTGATTGATGTGCTCCTCGGGCCGCGTGCCAATTGGGTGATAGAACGAAAAGCCGCGGATCAACTTTGTCCCCAGCGTGTTGGCTACCTCGCAAGCGTGCTTGACGTCGGTCTGCAGGTACTTTTTAAAGGGGATATATTTGTTAGTCGAACCATCGTCGACATCCAGCAAGCGAACCTTTCCTATGGGAGAGCCCATGGTAGCCACGCTCAGACCGTATTCCTGCTGCAGATTAACGACCGTCTTCAACTCATTCTTAGAGAGGGCCATCGCATTCTTGATACCATCGCCTACGTCGATGAAGCGAATGGAATAGTACTGTAGGCCGGCCGCGGCCATGGCTGCGAACTGCTGAACGGCTTGCTTTTCATTAGCAGCTTCATCGGCAAAGCCGCTAAGAATGACGGGTGTGGAAGTCATAAAACATGTCCTTGTAACGGTGATTAACGGTAAATCATGTGTCGGATAAATTCTAGGTGGCGGCTTCGTACTCGACGGTGATCACGGAGGATATGCCTCCGCGCGGCGTCCAGTGGCTCTCCAAGCTCAATCGCCTCGGTTGGCAGGCGGCGACAAAGTCGTCGAGAATGCGATTGGTGATATTTTCGTAGAAAATTCCCTCGTTGCGGAACTTTTGCAGGTACAACTTTAGGCTCTTCAGCTCGACGCACAGTTTGTCTGGAACGTAGCGAAAGATCAACGTCCCGAAGTCGGGTTGGCCCGTTTTCGGACACATCGACGTAAACTCAGGACAGGTAATTTCAATTTCGTAAGCTCGATCAGGGAAACTATTCTCGAAAACTTCCAACTGGTCTTGAAACGGAGTGGACACCGGCGAAAATCCTACCGTGAGAATGGGATGTAAAAACTAAGAAATATAACGGGCAGTATGAAACAGCAGAGGGCGAATCAACAGGGGGCGAATCAACAGGGGGCCAAACTACGTATCAGCGAGATCTATAGCAGTCTTCAAGGCGAAGGTCTGCTGACCGGTACGGATAGCGTCTTCGTGCGGACCAGCGGCTGCAATCTGAGGTGCTGGTTCTGCGATACCCCTTTCGCTTCCTGGGAGCCCGAAGGGGACTACTATAGCATCGATGAGGTTTTGGCCCAAGTCGCCGCCTGCCGAACAGGACATGTCGTGCTGACCGGCGGTGAGCCGTTTATTTTCGCCAATCTCTACGAACTGTGCGACGACCTGCATGCGGCGGGCGAACATATTACCATCGAAACGGCTGGAACCCTGTACCAGTCGCTGCACTGCGACTTGATCTCCATCAGCCCCAAACTCTCGGCTTCAGCTCCTGACGCAGCGTCACACGCCACTTGGCACCGGCTGCATCACCAGCGACGCGAGCGCTTGGACGTGGTGCGGCAATTGATGCTCGACCACCCCTATCAGCTCAAGTTTGTGGTTGACAATGTTCAAGATGCCCAAGAGGTGCTAGCTTATGTGGACGAGCTGGGTTGCTGTGACAGCGAGCGAGTGCTGCTGATGCCTCAGGGCACACAGCAGGCTCAACTGCTGCGGCAAGCCCAGTGGCTGAGACCGTGGTGTGAGCAGCACGGGCTGCAGTTTTGCCCGCGAGCCCATATCCAGTGGTATGGAAACCGCCGAGGGACGTAAAACGATTGAACTCGCGAGGCGTTTGGAGCAAAATGGGCTTAGTGCAGCCCCTCCCCTCCCCTACCATCTGATCGATTCGAAGCTTGTCATGAAAAGAACGGTTACTTTTTGCTTGGCCACGGTGCTGCTGTTGCCGCCGCTAGATAGCTCGGCTCAGCAAACCGCACCGCCGGCGACCGACAATGTTCCCAGCACCAGAGCGGCCCAAGCGGATGCGACTGCTGCGCCTGCCGAACCCCAGCCAGCTGCCGAACCCCAGCCAGCTACCGAACCCCAGCCAGCT